>DASTGG010000385.1:0-7751 GCA_035719385.1 Usitatibacter sp.
CACAGCGGCGAAGGCCGGGGCCCGATTCACGGCCGTCACAGCGGCGAAGGCCGGGACCCGATTCACGGCCGTCACAGCGGCGAAGGCCGGGGCCCGATTCACGGCCGTCACAGCGGCGAAGGCCGGGGCCTAATTCACGGCCGTCACAGCGGCGAAGGCCGGGGCCCAAGTTCCGTTGTCTACCAACCTCGAACAGCCGCGTTCTTGGAGCATGGACAGGGCGTTCTACGTGTACATCATGACGAACCGTCCCTACGGCATCCTGTACGTTGGAATCACCAACGACCTCGTGCGACGCGCCTGGGAGCACCGCGAGCGATTGGTCGAAGGCTTCACCAAGGAGCACGGGCTCCATCGTTTGGTCTGGTATGAAGCTCATGCCACCGCCTATGAGGCGATCACTCGCGAAAAGCGCATCAAGAAGTGGCATCGCGATTGGAAGGTCAACCTGATCCAGCGTTTGAATCCTGATTGGAACGACTTGTTCAACACCGTTGCTACGTAATTGGGCCCCGGCCTTCGCCGGGGTGACGGCAGGGCACCGAGGCCCGGGTCTTCGCCGGGGTGACGGGCACCGAGGCCCCGGTCTTCGCGGGGTTACGGAAGGGGCACCGCACCCCTGGCCTTCGCCGGGCCGACGGCGCGCGCGACTACTCCAGCCAATCCGGATCCGGCAACTCGGAGAACACGCGGCGCAGGCCGCCGCCCCAGCGCGAGCGCAGCATGGTGAAGTAGGGATCGCCTTCGCGGATGCGGTGCTGCATGCCCACGCGCAGGCTGTCGCGCGGGTACCAGAGCACGTCGATCGGCAGCCCCACGGAGATGTTCGACTTCATGGTCGAGTCGAAGGAGATGAGCACGCATTTGGCGGCCTCCTTCTGCGGCGTTGCCATGGAGATCACGCGGTCGAGGATCGGCTTGCCGTACTTCGATTCGCCCAGCTGGAAGTATGGCGTGTCGTCGGTCGCCTCGATGAAGTTGCCCTGCGCATAGACGTGGAAGAGCCGCGGCGCCTCTCCGCGGATCTGGCCGCCGACCAGGAGGTTCGCGTTCGCCTCGATGTTCGATTGCGACAGGAAGGGCGTGTCCCTGCGCCCGATCTCGCGCAGCGCGTCGCCCACGAGCATCGCGGCGTCGTACATCGACTCGGTCTTCCAGATGGATTGCTGGTCGTCGGGCAGCTTCGCCTGCCGGTCGAGGATGTTGACCACGCCCTGCGTCATCGCGAGGTTGCCGGAGGACAGCACGACGATCACCCGGTCGTCGTTCTTCTCGTACACCCGCATCTTGCTGAACGTGGCGATCTGGTCCACGCCCGCGTTGGTGCGCGAGTCCGAGGCGAAGATCATGCCGCTGTCGAGGCGCAGGGCGACGCAATAGGTCATGTTTGTCCCGGGCGAGTGCCCGATGATATCAATACGTCTCGGTCTCCACCGTGCTCGCGGAGAAGAACGACGACTGGATGTGGTGCGAGAGCTCCTGCATGGAATCGAGGAACTCCGTGAGGTATTCGTGCAGGCCCGCGGCGAAGATGTCGGAGATCTCGGCGAACTGCAGGGCGGCGAGGATCTGTCCCGCGCGGCGCAGGGTCTCCTTCGACTGGCGGTTCTGCACCCGCTCGAGGGTCTTGCACACCTGCTCGAGGCAGAAGCGCAGGCTGCGCGGGATGTCCTCGCGCAGGATCAGCAGCTCCGCGAGCCTGAGTGGCGTGATGACGTCGCGATAGACCTTGCGGTAGGCCTCGAAGGCCGACACCGAGCGCAGCACTGCCGACCACTGGTAGTAGTCCACCGCGCCGCCCACGTCCTTCACCGAGGGCAGCAGCACGTGGTATTTCACGTCGAGGATGCGCGCGGTCGAGTCGGCGCGCTCGATGTGGGTGCCGAGGCGCGCGAACTCGTAGGCGTCGTCGCGGTGCATCGTGCCGAACGTCACGCCGCGGAAGAGGTGGCTGCGCTCCTTCACCCAGTCGAAGAACGTGGAGATTCCGCGTTGCTCGACCTTCTCCTCGTTCATCGATTGCATCTCGAGCCAGGTCGAGTTGAGCACTTCCCACATCTCCGAGGTGATCGAGCCGCGCACGCTGCGCGCGTTCTCGCGCGCGTGCCGCGCGCAGGCGTAGATCGACGACGGATTCTCGGGGTCGAGCGCCATGAAGTGAAGCACCTCGCGGGCGCAGACGACGTCGTGGCGGCCGGAGAAGGGGAACAGCGTGCCCGTGATGTTGAGGGGCGCGAACCATTCCTGGTCCTTGAGCCGCGCCTCCTTCACCAGCAGCGACATGCGCCACGTCACGTCCAGCAGGCGAGCGGTGTTCTCCGCCCGTTCCACGTAGCGGCTCATCCAGTAAAGGTTGGAGGCGACTCGTGACAGCATCAGGAATTAATGGGGTCAGACTCCATTTTCGATAATTAAGATTCCTGAATTCCGCGAAATGGAGTCTGACCCCATTAATCGGCCACCCAGGTGTCCTTCACCCCGCCGCCCTGCGACGAGTTCACCACGAGCGAGCCTTCGCGCAGCGCCACGCGCGTGAGCCCGCCGGGCACGAAATTGATGTCGCTGCCGGTGAGCACGTAAGGGCGCAGGTCGACGTGGCGGTCGCAAAGCTCGTCGCCGCAGAACGTCGGCACGCAGGAGAGCGAAAGCGTCGGCTGCGCAATGAAGCGCGAGGGCTGGTCGAGGATGCGCTGGCGGAAGCGTTCGCGCTCCGCGGCGTTCGCCGTGGGGCCGACCAGCATCCCGTATCCGCCGGAGCCCTGGGCTTCCTTGAACACAAGCTCGTCGAGGTGCGCCAGCGCGTACGTGAGGTCGCTGCGGTCGCGCAGCACGTAGGTCGGCACGTTCTTCAGGATGGGTTCCTCGCCCAGGTAGAACCGGATCATTTCCGGCACATGTGGATACATCGACTTGTCGTCGGCCACGCCGGTTCCGATGGCGTTGGCGAGCGTCACGCGGCCGGCCCGGTAGGCGCCGAGCAGGCCCGGCACGCCGAGCATGGAATCCGGCCGGAAGGCGAGCGGATCGAGGAAGTCGTCGTCGATGCGCCGGTAGATCACGTCCACGCGCTGCGGGCCCTGCGTGGTGCGCATGAAGACGGTGTGGTTCTGGACGAAGAGGTCCTGTCCCTCGACCAGCTCGATGCCCATCTGCTGCGCGAGGAACGCATGCTCGAAGTAGGCGCTGTTGTGGTGGCCGGGCGTGAGCAGGACGATGGCCGGATTTTCCCGGCCGCCCGGCGCGACGGCGCGCAGCGTTTCCAGCAGCAGGTCGGGGTAGTGGTCGACGGGGCGGATCGACTGCCGCGCGAAGAGCTCGGGGAACAGCCGCATCATCATCTTGCGGTTCTCGAGCATGTACGACACGCCCGAGGGCGTGCGCAGGTTGTCCTCGAGCACGTAGTACTCGCCGTCGGAGTGCTTGACGACGTCCACGCCGGCGATGTGCGCATAGACGCCGCCCGGCACGTGGACGCCGGCCATCTCGGGGCGGAACTGCGCGTTGCCCTGGACCTCCTCGGCGGGGATGCGGCCGGCGCGCACGATGTCCTGCCCGTGGTAGATGTCGTCGAGGAACCGGTTGAGCGCCGCCACCCGTTGCCTGAGCCCGCGCGCGAGCCGCTCCCATTCACGGCCCGGGATCACGTGCGGGACGATGTCGAAGGGGATCAGCCGCTCGGTGCCCGAGGACTCGCCATAGACCGCGAACGTGATTCCCACGCGGTGGAAGAGGAGGTCGGCGGCATGGCGGTTCTGCGCGATGTGCTCGGCGGGCGTGTCGCGCAGCCACTCGGCGAACGCCGCGTAATGGGGCCGCACCGTGCGGTCCTCGGTGTACATCTCGTTGTAGATGGGCGTGGCTCGATTCATGGGTCGACCCCTTGGACCGCGCGGAGCAACGGACGTGCCACGGAACCCGGGGGTGGCGTAGAATCCGGGGAAGGCCCTTCGCGCACCGTGCTCAGCCCCACCGCCGCCACAGACCTCGCTCCCTTCGAGGGGGAGCTGCGCTCGACGTTCGGCGCCGCGCAGGCCGAGCTGCCGGTGCGTGCCCTGCATTTCGCCCGCGGTGCGGCGGGCGCGGCCGGGCGCGAGGAGGCGTTCGACCGGGCGCTCGCCGTGGGCCGCCTGCTGCTCGTCCAGGGCGCGGACCCGGAAACGATCGCCGCCGCGCTGATCAGCCAGTCGATCCCCGAGCGCGACCTCGACGTGGAAGCGGTGGAGACGGCCTTCGGGGCCGAGCTGTCCGGGCTGCTGCGCGGCGTGGCGCGCGCCGGGCGCATCGAGTCGCTCGATGCCACGGGCACCGACCTCGAGCAGCTGCGCAAGATGCTGCTCGCCATCGCCGAAGACGTGCGCGTCGTCCTCATCAAGCTCGCCGAGCGCGTCGTGTACCTGCGCGCGCTCACGAAGGCGGACGAGGCCCTGCAGCGCGCCGCCGGGCGCCAGACGCTCGAGCTCTTCAGCCCGCTCGCCAACCGGCTCGGCGTCTCGGACATGAAGTGGGAGCTCGAGGACTTCGCCTTCCGCTACACGGAGCCCGAGCTCTACCACCGCATCGCCAAGCTCCTCGACGAGAAGCGCAAGGACCGCGAGGAGTACATCCAGCGCGTGATCGCGAAGCTCCACCAGGAGCTCCTGGCCATGGGCATCAAGGCCGCGATCCAGGGCCGGCCGAAGCACATCTATTCGATCTGGCGGAAGATGCGCGGCAAGAACGTGGGCTTCGAGCAGCTCTACGACATCCGCGCCGTGCGCGTCATCGTGGGCAACATCCGCGAGTGCTACACGGTGCTCGGCGTGGTGCACGACCTGTGGACGCCGATCGAGGGCGAGTTCGACGACTACATCGCGAGCCCCAAGTCCAACGAGTACCGCTCGCTGCACACGGCGGTGGTCGGCCCCGAGGGGCGCACGCTCGAGGTGCAGATCCGCACCGAGGAGATGCACCAGCATTCCGAGCACGGGGTGGCGGCGCACTGGCGCTACAAGGAGGGCGGGCGCGCCGACCGGAAGTTCGACGCGAAGATCGCGTGGCTGCGCCAGGTGCTCGCCTTCCGCAACGAGATCCTGGAAGCCAAGGGCGAGGCGCGCGGCAAGCGCGTCTTCGACGACACGATCTACGTGCTCACGCCCGCCGGACGCGTGATCGACCTGCCCGCGGGCTCGACCCCCATCGACTTCGCCTACCACGTGCACACCGACCTCGGCCACCGCTGCCGCGGCGCCAAGGTCGACGGCCAGATGGTGCCCCTCAACTACAAGCTGCAGAACGCGCAGCGCGTGGAGATCGTGACCCTCAAGCAGGGCGGCCCCTCGCGCGACTGGCTCGCGCCGCAGCTGGGCTACCTCGCCAGCCCGCGCGCGCAGGCGAAGGTGCGCCAATGGTTCCGGCACGAGGACTTCGAGCGCGACGTGGCGGCCGGCCGCGGCGCCTTCGAGAAGGAGCTGCAGCGCCTCGGCGCCACGGGCGAATCCCACGAGCGCATCGCCAACGCCGTGGGCTTCTCCAAGCTGGACGAGTTCTTCGCGGCGCTGGGCCGCGGCGAGGTCACCGGCCGGCAGATCGAGATCGCGGTTCGCGGCGAGGCGCCCTCCACGGCGCCGGCGCCGGCGACCATCGTCGCGCCCGCCGCCGACAAGCCCTCGTCGGGCGTTCTGGTGCTGGGCATCAACAACATCGCGACCCTCATCGCCAAGTGCTGCAAGCCCGTGCCGCCGGACCCGATCGTGGGCTTCGTCACCCGCGCGCGCGGCGTCACCGTGCACCGCCTGGACTGCCCGAACATCACGAGCCTCGCGCCCGACCAGCGCGAGCGACTCATGGCGGCCGACTGGGGCAAGACGAGCGAGGAGGCGCCGTTCTCGGCGGACCTCGAGGTCGTCGCCGTGGACCGCCAGGGCCTGCTGCGCGACATCTCCGAAGCGATCGCGCGCGAGCGCATCAACGTGACCGCGGTGAACACGATCTCGCGCGGCGTGCACGCCTTCATGCGCTTCACGCTGCAGGTCACCTCGGCGGATGCGATCTCGCGGGTGCTGCGCCAGGTGAAGGACGTGCCCGGCGTCGACACGGCGCGCAGGCTCTGATGGAGGCCCTCGCCCTGCAGGACCTCGAGACGCGGCTGCACGAGCCGCTGTCCGTGCACGAGCGGGCGCGGCTGCTCAACGAGATGTCCGAGCAGCTCTACGAGCGCGATCCCGGCCGCGGCGCCGAGCTCGCCCGCGAGGCGATGGAGCTCGCGCGCGCGACGGGCGACGTCGCCGCCGAGGCGCAGGCGCTCTACTGCCTCGGACGCAACCTCTATTCGAAGGCGGACTATCCGTCGGTGTTCGAGACGCAGAACACGGCGCTCGCGCTCTTCCACACGCTGGGCGACGCCCACGGCGCGGCGCGCTGCTCGAACCTGCTCGGCATCACGCATCGCCAGCTTTCCGATTACGGCCGCGCGCTGGAGATGTACGAGGCCGCGCTCAAGGGCTTCCGCGACGCGAACGACCTGCGCTGGCAGGCGCGCGTCATCTCGAACATCGGCAACGTCGAGATCCAGCTCGGCAACTTCGGCGCCGCGCTCGAGCTCTTCGAGCAGGCGCTCGAGCTGCGCCGCCAGAGCGGCGACGACGAAGGCGCGGGCTTCGACCTCAACAACGCCGCGTTCGGGCACGTGCAGCGGGCGCTGCAGCTGCGTCAGTCCGGCGACCGCGACAGCTGCCAGATCGAGGCCGAGAACGCGTTGCGCCTGCTCGACCGCGCGCTCGCCATCGCACGGCAATACGGCTACCGCCGCCTCGAGGCGTTCTGCGTGCAGACGATGGGCGAGGCCTACCAGGCGATGGCGCGGCCCGAGATCGCGCTCGGCATGGCCGACGAGTTCCTGTCGCTCGCGCGCGCCTCGAACGACCGCTGGATCGAGGCGTACGGCATGGCGTGCATCGGCGAGCTGCGCCACCAGATGGGCCATGATGCCGAGGCGCTGGAGTACCTGGTCGATGCGCTGGCGGCCTTCGAGTCGCTGGGCTCGCGCGACCAGATCGCGCGCGTGCTGCGCGTGCTCTCGCAGACGCACGAGGCGCTGGGCGAGCTGTCGCAGGCGCTGGGCTGCCTGCGCAAGGCCGGCGCGATCGAGCAGCACCTGCGCAGCGAGGAGACCGAGAGCCGCGCCCGTGCGCTCGCCGCCCGGCGCCGGCTCGACCAGCTCAAGCTCGAGAGCGAGCGCTATCGCCGGCTCGCGATGGAGGATGCGCTCACCGGGCTCGCCAATCGCCGCCAGCTCGACGAGCGCCTCGCCACGCTCATCCGCGACACGAAGAAATCCGGCACCGTCGTCACCGTGGCGCTCGCCGACGTGGACCATTTCAAGGGCATCAACGACCGCTTCTCGCACGCCGTGGGCGACGAGGTGCTGCGCTGCGTGGGCGAGATCCTGCGCGGCTTCTGCCGGCTGGGCGACCTCGCCGGGCGCTACGGCGGCGAGGAGTTCGTGCTCGTGTTCCGCGCGCTGGACCTGCGTGCCGCGGCCGAGATCTGCGAGCGCGTGCGCCGCGCGGTCGAGGCGTGGGACTGGAAGTCGATCCACCCGCAGCTGCGCGTGACGCTATCCATCGGGCTCGCCACCAGCACGTCGTTCGAGAACCCGCAGGCGCTGCTCGACACCGCGGACCACTGGCTCTACGAAGCCAAGCATCGCGGCCGCAACCAGGTGCAGCCGGTGGTGCCTGTCGGCTGAACACAGAATCCTTCGCTGCCTCCGT
>DASTGG010000386.1:0-6741 GCA_035719385.1 Usitatibacter sp.
CCGCCGTGCAGCGGGAGTTGGGCGAATCCGGTACGGGACATGGCGCTCGCGTGCCGCCGGTCAAGCAAACCGTGGCGCGGCGTTGATGGATATCAATTTGCGCCACCCTCCAGGCGATATCTTGAATCCGGAATCAGCAACTGCAAGCCGGAGGGGCGCGACATGTTCAGTCATAAGGTTAAAGAGGTGATGGACCGCAAGAAGCTCTTGAAGGCACCGCCTACGACGACCGTGTTGAAGGCCGCCAAGCTCATGGCTTCGAAGCAATGCGGCGCGGTCCTCGTCATCGAGGAGCAGAAGCTCGTCGGCATCTTCACGGAGCGCGACGCGCTCTATCGCGTCATCGCCCAGGGGCTCGATCCCTCGGCCACGACGATCGGCGAGGTCATGACCCATTCGCCGCGCACCATCGCGCCCGAGACCTCCTTCGGGCACGCGCTCTACACGATGTCCCAGCACCGGTTCCGCCACTTGCCGGTGATCAAGGACGGCGTGCCGGTCGGGATCGTCTCCTCGCGCAGCGCGATGGACCCGGACCTGGAGGAATTCGCCTGCGAGACCGCGCGCCGCAAGCACTTCACGAGGCACGCGACGGTCTGACCCGGGTTTTTGCCGGGGAGGCACTCCGGAAGGCTGCGCGCCAGGGCACGCGGCCCCGGGGTGCGTCCCCGGGGTAGGTCAGCCCTTGCGGCGGTTCCTGACGAGCCAGGCGTCCACCGTCTCGACGATCTTGTCGACTTCGACGTTGCGCCGGCCCTTCTGCTGGCCGATCGACTGCACGAGCCGGTCCACGCGCTCGATCGCCGGGGCGCCGGCCGCGAGCGCGCGCGCCGCGGACGACGGGCTTTGCAGCGACTCGGCCGCCTTGGCGTACTTCTCGAACGGCACCATGTCCTCGCGGCTCGCGCCGAGCGACACGCACAGCTCGACCACCCATTCGTACACGGCCTTCGATGCCGCGAGGTCGCCGTGCACCGCTTCCTTGATCGGGATGACCGTGTCGGGCTTCACGCAGCGGTAGTTCCCGGCCAGCAGCATCGCCCATTTGGCGAGGGGCACGAACACCGAATCGTGCACCTTGAGCTTCACCGGCAGCTCGATCTTCTCGCCGTCGCGCTCGAGGCGCGCGGCCTCCACGTCGGCGGCGAGCTGGCGCAGGATCGCGGTGTGCTTCTCGTCGTCGAAGCGGGCCGCCTTGAAGTTCGTGGGCAGGCGCACCTGCAGCACGTTCACCGGCTGGTCCGGCGGGCGGAAGGCCTGCGGATCCGGGCTGCACAGCGTGACGAGCTTCGGATCGAAGCTGTCCCACACGGAAGCGTCGGTGAACGCGTCGCGCGTCTTTTCCGCGTCCACGCCGGGGATGCGCTTGAGGTCCGGCAGCGGCGGCATGTTCATGATCGACATGCACGGCACGCCGGACTTCGCGACGACCTCGAGCAGCTCGCGCACGCCCGGCGAGCGGTACTGCGGCTCCTGCATCGCGAGGGCGATGAGGTCGTAGTCCTTCGGCTTCACCTCGGTCGTGCCGCCGGCCGAGAGCTCGCCCGGCAGCGACTTCGTGTTCACCTCGACCAGCCCTTCGCGGCCCTTCACCGGGATGCGCACGATGGCGCCCTTCTCATTGATGAGCTTCGCTTCCTCGGGCAGGCACACCAGCTTCACCTCGTGGCCGGCGAGCGCGAGCTTCATGCCGAGCAGCGAGCCATAGGAGGCGCCGAGAATCAGGACTTTTCGGGTTTGCATGGTCGAATCCCCTGGGAGTGCCGCGCGTCCGCGACGCAATACCCTCGATTTTCCGCCTTTTTGCCGCCGGGGATTAGCGCATTGGAAATAAAGGGGAAATAAATGAGGTCTGACCCCTATTTCGCCGTGCGCTGGACGGCCCATGCGCCGGCGTCCTCCCGCAGGCCGATGGTCGCGAGGCCGTTGGCGATCGACACGAATTCGTCGCCCGCCTCCAGGCGCTCCCGCCCGAAGCGCCGCTCGAAGATGCGCCGCACGGCCGGCACGAACGAGCTGCCGCCGGTGAGGAATACACGGTCCACGTCGGCCGCCGCGATCGAGGACTTCGCCAGCACGGCATCGAGCGCCGCCTCGATCGACGCGAGCTCGTCGGCGATCCACGCCTCGAATTGCGCCCGCGTGAAGGTCGCGTCGATCTCGACGCCCTCGCGCGAGAAATGCAGGTGCGCCACCTCCTCGCGCGACAACGCCTCCTTCGCCTCGGAAACGGCGCGATACAGCGGATAGCCCTGGTCGCGCTCCACCAGCCGGATGAACTGCGTGAGGCGCTCGGGCTCGTCGGCCCAGCGCACCAGCTCCTTCAGCTCCCTGAAGCCCCTCGAGCCGCGCATGATCGACAGCTCGTGCCAGTTCGCGAACGAGGCGAAGCACGAGCGCGGCAGCTCCAGGCGCTTGCCCACGTCGCGGTAGGTCGTGCCCTTGCCCAGGCGCGGCAGCACCACGTGGTCGATGATGCGCGCATCGAAGCGGTCGCCCGCGATGCCCACGCCCGAGTGGCCGAGCGCGTCGGCGCGCAACTCGCCCTTGCGCACCTCGAACGACACCACCGAGAAGTCCGTCGTGCCGCCGCCGAAGTCGGCGACGAGCACCGTGGCGTGGTCGGTGAGCTTGCGCGCGTAGAAGAACGCCGCGGCGACGGGCTCGTACACCTGGCGGATGCCCTCGAAGCCGAAGGGCGCCAGCGCCGCCTCGTAGCGCTGCATGGCGAGCGCCGCGTCCGGGCGGCTGCCCACGTATTCGACGGGGCGGCCGACCCAGATCTCGCGCGGAAGCTCCTCGAGCTGCGGCGAGGCGTGCAGCCGCGCCAGCCGGAAGAACGCGTTGAAGAGATCCTCGAACCGGTACGCACGTTCGAAGATGCCCGTGCGGTCGAAGAGCCGGCTCGCGGCGAAGGACTTGAGCGACTGGATGAAGCGGCATTCGCCCGCCGCCTCCATGAAGCGCTCGATGGCCCAGGGGCCGGCCTCGGCCATCACGTGCGGCGCGCCCTCGTCGCCCTCGTTCCAGAAGCACAGCGCCGAGCGGAACGCCGTGACGAGCGCGGCATGGTGCCGGAACGTGACCGGCACCGAGGGCCCGCCGCCGCGCGCCCAGGCGAGCACCGTGTTGGTCGTGCCGAAATCGAGGCCCAGCGCGGCGCGCGTCATCCGGCCGCGCGCAGCGTCACGACGAGCACGTCGCGATAGGCCGGCTCGCGCGGATCGATGGGACGCACGGGCGTGACGCCATGCTTCACGCGCTCGTCGTCCACCAGCGCCGCGTCGAACGGCGTCGTCAGCGTGAAGCTGCCGAGCAATGCGCCGTCGGGCGCGTGGACCGTCGTCGTGCCGCTCTCGATGTTGTGCCGCGCCACCAGCAGCACGAGGACGTAGTCCACGCCGTCGCGGTGCACGCCTTCGGGGGTCGGCTGCCCGGCCGCGTCGCTGCGAGCCTCGATGCGGAACTGGTGGCACTCGATGTGCCAGCCGGCGCGAGCCTGGAGCGGGCCGAAGAGCGCCAGGCAGAACTCCACGACACGCCGGAAGGTCGGTCCCGAAAGCACATCGGGACGGATGGGCTGGAACCAGCGCTCGATGCCGCCCACGAGCGGGTTGTACTCGAGGCCCTGGTAATGGGGCCGGTGCGGCTCGATGCGAAACATCGCCTCGCCGGGGGGCGCCGAGAGCGTGGCGTGGCGGCGGCGGCGATAGCGGTGGCCTTCGGGCAGGTGCTCGTCCAGCACGAGGTCGTTCCAGCTCGCCGCGAAAGCATCCCGGTCGGCGAGCGAATCGGCGCCGAGCAGCGGGCGCATGGCGCCGGCGGGCGCGAAGACGAAGCCCTCGCGCGCGAGGCGCTCGCGCAGCCCGACGAGGGAAACCTCCTCCGGCATCGTCAGCGCGCCGCCTTCAGCGTGATCCAGGTGGGGGCGTGGTCGCTCGCCTTGGGCAGCCCGCGCACCCAGCGGTCCACGCCGGCATCGACGAGCCGCGGCGCCGCCTGCGCATTGAGCAGCAGGTGGTCGATGCGCAGCCCCGAGTTCTTCTCCCAGTGCTGCCGGAAGTAGTCCCAGAACGTGTAGATGGGCTCTTCGGGATGCTTCGCGCGCAATGCGTCCACCCAGCCCTGGTCCAGCATCTGCCGGAAGCACGCGCGGCTCTCCGGCTGCAGCAGCGCGTCCTTGCGCCACGACTTCGGGTTGTAGATGTCGAAGTCCGTCGGCACCACGTTGTAGTCGCCCGCGAGCACCACCGGCTCGCTCGCGTCGTGGAGCTTGCGCGCATGCTCGATCAGCCGCGCGAACCAGCGCAGCTTGTACTCGAACTTGGGCCCCGGCTGCGGGTTGCCGTTGGGCAGGTAGATGCAGCCCACGACGATGCCGTGCGCCTGCGCCTCGACGTAGCGGCTGTGGTCGTCGTCCGGGTCGCCGGGCAGCGCGCGCGTACGCTCCGCGGGCCGCTCGCCCTTCGCGAGGATCGCCACGCCGTTCCACGAGCGCTGCCCATGGCACACGGAGCCGTATCCCGCCTGCTCGATCGCCAGCGCGGGAAACTTCTCGTTCACCGCCTTCAATTCCTGCAGGCACGCGATGTCCGGCTGCTCCTTCTCGAGCCATTGCAGCAGGTGCGGCAGGCGAACGCCGATGCCGTTCACGTTGTAGGTTGCTATCTTGAGCGTCTTCATCGGGAAGAAGGATATCAATTCCGTGGATTCGTTCGACGCGATCGTCGTGGGCCTGGGCGCGGCCGGCGCCGCCACGCTCTACCAGCTCGCGCGGCGCGGCGCGCGCGTGCTGGGCATCGACCGCTTCGATCCGCCCCACGACCTCGGCTCCTCGCACGGCGACACGCGCATCACGCGGCTCGCCATCGGCGAGGGCGATGCCTACGTGCCGCTCGCGATGCGCAGCCACGAGATCTGGCGCGAGCTCGAGGCGCGCACCGGACGGCGGCTGCTCGCGGTCACGGGCGGGCTCTGGATCTCGGGCCCCTCGCGGCAGGCCGAGACGCACGTGGCCCATTTCTTCGACAACACGCTCGCGGCCGCGCGCCGCTTCGGCATCGCGCACGAGATCCTCGATGCGGCGGCCATCCGCTCGCGTTTCCCGCAATTCGCGGTCGCGGACAACGAGGTCGGCTACTACGAGCCGCAGGCAGGCTTCGTCCGGCCCGAGGCGTGCATCGCCGCGCAGCTCGAGCTTGCGCGATCGCACGGCGCGACGATCCGCACCCTCGAGACCGTCGGCGAGATCTCGCAGCAAGGAGGCGTCGCACGCGTGCTCACCGATCGCGGCAAGCACGAAGCGTCGCGCGTGATCCTCTGCGCCGGAGCATGGCTGCCGCGGTTCCTGCCCGCCTCGCACGCGCGCCATTTCACCGTCACGCGCCAGGTGCTCCATTGGTTCGAGACGCGCGGCGACGCCGGCCGGTTCGAGGCGCCCGCCTTCCCGGTCTTCATCTGGGAGCTGCGGAGCCGCCGTAACGTGATCTACGGTTTTCCCGCGATCGACGGCGCGGCCGGCGGGCTGAAGGTCGCGACCGAACGCTACGAGGGCCGCGTCGATCCCGATGCGCTCGAGCGCAAGACGGTCTCCGCGGCGGAGACGCGCGCCATGTACGAGGACCTCGTCGCGCCGCACCTGCCGGGATTGGGACCGCGATGCGTGAAGGCGGTTTCCTGCCTCTACACCGCCACGCCGGACTTCCATTTCGCGATCGGGCCGCATCCGGCGCTCCCGAACGTCATCGTGGCGTCGCCCTGCTCCGGCCACGGCTTCAAGCATTCCGCCGCGCTGGGCGAGGCGCTCGCCGAGCTCGCGTCGGGCGCACGGCCGCGCGCGGACCTCGCGCCATTCGCGCTCGCGCGGCTGGGCGGCTGATCAGAGCACGTCAAAGCGCCAGGACGCCTTCACGAACACCTCCGCATGGTCGGTACGCACGCCCAGGTCGGCGATGCGGCTGCGCGCGAAGGTGCCACCCACGTAGAACGTGCGCCCGATGCCGGCGCGATGGCCGTACACGAGCGAGACCGTCTGCGTGCTCTCGCGCGCGGCGACGGCCTGCTCCCACAGCGACGGCGCGCGCCGCACCGTCACGCCCTGCCAGATCGCGCGGATATCGTCCCTCGCGGTGAAGTGCCAGTACGTCACCAGCTGCTGCGAGCGCTCCCAGATGATGCGGTTGGAGCCCTGCACCGGGTCCTTCGAATCGACGTAGGCGTCGTCGATGCGGTACTCGACCTCGGCACGCGGATGCGGGCGCAGGTTGAGCGTCACGTTGTACACGGCGCCGGGCCCGATGCGGTTGTTCGCGACGTCGAGCCGGTCGCCGTAGGTGTACTCCGCGTGGATCTTGGCGAGCCACGGGAACGGGTTGCTCTCCACGCCGATGGAAACCTGGTCGCGCTTGCGCGGACGGCCCGGTTGCACGGCGACGAGGCTGTCGGGGCGCGCCTCGATCCACGCCATCGTCGCGCGCGGCAGGCCGAAGCGCACGCCGACGTAGTGCTCGGCGTATTGCGTGCCGCCGCCGGCCGCCTGCTTCTGCTCGAGGTTCACGTACGGCGTGATGTCGTTGAAGCCCCAGACGTCCAGGAACTTGCGCGCCGTCTCGGAGCGGATGCGCCGGTAGCCGTTCTGCACGATGAAGCCGTTGTCGGCGCGGAAGCCGCGGCCCACGTCCTCGACGTCCACGTACTGGTCCCAGGCCGCGCTATGCCAGGCCCAGTCGAGCAGCGCCGCAT
>DASTGG010000387.1:0-14092 GCA_035719385.1 Usitatibacter sp.
GGGCTATCGCATCGAGCTGGCCAACGGCAACGGCACCGCCGGCCTCGCGCGCCGCACCTCGTACCTGCTGGGAGCGCTCGGCTTCGAGAAGGCGCGGCTCACCAACGACAGGCCGTACGGGCGCGTGGAATCGCGCCTGCAGTACGTCGCCGGCGCCGAGGATGCCGCCAACGCGGTCAACGCGCGGCTGCCCGCGCCGCTGCCGCTCGCGCAGGTGCCCTCCCTCGAGCGCAGCGCGAAGGTGCGCGTGCTGCTCGGCCGCGACTTCCCCGCGAAGGCGCCGGAGATCCTCGCCGCGAAGCCGCCCAAGCCGCGCGCCTGAACGATCCGCCATGGGCGCGCTCGCGAAGGTCGCGCTGGATTTCATCGGCTATGCCAGGCCGCGGCCCGCGCACGGCCGCGCGATCGCGCCGTCGATGCCGCTGCCGGCGCCGTCGCGCCAGGGCGGCATGCCGCTCATGCAGGCGCTCGCGCTGCGCCGCTCGCAGCGCGACTTCTCGTCCTCGCCGCTGCCCGACCAGCTGCTGTCGGACCTGCTGTGGTGCGCTTTCGGCGTGAACCGCGGCGAGGGACACGGGCGCACGGCGCCGTCGGCGCACGATGCGCAGGAGGTGGACATCTATGTGGCGCTCCCCGGCGGGCTGTATCTCTACGATCCGGACGGACACGACCTCTCGCTCGTCGCGAATGCCGACGCGCGCAACGTCACCGGCTACCAGGATTTCGTCGACGAGGCGCCGCTCGACCTCGTGTACGTGGCGGGGCCGCTCAAGGTGAACGGTGCGCCGGCCGAGAAGCGGCTCGTGTTCTCGGCCGTGAGCGTGGGCGCGATCGTGCAGAACGTGTACCTGTATTGCGCCTCGGCGGGGCTCGCCACGGTGGTGCGCGGATGGCTCGACGCCGAGGCGTTGTCGAAGGCGCTGCAGCTCGGCCACGACGAGCGCGTGATCTGCGCGCAGACCGTGGGCTACCCGGTGCGTTGAGGCCCGCAGGTGCGGTGCCCGTCGCTTACGCGGGCGTCGCCGGCTAGTGTTCCTCGAGGTACGCGCCGTCGAGCTCGGCGGGCTCGCCCGTGTCGGGATCGATCCAGTCGCTGATGCCGATCTCGGCTTCCGCCTCCTGCAGCGTCTCGCCGGGCTCGAGCGCCTCTTCCTCGTCGGCGAGCTCCATGTCCTGCCGCGCCGCGAGCAGCGTGGCGAAGGGCCCGTACTCGGTCCCGCTCGCCGACTGCCAGTAGAAGCCGTTGGGGCGCTCGATGATGCGGGCGTCGTCGGAGTCGCGCGGGGCCTCCGGCGGCGGCGGCTCGATCACGACGTGCTTGCGGGCGATGTGCTTGCGGGTAGGCATGATTCCCATCGTCCGTGAGCGCCTCGCGACACGGGTTGACGCGAGTCAACGGCGGGGCCGCTTCGGTACATTTGTCATTCGCGGCATGGGTCATCGCTACGCCCCCGCGGGGACGCGCGGGCCGGCCCGATCCGCACATCGCCTATGATGGTGCGCGGCATCCCACATCTGCCGGAGGAGTCAGGATGGATTCGCCCTTGGGCTCGACGATCGACACGCTGGCGCAGCGCGGCGGCACGCCCTTCGAGGTGGTGATGCCCGACGGCACGCGCACGCCCGGCGGCGCCGGCGAGCCGCGCTTCGCGGTGGTCTTCCGCTCGCAGGCCGCCGTGATGTCCACCTTCACCCGGGGCCACATGGGGCTGCTGGAGGCGTATTTCGACCAGCAGGTGGACGTCGAGGGCGATGTCGGGATGGCATTCGCCGCGGCGCTGCGCGCCAACTTCTCGCGGCGATTCGCGCCCTTCAACCGCGTGGAGAACCGCCTGCACGAGATGCGCTTCTCCAACCGCACCATCGCGCAGGCGAAGGCCAACGCACGCTACCACTACGGGCTGCCGCAGGCCTTCTACCGCCTGTGGCTCGACGACGACTGGATGATGTACACGTGCGCGTACTGGAAGGAAGGCACGCGCACGCTCGAGGAGGCGCAGCGCAACAAGATCGACCACGTGATCCGCAAGATCCGGCTCGCGCCCGGCGAGACGTTCGTGGACATCGGCTGCGGTTTCGGCGGGTTCATGTTCCGCGCGCAGGAGACGGTGGGCGCGACCGGCACCGGCGTCAACACGACGACCGAGCAGGTCGAGTGGCTGCGGGGCGAGATCGCGCGGCGCGGGCTCGACGCGAAGCTCGCGGTGCGCGAGGCCGATTTCCGCGAGGTCGACCGCCAGTACGACAAGGTCGTCTCCATCGGCGTGCTCGAGCACGCGGGTCGCGACCAGCTCGCCGAGGTGGTGCGTGCGCACGCGGATTTCCTCAAGCCCGGCGGCCTCGGCATGCTGCACTTCATCGGGCACGTCGGACGCTTCGAGACCGAGCTCTTCATCCGCAAGCACGTGTTCCCCGGCGGCTGGATCCCGTCGCTCGCGGACGTCATCGTGCAGATGGAGCGCTGCGGGCTGGAAGTGGTCGACGTCGAGAACCTGCGGCGCCACTACGCGCTCACGCTGGATGCGTGGAGCGAGCGCTTCGAGCGCCGCTGGGAGGAGATCCGCGCGATCGACCCCTCGCGCTTCGACGAGCGCTTCCGCCGCATCTGGCGGGCCTACCTGCTCGGCTGCGCCGAGATGTTCCGCTCGTCCGCGGGCTACACGCACCTCTTCCAGATCGTGTTCAGCAAGGGGAACGTCACGCGCGAGAGCTACCCGATGAGCCGCGCCTGGCTCCATGAGCCCTGAGGGCTGCGCCCACGCCGCGCGCGTGGAACGCGTGCGGGCCGCGGCGCGAGCCGCCGCGGGCGCGCCGCTGCGGCTGGCCAAGCCCACGTCGAACCTCTTCCGCGACCGGCACCGCGATGCGCGCCAGCGCCTCGACCTGCGCGAGCTGGACCACGTCCTCGAAGCGGACGCCGGATCGGTCGACGCCGAAGGGCTGGTGACCTACGAAGCGCTCGCCGACGCGACGCTCGGGCGCCAGGCGATGCCCGCCGTGGTGCCGCAGCTCAAGACGATCACGCTGGGCGGCGCGGCCGCGGGCGTGGGCATCGAGGCCACCTCGTTCCGGCACGGCCTCGTGCACCACACGCTGCGCGAGGTCGAGGTGCTGCTGCCCGGCGGCGAGGTGGTCGTGTGCACGCCCGGCAACGAGCACCGCGACCTCTTCCTCGGCTTCCCCAACTCGTACGGCACGCTGGGCTACGCGCTGCGCCTCGATGCGGCCACGATCCCGGTGAAGCCCTATGTGCGCGTCGGGCACGCCGCGCACCGCTCGGCGCAGGCATTCTTCGAGGCGCTCGCCCGCGCATGCGCCGACCCGCATTCCGATTTCGTGGACGGCGTGGCCTTCGCGGGCGACGACCTCGTGCTCAACGTGGGCGCCTTCGTCGAGGCGGCGCCGTTCACCTCCGACTACGGCTTCGAGCGGATCTACTACCGGTCGCTGCGCGAGAAGGACGAGGACTACCTCGCGACGCGCGACTACCTCTGGCGCTGGGACACCGACTGGTTCTGGTGCTCGAGGAACGTGGGCGCGCAGAACCCGCTGCTGCGGCGTCTCCTGGGGCGGCGGCGGCTCAACTCGCGCACGTACCAGCGCCTCATGCGGCTCAACACGCGGCTGGGGCTCACGCGCCGCCTGGACCGCTGGCGCGGGCTGCATCCCGAGTCCGTCATCCAGGACGTGGACATCCCGATCGAACGCGCCGCCGACTTCCTCGCATTCCTCGTGCGCGAGATCGGGATCCTGCCGGTGTGGATCTGCCCCGTCGCCGTGCCGCCGGGCAGCCCCGATTTCACGTTCTACCCGATGCGGCGCGACACGCTCTACGTGAACTTCGGCTTCTGGGACGTGGTGCGCACGCGCGAGGCGCAGGAGCGCGGCCATTTCAACCGCCTCGTGGAGCGGCGCGTGATCGCGAGCGGCGGCATCAAGTCGCTCTACTCGGACAGCTATTTCACGCGCGAGGAATTCGACGCCGCCTACCACCTCGAGGCGTATGCGGCGCTCAAGCGCAAGTACGATCCGCAGGGGCGCGCGCCCGGTCTCTACGACAAGTGCGTGCTGCGCGCGTGAGGCGGCGCACGCGCGGGGCGCTCAGCGGCCGACGGCGACGCCGGTCTCTTCCTCCATGAGCTGCAGCCAGCGCGCATAGCGTGCGCGCAGCGCATCGTCGGGCCGCGGCGCGAACACCGCCTCATCGCCCGCGGCCCGGTTCCAGCCGCCGGGATAGCCCGCCGCGAGCCAGGCGATGCCGCGCGCGCTGGCTTCCGGATCGTCGCGGCGAAGCACGGGGACGCCGGCGAGCGCTGCCAGCCGCCGGCACAGGCCCTCGATGCGCGACAGCCCGCCGCTCACGCGCAGCCGTTTCATCGGCCCCACGTGCGCCGCCATGTGGTCGATGTTCGCCTGCAGCAGGAAGGCGATGCTCTCGACGAGCGCCACCGCCTTCTTCGCCGTGTCGCCCTCGCCGACGAAGCGCGAATCGAACCCGGCCTTCCAGAACGGCCCGCCGAGCCCCGCGATGCCGTTGAGGAAGAGCGGCACGTCCTGCTCGGGCTGCGCGAGCCACGCGGGCAGCGCCGCCTCCATCGACGCGACGCCGAAGCGCTTCGCGAACCACTCGAGGCCCGCGCCCGCCCCGTTCACGTTGCCCTCGACGGTGTAGAGCGTGCGCGCGCCGTCGTCGAGGATGATGCCGGTGAGCTGCCGCGGCACGTGGCCGCCCTGCCGCGTGACGCGCTGGACGAAGGCGCTGGTGCCGATGTTCACGTACGCCGAATCGTCCTCCGGCCAGCCGAACGCGAAGACGGCGGCCGACTGGTCGCCGTTCACGGCCTTCATCGGGATCGCCGTCCCGCCCACGACGAACGTGCCCCACGCGCCCACGGTGCGCATGCTTCGCGGCAGGTGCCCGGCGGGCAATCCGAACAGATCGAGGAGCGTGGCGTCCCAGTCGCGCGTGCCGAGGTTCCAGAGCTGCGTGCGTGCCGCGCACTGCGGGTCCGCCAGCATCGGCCGCTCGCGCAGCAGGCGGAAGGCGAGGAAGCTCGCCATCGGCCCCCACGCGAGGTAGCCGCCTTCGTGGGCGGCGCGCACCGCCGCAAGATGGTCGAGCGCCCAGCGCAGCTTGCTCGCGCCGTAATGCGGCGACAGGAAGAGGCCCGTCGCGCGATGCACCGCGTCGCCGTGCGCCGCTTCGAGCGAGCGGATCCACGCATGCGCCCGGCGGTCCTGCCAGCTGAAGATCGGCGAGAGCGGGCGGCCGTCGCGCCGGTCCCAGCACACGCAGCTCGCGCGCTGGCTCGCGAGCCCCGCCGCGGCCACGCGCGCCGCATCGCCTCCGAGCGCGTGCATCGCCTGCGCGGCCGCCTCGAGCACCGATGCGACGACCTCGTCGCCGTCCTGCTCCGCCCAGTCGGGCTGCGGGCGCGCGAGCGCGACGTCGCGGCTGCCGCTCGCCACGATGCCGCCCGCGGCGTCCACGACGAGCGCGCGGCTCGCGTGCGTGCCCTGGTCGATCGCGAGGTACAGGGGCCCGGTGTCCGGGCGGCTCATGAAGGGGAAATCAGGAGGCCGAAAGGATCCAGCGTACCAGCGCGCGCGCCTCGTCGGGCGAGACGCGCGGCGCGTTGCCGCCCATCTTCGTGAACTCGAGGCGCTCCTTCCAGTGGCGATCGCCGGGATCGGCGCCCTCGATCACGACGCGCGTGAGCTGCTCCTCGGCATCGTCGCGCGAACGGTAGCGCGCGGCGATCTCGGCCCAGGCGGGCGCGAGCGGCATGGCGCCGTCGCTCGCGCGCGCGGCCGGCGCCTCGCGGTGGCACATCGTGCACGCGAGCTCGCCCGCGAGATGGCGCATGCGGTCGCCCTGGTTGGACGGCGTGGGAATCGCCGCTTCCTGGCGCCATCCGGGCGCGGGATCGAAGCGGCGCATGGCGCGCGCGAGCGCGGCGGTGCGCGGTCCCAGGTCGCTGCTGTACACGACGCCATCGTGGCTCACGATGAAGGTGCGCACGCCGCTCACGCGGTAGCGCACCGGCCACGCGACGAGCGCGAAGCCGCCGATCATGCGATCGCCCACGACGTACTCCGCCGTCCCGCCGGGCGCATGCTCGCCCTGCGCCTCGAGGATGCGGAAGTAGTAGCCGTGATACGGGCGCGCTTCCGTCCCGGGCGCTTCCTCCGCGGCGGCGAACGTGAACATGACGCCGAGCGGGCTCAGCGGATCCTCGCGCGAAGGCGTCCAGTACAGCCCGTCGTGGCGCCCGCGGGTGCTGGCGATGCGCCGCGCGTAGACGCCCGGCCCCACGCCGTCGTGCTTCGCGAGCGCGTATTCGCGCTGGGCATCGACGAATGCGAGCGCGGCCTGCATCGCCGCGAGCTCGTTGCGGCCGATGCGCCGCGCGAGCACCTCGCCCCGCCCGCTGCGCGTGTCGAAACGCCAGCCCCCCGCGGTGCGCACGAGCGGGAACGGCACGACCCATTGCTCCGGCCCGATCACGACGAGCGCGCGATGGCCGTCGAGGACGCGGATGCGCATCGAGTCTTCCGCGGCGGAGACGAACCGCAGGCGTGCGACCGCGTCCTCGACCGGGTCCCCTGAATCGACCAGCCCGGCGCTGCCGGGACCCAACACCGCGGCCGTCGCGGCACGGTCGTTGGCGCGCACGGCGTCCAGCAACGACTGCGCGGCAGCCGCCGGTGTCGGGAAGATGCGCTGCACCGTCGTCGGCGCAGCGGCGATGGCGAAGCCCGCGAAGGCGAGCACGGCGAGGGCGAGGCGACGCGCGAGGCTCATCGCTTGTCCCGCGAGGCGCGCGCGATCGGGTTGCCCGGCTGGGCGGCGAGGCTCTGGTGGCCGCGCTCCGACTGCTGGCGCGCGATCGCGTTGGGCATGGGCTGCAGCGCGTGCGGCTGCTGCGAGGGCATCGAGCGCGGCTGCACCGGCATCGCGCGTGACTGCTGCGACGGCATCGAGCGCGGCTGCACGGGCATCGCACGCGACTGCTGCGCGGGCGCGCCGGGCGAGGGCATCGGGCGCGCGATCTGGCTGCGCGGCACGGGCGCGGGCGACGGCATGGGCCGCGCGATCTCGTTGCGCTGCAGGGGCGCCGCCTGCGGGCGCGCCACCTGCGCCGGCGCGCGCTCCACGGGCGCGGGCACCGGGCGCGACACCCCGGGCCGCACGTCGAAGCCGCGGAAGTCACGGCGGTCGCGCACGCGGTCGCGGTCGCGGTCCTGCGGCCGGTAGATCCGGCTGGTGCGGCTGTCGGCATAGGGCACGCCGATGCGGTGGCCCGGATCGTGGCGCCATACCGCCGGCGCTCCGGGGCGCCTCACGATGAGGTTGCGGTGCCGCCAGTCGGGATGCGGGTGGTGCGCGTGCCAGTTGCGCCATACGTTGATGCCGGCGCCGAAGGCGATGCCGCCCACGACGTAATCCCACGGGCCGAAGTAGAACGTGTTCCACACGTACGGCGGATAGTCCGGCCACCACCAGCCGCCGTACACCACGCGCGGGTCGTAGACGGGCACGTACAGGATTTCCGGCCGGATGGGCTCGATCGCGATGTACTCGCGCTCGACGACGACGCGCTCGCGCTCGTTGTCCTGCAGCGCTCCCACGTCGCGCGCCCTCTGCCGCAGCCGCTGCACCGAGTCCATGACCGCGCCTTCGTCGGCGAGGAACGCGTTGCCCACGCGCTGCATCCAGTCGAGCTCGCCGTTCATCATCGCGACCACCTCGCGGAAGGGCGCGAGCGCCCTCACGCTCGGATCCCAGGGCTGGGATTCCACGGCCTGCTCGACCTCCTGCGGCGACAGGCCCGGATTGCGCTCGAGCCAGCGTTGCAGCTCGACGACCTCCAGCGGATACGTGGACGCGGCGAGCACGTTGCCGAGCAACGCATCGGGGTAGAGCGCCACGGGCGCGAGGAGCTGGTCGAGCTCCGCCTGCGTGGGCTGCGCGATCGCGACGCCGGGTGCGACCGCCATCATCACCATCGCGAGGAAGGCGCGCATCAAGCGTCCGAGCATCGTGCTCATGCCGGCACCCTTCCCGCGGCCTCGGCGCGCTCGCGCCCGATCTCGCTCTTCATGAGCGCGGCGGCGCTCGCGAGCTCCGCGGCGAGGCCGTCGACGATGTCGTCGATGGACAACAGCCCCACCGGATTGCCCTTCTCGCCCGTGACCAGCAGCCTGCGCACGCCGGCGTTGCGCATGCGCTCGAGCGCCTCGAGCACGTCCGCCGTCTCGGGCACCGAGGCCACCACCGGCGACATGATCTGCTCGATCTTCACGCGGTGCGCGTTCAGCCCCCCGGCGAGCGCGTGCATGACGAGGTCGCGGTCGGTGACGATGCCCACCACTTCGGGCTGCGGCCCGGCAGGCTCCACGACGAGCAGCGAGCCCACGTGGAAACGGCGCATGGTGGCCGCGGCCTGCTCGAGCGAGTCGGTGCGCGAGGCGCCGACGACGCTGCGGGTATAGATGCGTTCGATTCTCATCACAACCCCCGATTCCTGCATCGTGCGCCCTTTCTTCGAGAGCGCGTTGCCGGGAGTCAACACCCCTTCGCGCGGCAGGAATACGTTGGCCCCATGGACGACAAACCCCTCGCGCGTCCCCTGGCGACGCGCCTCACGCTGCGCTTCTCGGAGATCGGCGGCTCGGACGTGCCCCTCGTCGGCGGCAAGAACGCCGCCCTCGGCGAGATGTACCGCGAGCTCGCGCCGCTCGGCGTGCCGGTGCCCAACGGCTTCGCGGTCACGGCGCACGCCTACCGCACCGCCCTCGAGCGCGCCGGCGCGTGGCCGAAGCTGCGCGAGGCGCTCGAAGGGCTCGACCCCGAGGACGTGACGGACCTCGCCACGCGCTCGGCGCGGGCGCGCGACATCGTGTATGCCGCGCCGCTGCCCGTGGAGCTGATCACGGAGATCCTCGACGGCTACAGCGAGCTGCGCGCCGAGTACGGCGCCGGCATCACCCTCGCCGTGCGCAGCTCCGCGACCGCCGAGGACCTGCCCACCGCGAGCTTCGCCGGCCAGCACGAGACCTTCCTCAACGTGCACGGCGAGGCGATGCTGCTCGACGCGGTGCGCCGCTGCTTCGCGAGCGTGTTCAACGATCGCGCGGTGCGCTACCGCATCGACCAGGGCTTCGACCACTTCAAGGTGCTCCTGTCCGTGGGCGTGCAGAAGATGGTGCGCTCGGACCTCGCGGCGAGCGGCGTGGCGTTCTCGCTCGACACGGAAACGGGCTTTCGCGACGTGGTGCTCACGACCGCCGCGTACGGCCTGGGCGAGAACGTCGTGCAGGGCGCCGTCGATCCCGACGAGTTCCTGGTGTTCAAGCCCGCCCTCGCCCGCGGCAAGCGCGCCGTCCTGCGGCGCACGCTCGGCGGCAAGAAGGTGAAGATGGTCTACGGCACGGCCGCGACGCGGCGCGCCACGGTGAACGTGCCGACCTCGCCCGAGGAACGCGCGCGCTTCTGCATCACCGACGACGAGGTGCTCACGCTCGCCGACTACACCGTGCGCATCGAAAGCCATTTCAGCGCGCGCGCCGGCCACCCCGTCCCGGTCGACGTCGAGTGGGCCCGCGACGGCGAGGACGGCAAGCTCTACGTGGTGCAGGCGCGGCCCGAGACGGTGGCGTCGCGGCGCAGCATGGCGCTGCTCACCGAATACGCAATCGAGGGCAAGCCGCGCGCGCTCGTCACCGGCCGCGCCGTGGGGCAGAAGGTCGCCTCCGGGCGGGCGCGCATCGTGCGCGGCCCCGCGGAGCTCGCCGCCTTCGAGCCGGGAGACGTGCTCGTCGCCGATACGACGGCGCCCGACTGGGGCACCGTGATGAAGCGGGCCGCGGCGATCGTCACCAACCGCGGCGGGCGCACCTGCCACGCGGCGATCGTCGCGCGCGAGCTGGGCATTCCCGCGGTCGTGGGCGCGGAGAACGCGACCACGGCGCTGCACGACGGCGACATCGTGACGGTTTCCTGCGCCGAGGGCACGAAGGGCCGCGTGTACGCCGGCGCCGTGCGCTTCACGATGCGCCACACCGACACGCGCTCGCTGCCGCGCACGCGCACGCAGCTCATGGTGAACATCGGCGATCCCGACTTGGCCTTCCAGCTCTCGTTCCTGCCCGTGCAGGGCGTGGGCCTCGCGCGCATGGAGTTCGTGATCGCGAACCACATCAGGGCGCATCCGATGGCGCTGCTGCATCCCGAGCGCATCGACGACGCGGGCGTGCGCGCGCAGGTCGAGGCGCTCACGCGCAACCACGCGAGCGGCGCGGAGTTCTTCGTCGAGCGGCTCTCCGAAGGCGTGGCGACCATCGCCGCGGCATTCCATCCGCGGCCCGTGATCGTGCGCATGTCCGACTTCAAGACCAACGAGTACGCGAGCCTGCTGGGCGGGCGCTGGTTCGAGCCCGAGGAGGAGAACCCGATGATCGGGTTCCGCGGCGCCTCGCGCTACGCGCACCCCGCCTATGCCGAGGGCTTCGCGCTGGAATGCGCGGCGATGAAGCGCGTGCGCGAAGCCATGGGCCTCGACAACGTGAAGCTCATGATCCCCTTCTGCCGGCGCCTCGAGGAGGCCGAGCAGGTCGTCACGCGCATGGCGGAGCTGGGGCTCGCGCGCGGCATGAACGGCCTGGAGATCTACGTGATGTGCGAGATCCCGAACAACGTGATCCTCGCCGACGGCTTCTCGCGCTGGTTCGACGGCTTCTCCATCGGCTCCAACGACCTCACCCAGCTCGTGCTCGGCGTGGACCGCGACTCGGAGCTGGTGGCCTTCGACTACGAGGAGCGCGATGCGGGCGTCATGGAGATGATCCGGCTCGCGATCGCGGGCGCGCACCGCAACCATCGCCACATCGGCATCTGCGGCCAGGCGCCCTCGGACTACCCGGAATACGCCGGGTTCCTGGTGCGCGAGGGCATCGATTCGATCAGCCTCAACCCGGACTCGGTGCTGGGCGCGCTGCAGCGCGTCGCGCAGATCGAGTCCCTGGCCCCCGCAGGCGCGCCATGAGGGAAAGGGCGTCCATGCCGGATGCGGCGCTCGTCGCCTGCGATGCCTGCATGAAGGAGATTCCGCGCTCCGAGGCGTTCGTGCCCGAGGGCATCGACCAGGTCGCGCATTTCTGCGGCGTGGACTGCTACGAGGACTGGAGGAACCGCCTGGCCGCCGAAGACGATCCGCACGACCCGCCCGCGGCGCGCGCGAAGCCGGCAACGGCGCCCGCCGCGGCGCAGCCGCAGGAGCAGGCGCAGGAAGGCCAGCACGACCATGGTCCCGCGCGCGACGAGCGCATCAAGCGCGTCATCCGCCGCCATCCCCAGCGCGACGAGCCGAGGCTCGAGGGCGTGGAGCCCTGGGAGCTGCCGCCGCGCTGATCGCGCGGCCGCGCTAGGCCTTCTCGAAGTGCTTGCGCGCCTTCTCGATCGCCGCGCGCATGCGCTCCCACGCCTCGTCGGCGCCGTGCGTCACCTCGGCCCAGGCCGAGGCCGAGGCGCTCTCGAGCAGGCGCAGGTTGTAGAGCGCCTTCTCGCGCTGCGCGCGCAGCTCCCCGAGCTCGAGCTCGAAGCGCTTCTTCGCATCCGCCTGCGCCGCGCGGGCCTTCGACTCCCACACCGCGATGTCGGCGTTCCACTGGTCGAGCTGCCGCTGGAGCTTCGCTACGTATTCGTCGCGCGTCGTCATGTCGAGTCACCTCCGCAATGCATGCCATCACATTACGGCCGATTTCGAAAAGCCCTTTGCCGCCGCTCAACGGGCGTTGCGCCAGTCGTGGGACACTGTGATCGTCGATGGGGCGTTGGAAGTCCTCCCGGCTCCGGACGGTCCTTCGGGTACCAGGTTCGAGCGAGCTTTGCCTCTCAATGAAAGAGACGGTAATCGGGGGGACTCCCAGCGCCCCTTCGCATTCACGGGCCGAGCAGGCCGGCGCGCAGCTGCTCGCGCTCATCCGGCAGCTCCTCCTCGAGTCGCGCGGCGAGGCATCGGCCGGCCACGGCATCTCGCTCGACAGCCGGCTCGACGGCGACCTCGGGCTCGACAGCCTCGCGCGCGTCGAGCTCATCCTGCGCATCGAGCGCGCCTTCGCGGTGCGCCTTCCCGAGCGGCTGCTGGGCGAAGCGGCCACGCCGCGCGACCTGCTTCGAGCGGTGCTCGCCGGAACGCCGCACGCCGAGCAGGCGCTCGCGTCGCTGCCGCGCGTGCGCCTCGGCGGCACCGACGACAGCGTCCCGCTCGAGGCCGCGACGCTCGGCGAGGTGCTCGAGTGGCACGCGCGAAGGCAACCCGACCGTGCCCACGTCGTGCTGCTCGGCGACGACGGCGAGGGCCCCGGTGAGCCGCTGACATACGGCGACCTGCACCGCGAAGCGGGCGCCGTCGCCTCCGGCCTCGCGCACGCGGGCATCGGCGCGGGCGACGCGGTGGCGGTGATGCTGCCGACCTCGCGCGACTTCTTCCGTGCCTTCATGGGCATCGTGCTCGCCGGTGCCGTGCCGGTGCCGATCTATCCGCCGCTGCGCGCGGCCGAGGTCGCCGAGCACCTGCGCCGGCAGTCGCGCATCCTCGACAACTGCGGCGCGCGCCTGCTCATCGCGCCCGCGCAGGCCGCGGGCGTCGCGAAGGTCCTGCGCGGGCTCGTGCCCACGCTCGAGCGCGTGGCGAGCGCGGGCGATCTCGCGCGGCCGGGGCCCGCGCCCCGCCCCGCCGTGAAACCGCAGGACACCGCGCTGCTGCAATACACCTCCGGCAGCACCGGCGATCCCAAGGGCGTGGTGCTCACGCACGGCAACCTGCTCGCGAACGTGCGCGCCATGGGCGCCGCGGTGAACGCGCGCTCCGCCGACGTGTTCGTGAGCTGGCTGCCGCTCTACCACGACATGGGGCTCATCGGCGCGTGGATGGGCGCGATGCACTTCGCGTTCCCGCTCGTCGTGATGCCCCCCACCGCGTTCGTGAACCGCCCGCTGCGCTGGCTGCGCGCGATGCACCGGTTCCGCGGCACGATCTCCTCGGCGCCCAACTTCGCCTACGAGGTCTGCGCCACGCGCATCGACGCGCGCGACACCGAGGGGCTCGACCTCTCGTCGTGGCGCCTGGCATTCAATGGCGCCGAGCCCGTGAGCCCCGACACGCTCGAGCGCTTCGCGCGGCGCTACGGCCCGCACGGGCTGCGCCGCGAGGCGCTCACGCCCGTGTACGGGCTCGCGGAGTGCGCCGTGGGCCTCGCCTTCCCGCCGCCGGGACGCGGGCCGCTGGTCGATCGCGTGGATCGCCTGGCGCTCGCGCGCGACGGCGAGGCGCGCGCCGCCGACGGGCGCGACGTCGCGGCGCTGCGCTTCCCGGCCTGCGGCATGCCGTTGCCCGGCCACGAGATCCGCATCGTCGACCGCGACGGGCGCGAGCTGCCCGAGCGCCGCGAGGGACGCATCGAATTCCGCGGGCCGTCGGCGACGGCCGGCTATTTCCGCAATCCCGCGAAGACGCGCGCGCTCTTCGACGACGGCTGGCTCGATTCCGGCGACCTCGGCTACATCGCGCGCGGCGAGCTCTTCGTGACCGGCCGCGTGAAGGACGTGATCATCCGCGGCGGACAGCACGTCCACCCCTACGAGCTCGAGGAGGCGGTCGGCAGGATCCCCGGCATCCGCAAGGGATGCGTCGCGGTCGTGGGCGTGCCCGACGCGGCCACCGGCTCCGAGAAGGTCGTCGTGCTCGCGGAGACGCGGGTCGCGGCCGGCCCGGCGCGCGAGGTGCTGCGTTCGACCGTCCGGCAGGCCGCCGTGTCGATGCTCGGCGCGCCACCGGACGACGTGGTGCTCGCCGCGCCGCACGCGGTGCCCAAGACCTCGAGCGGCAAGATCCGCCGCGCGGCCTGCCGCGAATTGTTCGAGAAGGGAATCCAGCCGACGCCGGCGGTATGGTGGCAGCTCATCCGCCTGGCGTGGGCCGGCGTGTTGCCCCAGTTTCGCCGCGGCATCCGGGTAGCATCCGATGTTTGCTACGCCGCCTACGTCTGGGCGTTGTTCTGGCTGCTGGCGCCGCTGACCTGGCTGGCC
>DASTGG010000388.1:0-2677 GCA_035719385.1 Usitatibacter sp.
CGACTTGCCGTCGAGCCCCGCGCCGGGGAAGACGAGCTTGCAGCCCACGAGCGGCGCGGCGTAGCAGATGCCCCACGCGTTCGCGTGGAACATCGGCACCACGGGCAGCACGCAATCCGTCGCCGACAGGCACATCGTGTCCGGAAGCGCGATGCCGTACGCGTGGAGCACCGTCGAGCGATGGCTGAAGAGCGCGCCCTTCGGATTGCCGGTCGTGCCCGACGTGTAGCACAGCCCGCACGCGGTGTTCTCGTCGAGCTCCGGCCATTCGAACCGGTCGTCGTGCCGGGCGAGGACCTCCTCGTAGCACAGCACGTTGGGAACGCTCGTGGCGGCCGGCATGTGCGCGCGATCGGTGAGCAGCACGACGCTCTTCACCGTCTTCAGCAGCGGCGCGATCTTCTCCACCAGCGGCAGGAAGGTGAGGTCGATGAAGAGGATCGCGTCCTCGGCATCGTTGATGATCCACGCGATCTGCTCGGGGAAGAGCCGCGGGTTCACGGTGTGCATCACCATGCCGGCGCCCGAGGCGGCATAGAACAGCTCGAAGTGGCGATAGCCGTTCCAGGCGAGGCTCCCGATGCGGTCGCCCTGTTTCGCCCCGAGCCCATGCAACGCGTTGGCGAGCTGCTGCGCGCGGCGGTGCGCCTCGCGGTAGGTGTAGCGATGGATGTCGCCCTCGATGCGCCGCGACACGACCTGCGCATCGCCGTGATGCCGGTCGGCGTGCGCGAGCAGCGACGACACCAGCAACGGCATCTGCATCATCAGTCCCTGCATGGACTCCTCCCTCGCGATGAAGGCCGGAAAACGCGGCCGGCAAGCGCGAGCGTACCGCACGGTGGGGCCGGATGTCGCTCGAAGCCCTTCCTGCGGGCGAAAAAAAGGCCGGCTCGCGCCGGCCCATACCCGCCAAGAGGTTTGCCGCAGCCTGTCTACTGGCCCGCGGACTTGCCCGTCGTCGAGTTCGCCGCCTCGCCTTTCGTGGCGCTCATGGGCGTGCTGTCGGACGAGGGGCTGGGCTTCGCCGTCGGCATGTCGGACGACATGGTGTCGTCGCGCCTGGCCGTCGTCGTGCTCTTGTGATGCTTCACGTGCTTCGCCTTGGCGTGATGCGGCTTGTGCTTGGCCGTGGCGGCGTCCGCGTCCATCGCATCCTTGGTCTCGTCGCGCACCTCGCGCTTGTCCTCGCCCGAGACGTACGACTTGGTGTTCTCGTCGAGGGCCTTGTTGGACGAGCCGGCGATCGCGGGCTTGTCGTCCATCTTCGCGTTGGTGCCTTTCGCGGTGCTGCTCTTGTCGCTGTACGAGAGCGGCTGCTTGTTCGTGTTGTTGCTCACGGTCGGCTGGCCGTTCTTGTCCGTGCTGGTGACGTCACTCGTGTTCGCGAAGGCGGTGCCCGCGGCGAGCGCGAGGATCGACGTCGTGATGAACATGGGGGCGAGTTTGCGCATGATGTGTTCCCTCCGATGGTTGGATTGGCGTTCGCGGCCGAAAGTGACCGCGTCGATTTCCATGTCTTCCATCTTAGGAGAAGGCGCATTCACGGGCTGTCGGCAGCTTCCGCACTTGGGGTAGGACGGAGCACGGGCGCCGTCGCAACGAGCCACGCCGCGCATCCATCCGGAGCAGTCCGAACGACGCAGGACTAGGAGCGGCGCTCGACCTCGTATCCGGCGGCGATCCACTCGTCGAGGCCGCCCAGGAGCGGGCGCACGTGCTCGAAGCCCACGCTCATGAGCTGGCGCGCGGCGAGCGCGGCCGACGCCTCGTTCGGGCAGGTGCAATAGAAGACGATCTCGCGCTCCGGCGAAAGATGGCTGCGCCGCTCGCGCACCTCCGCGAGGTCCATCGCGAGCGCCCCGGGTATGTAGCGCGCATCGAGCGCGCGCACGGACGGCGAGCGCACGTCGATCACCACCGGCGCGCGGCCGTCCTCCATCAGGCGGCGCAGCTCCGCCACGGTGATGCGCGCGAGCCTCAGCTTGCGGAAGAAACGCTGCCGTTCCCAGGCCTTGAGCGCGATGAAGATCGCGAGCAGCAACACGACCATGCCGAAGGCGACCGTGCCGAGGTCCTCGAGACGATCGACGAAGCGCGCGATCTCGCCGTGGAATGCGGCGCCCGCGGCCACCGCGACGCCCGCCCACAGCAGGCAACCCAGCGTGTCGAAGAGCACGAAGCGCGCGAAGCCCAGTCCCATGGCGCCCGCGAGCGGCGGGGCGAGCGTGGAGACGCCCGGGATGAACTTGCCGAAGACGAGCGTGAGGTATCCCCAGCGCCCGTAGTTGCCCTCGGTCTGGCGCACGCACGCGTCCGGCGAAAGCGAGATGCGGCACAGCAGCTTCAGCACGCGCAGGCCGTGGCGGCGCCCGGCGACGTACCAGAGCCCGTCGCCGATGAGCGAAGCGACGATCGCCACGGCGAGCACCGCGACGATGGACATCGAGCCCTCGGCGGCGAGCGCGCCGGCGACGACGAGCGTCGGCAGGGCGGGAATGGGCAGCCCCGCCTGCTCGAAGAGCACGTTCGCGAACACGAAGGCGAGCCCGTGGCGGGCGATCAGCTCGAGCGGCGATCCCACGCGCGTTCAGTCCGCCATGGGCAGGTCGAGGCCCACCTGTCTCGCGACCGCGATGGCCGATTCATAGCCCGCGTCGGCGTGCCGCATGATGCC
>DASTGG010000389.1:0-3598 GCA_035719385.1 Usitatibacter sp.
TATTTCCATGCGCAAAATCGACCTTCGCAGCGACACCGTCACGCAGCCCTCGCGCGCGATGCGCGAGGCCATGGCCTCGGCCGAGGTCGGCGACGACGTCTTCGGCGACGATCCCACCGTGAACCGCCTGCAGGCCGTGGCGGCGGAGCGCTTCGGGATGGAAGCGGGCCTCTTCTTCCCTTCGGGCACGCAATCGAACCTCGCGGCGATCATGTCGCACTGCGGCCGCGGCGAGGAGTGCATCGTGGGCCAGGACGCGCATACCTACCGCTACGAGGCGGGCGGCATGGCGGTGCTGGGCTCGATCCAGCCGCAGCCGATCCAGAACCGCCCCGACGGCACGCTCGACCTGGCGGACATCGAGGCGGCGATCAAGCCCGACGACGCGCATTTCGCGATCACGAAGCTGCTCGCGCTCGAGAACACCATCGGCGGCAAGGTCCTGGCGCGCGAGTACATGGAGAAGGCGATCGAGCTGGCGCGCCGGCGCAAGCTGTCCACGCATCTCGACGGCGCGCGCATCTTCAATGCGTCGGTGAAGCTGGGCATGCCGGTGGACCGGCTCTGCGCCGGTTTCGATACCGTCTCGGTGTGCCTGTCCAAGGGACTGGGCACGCCGGCGGGCACGGTGCTCGTCGGCCGGCGCGAGCTCGTCGCGCGCGCGCGGCGGGTGCGCAAGATGCTCGGCGGCACGATGCGCCAGGTGGGCATCCTCGCCGCCGCGGGCCTCTACGCGCTCGAGCACAATGTCGAGCGCCTCGCCGAAGACCATGCGAACGCCGAGCGGCTCGCCAGGGGCCTCGCGGGCCTCGGGCTGAAGGTCGAGGGCCCGCATACCAACATGGTGTTCGCGGCGATTCCCGCGGAATCCGTCGCGGGGCTCAAGCGCCATCTCGAGGACAACGGTGTCGTCGCACTCGTCGGGCCGAAGCTGCGCCTCGTGACCCACCTCGACGTGGACGCGGCCGCGATCGAGCGTGCCGTGGCGGTCTTCGCCTCGTTCTTCCAGAAGGCGACCGCGGCCGCCCACTGAAGCGGCCCGCCGTTCAGGCCGCCCGGTCGCGCAGCTCGGTCACGCCCTCATGCTTGGCGCAATGCGCGCAGCAATAGATCTTCGAGCCCTTCTGCACGCCGTGGCCGACCACCTTGCAGCCGCAATGCGCGCACTCGGGCGCGCAGGCGTGGATCGCGCACTCGAAGCTGTCGAACGTGTAAGTCTTGCCGTCCGGGGCGGTGACCCGGAAGGACCTGTCGTAGTCGTTGCCGCAAACGTCGCATCGCGCCATGGCGCACCTCGTGGGATCCCGATAAGGGAGAGACTCCGGCCGCGCCGGTTCGATCCATGCCGCGCCATGGCCCGGGTGGTGCTCGCGTCGGTCCTGACGCTCGCCGGCATGGCGCGCGCCGCGGAGCCGATCGACATTCCGTCGTGGTTTACCGAGTCGTTCCTCGACCTGCGCGACGACGTCCGCGACGCGGCGCGCGAGCGCAAGCGCGTCATGCTCTACTTCGGCCAGGACGGCTGCCCGTACTGCAAGGCCCTGATGAAGGTGAATTTCGGCGACCCGGCGATCGCCGATTTCACGCGCGCGAATTTCGTCGCCATCGCGCTCAACCTCTGGGGCGACCGCGAGGTGACATGGACCGACGGGCGCGCCATGAGCGAGAAGCGGCTCGCGCGCGCGCTGCAGGTGCAGTTCACGCCGACGCTGCTCTTCCTCGACGAGAAGGGCGCCATCGCGCTGCGGCTCAACGGCTACCAGCCGCCGGACACCTTCCGCATCGCGCTCGATTACGTGGCCGGACGCCACGAGGGGCAGGTGGCCTATGCCGATTTCGTCGCGAGCCGCACGGCCGCGCGGCAGGCCGCCGCCCGCACGGCGGAGCCGTTCATCGAGCCCGGGCCGGCCGACCTGCCGCGGCTGCTGGCTGCGGGTGACAAGCCCGTGCTCGTGCTCTTCGAGCGCGCGGGGTGCGGGGAATGCGACGAGCTGCATCGCGATGCGTTCAAGCGCCCCGAGGTGCGGGAGCTCCTGTCGCGGTTTCGCGTGGTCGCGGTCGACGTCGGCGGCGAGCGGCCGGTGACCACGCCCGCGAAGCAATCGATGACCGAGCGGCGATGGGCGCGCTCGCTGCAGGTGGCCTACGCGCCCACGCTGCTGTTCCTCGATCGCGAGGGGCGCGAGGTGTTCCGGGCGGACGGCTACCTCAAGCCCTTCCACCTCGCCTCGACGCTCGATTACGTGGCGAGCGGCGCGTATCGCGACGAGCCCGATTTCCAGCGGTTCATCCAGAAGCGCGCCGACGGCCTCAGGGCGCGCGGCCGGGGCGTCGACCTCTGGAAATGAACGGCTAGGTCACCACGAGCGTGCCGTGCATCGACTCGTGGCCGTCGCCGCAGAACACGTCGCAGAGGAACGTGAACGTGCCCGCCTTGTCCGGCACGAGCCTCAGGCGCGTCGTCTTGCCGGGAACCACGTCGGTGCGCACGTTGAAGTCCGGCGCATTGAAGCCCATGAAGACGTCGTTCGCGGTGAATTCCAGGATCACGGGCTCGCCTTTCCTGAGCTGTATGACCGAGGGATCGAAGGCGAACTTGTAGGTGCGAACCCGGATCACGCGCTCGCCCGCGGATTGCGCCACGACGCGCGCACCGGCGCACAGCGCCAGCGCGCCGCCCGCGGCCAGGAACATCCGCCGCGCGCGCCTCATGCGAGCCTCCCCGTGACCGCGAATTCCTGCAACGCCCATTCGCGCGCCGGTTCCGGCTCGGCCTCGCGAAACCCGAGCCCGCGATAAGGCTGCGCGGCATCCCACGCGATCGGCTCGCGCTTCGGCACCGATCCGGGCGCGGGAAGCGGGAAGATGAGCGACTTCGCCGAGTGGTGCGCGATGTGCTGCGTCATGTGGTGGTGCTCCTGGTGGATGTGGCCGTAGAAGACCGTCACGTGCCGGAACGGCATCAGGAGCGACACCGCTTCGGCGCCATCGCGCGTGGCCCAGTCCCACTGCGGCATGAGGTCGAAGAGCGGCCGGTGCGTGAACACGACGATCGGCTGGTCCTTCGATTGCCGCGAGAGGTCGTCGCGCAGCCAGGCGAGCTGCGCTTCGCCGATGCGCGCGGCAGGGTCGGAGACGTTGTCCAGCACGATGAAATGCACGCCGCGGTGGTCGAACGTGTAATGCGTCTCGCCGAAGAACTCCTTCCACGCCTCGCCGTGGTCGAGCGAGGCGTCGTGCTCGCCGGGCATGAAGCGCAGGTTCGGGTTCTTCAGCCCCGAGACCACCTGCTTGAATTCCGCGAGCCGGCGGCGGCGCTCGGCCGGATCGTCGGTCGTGTGGGTGAGATCGCCCGTGAACACGATGAAATCGGGCGGCTCCGCGAGCGCGTTCACCGCCTCGACGGCCTTGGGGAGCGTGCCGCGGGCGTCCGGATTCACCTTCGGGCCCTGGAAGCCCCAGTGCGTATCGGAAAGCTGCACGAAATGGAACTCGCCGCCGCCGGCGAGCGATGCGCAGCCGGGCAGGGACGAGGCGAACACGGTGCCGCCACCGAGGGCGGCGAGCTTGAGGAAGGTCCTGCGGTCGATGGTCATGG
>DASTGG010000390.1:0-4971 GCA_035719385.1 Usitatibacter sp.
AGGTCGAGCACCTGTGCAACGGGCTGCGCCACCTCGTGGAGCGCGTGCGCTCGCACGAGCGCGAGATCATGGAGCTGTGCACGCGCAACGCGAACATGCCGCGCGCGCACTTCATCAAGGTCTTCCCGGGCAACGAGACCAACCTCAAGTGGACCAACGAGGAGATCGCCTCGGGCAAGGCCTACGCGAAGGCGCTCGAGCGCTTCCGCCCCGCGATCGTGGAGCAGCAGGACGCGCTCATCGCGCTGCAGAAGGAAGTCGGCATCCCGATCAAGGACCTCAAGGAGATCGCCCGCCAGATGTCCACGGGCGAGGCGAAGGCGCGCCGCGCCAAGCGCGAGATGATCGAGGCCAACCTGCGCCTGGTGATCTCGATCGCCAAGAAGTACACCAACCGCGGCCTGGAGTTCCTGGACCTGATCCAGGAGGGCAACATCGGCCTCATGAAGGCGGTGGACAAGTTCGAATATCGCCGCGGCTACAAATTCTCGACGTACGCGACGTGGTGGATCCGCCAGGCCATCACGCGCTCGATCGCCGACCAGGCGCGCACCATCCGCATCCCGGTGCACATGATCGAGACGATCAACAAGATGAACCGCATCTCGCGCCAGATCCTGCAGGAGACCGGCCAGGAGCCGGATCCCGCCACGCTCGCGGTGAAGATGGAGATGCCCGAGGAGAAGATCCGCAAGATCCTCAAGATCTCGAAGGAGCCCATCTCCATGGAGACGCCGATCGGCGACGACGACGACTCCCACCTCGGCGACTTCATCGAGGACCAGGCCGGCCTCGCGCCCTCGGATTCCGCGCTCTACGCGAGCCTGCGCGAAGCCACCAAGGACGTGCTCGATTCGCTCACGCCGCGCGAGGCGAAGGTGCTGCGCATGCGCTTCGGCATCGAGATGAACACCGACCATACGCTGGAAGAGGTGGGCAAGCAGTTCGACGTGACGCGCGAGCGCATAAGGCAGATAGAGGCCAAGGCGCTGCGCAAGCTGCGGCATCCGTCGCGCTCGGAGAAGCTGAGGAGCTTCCTCGAAGGCGAATCCTGATCGCGTGATCGTCACCCCGGGCGCGGCTCCTTAACGCAGCGGTCGTCACCCCGGGCGCGGCTCCTCGCCGCAACGGTCGTCACCCCGGGCGCGGCTCCTTGCCGCAACGGTCGTCACCCCGGGCGCGGCTCCTTGCCGCGACGGTCGTCACCCCGGGCGCGGCTCCTTGCCGCAACGGTCCGGGGCCAGTCTCCCAAGCCCGCTTCGGCGGGCTTGTCTTTTTCCTGCGCCATTCGTACTGCTCCGTCCGGCCGACCGCCAGCCGGCACGGTGGCAGTTCCCATGTGGTGCAGCGTGGTGACGCCATAGTCTTGCCAGCATGCAAATTGCCGACCTCTCTTCCCTGCGCCGGCGGGCGCGCGACCGACTTCCCGTAGTGCTCCTCGGCGGCCTCAACGTCGTCCGGGCACTCGGCCTCGGCGGCATTCCGGTGATCGTGGCCTCGCCGGACGACGAGGAGCCCGGCCTCTACTCGCGCTACTGCGTCATGCGTTGGCGGCTGCCCCCGTTGCGGGACGCCGAGGCAGTGCTCGAATCGCTGGAGTCGCTCGCCGCGCGCCTGCGAGGCGTGTACGGGCAGCCCGTACCGCTGTTCTTCTCGAACGACGGCTACCTCGACTTCGTGAACACCTACCGCTTCCGGCTTGCGTGCCGATTCCGCATGCTGCTGAACGACGCGGACACGACGCGCGCGCTTCTCGACAAGGACCGATTCGCCACGTTCGCTGCGGAGCGTGGGCTGCCCGTGCCGCGGTCCCTCCATTGGGAAGGCTCGCTCGACAAGCATCCCCGGCCCGTGCTCATCAAGCCTGCGTCGAAGCACGGCTGCAACCAGGTCCCGGGGCTCGCCGATGTCTTCAAGGGGGCGAAGGCGATCCTGCGCGCCAATGGCGAGGCCGTGCTGTCCGATCCCGAGTTGCACCGGATGCGGCATCACGTCGTCTTCCACGAATACATTGCAGGCGACGATCGAGAGCTGTGGTGCCTCGACGCCGTGGCCGACGAGACGGGCAGCATCCTCGCCTGCCACACGGGACGCAAGCTGCGCTGCCATCCGCCGCTCACCGGCGACAGCTCGTACATCGAGCTGCGGCGCAACGGGGAGCTCGAAGCGATCGGGCGCGAGATCGCACGGCGCGTGCCGCTGCGCGGCGTCTTCAACATGGACTTCAAGCGCGACTCCTCGACGGGGCGCTATTACCTGCTGGAGATCAATGCGCGCTGCAACCTGTGGAATTACATCGGCGCTCGCAATGGGCTCAATCTCACGAAGGTTTGCTACGACTATCTGCTGACCGGGGCACGACCTGCGCACGTGGCCTTCGGGCGCCGTTTCCGCTGGATCGACTTCAAGCTCGACCGCGCGGCGTACCGGGCGCTCGCCGGCGCCGGCAAGCTCGGTCGGGCGCGATGGGTCGCGTCGTTGCTGCGCCCGAAGATCCACAGCCTGTTCGCGTGGCGCGACCCGAACCCGTTCCTGCGGTCGGCGCTCATGCGCGCGAACCGGCGCGTGGCGCGCGGGCCGATCGCCCGGTTCCGCCTGTCGCGCCCCTAGCCGGGCGCCGCATCCCGGCGTGGAAACCGGGAGGCCCGGTTTCGCCCGCGTAGAATCCGGTTGGGGGGGCCCGAAGCTCATGCGGATGAGCGGCCGACTCATAATCGGCGGGTAGAGGGTTCGAGTCCCTCCGGGCCCACCAACCTGGCGAGGATGGGAGACGGGGATAAGGGCGGGAGTAAATGACCCTATCCCCGGGCCGCTGCCCGACCGTGGTTGCTGAAGCAGTGGCCGTGCACAGGATAGAAGCGCCATGCTACGGGCGCGTGATGCGCGGCAAGTCCGACGGTAGCATGTGCCATGTCATCGTTTCGCGAGGCGGCCCATCGCCATGGCAGAATCGACTTCCGCACCGACGCACCAGCCGCGCGGGGTCCACATCGCCATTCCACAGAGCACCCAAGCCAGCGCATCCGATTCAGCGCACCGCCTCTACATGCAGGCGCAGGCGCAGGTCGACCGCCGGAAGATCGGTGAAGCCGAGGCGCTGTGCCGGGCCGCGCTGCAGCTCGATCGAAACCACGTCCGCGCCTGCAATCTCCTGGGCATGATCGTGCAGGCGAAGGGCGACGCGCGCGCGGCGATCCCGCTCTACCGCAAGGCCCTTTCGCTGCAGCAGCACTTTCCCGATGCGCTGTGCAATCTCGGCGGGGCGCTCGAGGAGGCGGGCCGCCCGGCCGAAGCGCTGGTGTGCCTGCGGCGTGCGATCGCGCAGCGGCCGGATTTCGCCGAGGCATGGGCGAATCTCGGCAGCGTGCTGCTCAAGCAGGAGGAGCCCGGGCGGGCCCTGGATTGCTATCGGCGGGCGCTTGCGCTGAAGCCCGGAATGGCCGAGGTCCACGTGGGGATCGCCGGCGCGCTGGGTGCGCAGGGAAAGGTGCGCGAGGCGATCGCGTCGACGCGGCAGGCGATCGCGCTCTTCCCGCAAGCGGCCGCGTGGCACAGCGCGTTGCTCGCGCACCTCATGCTCCACGCCGAGGTGACGCCCGGGGAATGCGCGCGCAGCCATTTCGAGTTCGCCAGCCGCTTCGAGCAGCCGTTGCGGGCGGCATGGCGGCCCCACGGCAACGACCGCGATCCGGAGCGCAGGCTCAAGGTGGGCTTCGTGTCCGGCGACCTTTGGGATCACCCGGTCACGAGGTTCATCGAGCCGGTCTGGCAGGCGCTGCCGCGGTCGTCGATCGACCTGCACGTGTACTCGAATGGCCGTGTGCGCGACGCGGCCACGGATCGCCTGCGATCGCTCGCCGGCCGATGGCACGACGTCCAGGCGCTCACCGACGAGCGAGTCGTCGAGCTCGTTCGCTCGGACGGCATCGACATCCTCGTCGACCTCTCGGGCCACACGGCATACAACCGGCTGCTCGCCTTCGCCCGCAAGCCGGCGCCGGTGCAGGCGACCTGGATCGGGTATCCGGGCACGACGGGCCTGGAGTCGATCGACTATCTCATCTGCGACCCGTTCAACGCCCCGCACGGCTTGTACGAACGGTACTACCGCGAGAAGTTTGCGCGCCTTCCTTCCGCCGTGGCGTTCGAGCCTCCGCGCGAGGCGCCGGAAGTGAATCCGCTTCCTGCATTGCGCACCGGAATCCTCACGTTCGGCAGCTTCAATCGCCCCGCGAAGCTGCGCGAGCCCGTGATCGAGGCGTGGAGCCGCGTGCTGCACGCGCTGCCGCAGTCCCGGATGCTGATCGGCCACGCCGGCGATCCGGGGCTGTGCGCTTCGCTGCAGCGGCAATTCGCTGCGTGCGGCATCGCGGTCGAGCGCCTGGCGTTCAGGCCGCGCATGGCGTTTCCCGAATACCTCGCCGCGCACCACGAGGTCGACATCATGCTCGACACGTGGCCCTACACGGGCGGCACGACGAGCAACCATGCGTTGTGGATGGGCGTGCCGCTCGTGACATTACGCGGCCCTTCGCGCGCCCACTGCCAGGGCGCCGCGGCGATGGCGCGCCTGGGGCTGGAGGACTGGATCGCCGGCGACGTGGACGAATTCGTCGAGCTCGCCGTGGCACGCGCACAGGACCTGCATGCGCTCGCGCGATTGCGCGAAGGGATGCGCCGGCGATGGCTGGAGTCGCCTTGGCTGGATCGCGGAATCGTGGCGCGCGGGCTGGAGGCGGCGCTGCGGCTGATGTGGCGGCGCTGGTGCGATGGGCTCCCGCCCGCGGACCTGGACGTTGCCCTGGACGGCGTGCGGCATGGACACGCCTGAGCCGTACCGCGTGCGCGTGCCGCTGCTGGTTCCGGACATGCCCGCCGCCGCGGCGTTGCTTCCATGGCTGGAGCGGATCGATGCGCAGCGCCGATATGCCAACTTCGGCGCCCTCGCGTGCGCCTTCGAGGACCGCCTTT
>DASTGG010000391.1:0-7041 GCA_035719385.1 Usitatibacter sp.
ACTACTACGCGTATTCCGAGCCCATTCGCGCGATCCCCTCGCACCGCGCGCTGGCGCTCTTTCGCGGCCGCGCGCTCGACGTGCTGCGGCTCACGCTCACGCTCGGCGAGGAGCTCGAAGCGGCGAGCCCGCATCCGTGCGCCGCGATGGTCGCCGCGCACTTCGGCATCCGCAACGAGGGCCGTCCCGCCGATGCATGGCTCGCGGAAGCGTGCCGCTGGACGTGGCGCGTGAAGCTCTCGTTCGTCATCACGAGCGAGCTGTTGCTGAAGCTGCGCGAGTCGGCCGAGGCCGAATCGATCCGCATCTTCGGCCGCAACCTGCGCGAGCTGCTGCTCGCCGCACCCGCCGGGCCGCGCACCGTGCTGGGCATCGACCCGGGCGTGCGCACCGGCTGCAAGGTGGCGGTCGTCGATGCGACCGGCAAGCTGCTGGAGACCGCGACCATCTACCCGCACGAGCCGCGGCGCGACTGGCAGGGGTCGCTCGCCATGCTCGCGCGCCTCGTCGTGCAGCACGGCGTGCACCTCATCGCGATCGGCAACGGCACCGCAAGCCGCGAGACCGACCGGCTGGCCGCGGAGCTGATGAAGCTCGTCGCGGCGCGGCATCCCGATGCGAGGCTCACGAAGATCGTCGTGAGCGAGGCGGGCGCGTCCGTCTATTCGGCATCGGAGCTGGCGGCGAAGGAGTTCCCGGAGCTGGACGTGAGCCTGCGCGGCGCCGTGTCGATCGCGCGCCGCCTGCAGGATCCGCTCGCCGAGCTGGTGAAGATCGATCCCAGGTCGATCGGCGTGGGGCAGTACCAGCACGACGTGAACCAGTACGCGCTCGCGAAGACGCTCGAGGCCACCGTCGAGGATTGCGTGAACGCCGTGGGCGTGGACGTGAACACCGCCTCCGCGCCGTTGCTCGCGCGCGTCTCGGGCCTCAACTCCACGCTCGCCCGCAACATCGTCGAATACCGCGACGCGAACGGCCCGTTCCCGAGCCGCGAAGCGCTGCGCAAGGTGCCGCGGCTCGGCGACAAGACGTTCGAGCAGGCGGCGGGCTTCCTGCGCATCGCTAGCGACGCGCCCGAGGCGAATCCGCTCGATCGCTCGGCGGTGCACCCCGAGGCGTATCCCGTGGTGCAGCGCATCCTCGCGCGCATCGGCAAGGGCATTCGCGAGGTGATGGGCCAGTCGGCGCTGCTGAAGGGCCTGTCGCCGGACGACTTCACCGACGAGAAGTTCGGCACGCCCACGGTGCGCGACATCTTCGCCGAGCTCGAGAAGCCCGGCCGCGACCCGCGCCCCGAATTCAGGACCGCGACGTTCCAGGACGGCATCGAGTCGCTCGCGGACCTGAAGCCGGGCATGGTCCTCGAGGGCGTGGTCACGAACGTGGCCGCATTCGGCGCGTTCGTCGATGTCGGCGTGCACCAGGACGGGCTCGTGCACGTCTCCGCGATGTCGAGCCGTTTCGTGAAGGACCCGCACGATGTCGTGAAGCCGGGGCAGATCGTGAAAGTCCGCGTGCTCGACGTGGACATCAAGCGCCAGCGCATCGCGCTCACGATGCGGCTCGAGGATGCGCCCGCGAATGCTGCGGCACGGCCCTCGCAGGACCGGCCCGCCCGCGGCGCCGACCGGCCGCGCGAGCGCGCGCCGCAGCCGGCGACCGCGCTGGCGCTCGCGCTGGCGCGCCTCAAGCGCTGAAGCGGCCGAATTCCGGCCCCCGTTGACCGCCGGCAACGGCCCTCGCGCCGGCGGTGATAGCTTGTCATGAGCGGCCATGCGCACCCGGCACACACGTTGGGGCGTCCTTCTCGCGGCGCTCGTATCCATCTCCGCCGTCGCCGCCACCGTCTACCGGTGGGTCGACTCGAAGGGCGTGACCCAGTTCTCCGATTCGCCGCCGCCCGGCGTGGCGGCGGAGGCGGTCGATATTTCGACCGGCGTCGTGCAGCCCGCCCCCGAGGTCGACTGGCGCAAGCTCGACGAGGAGTTCATGGAGCGCCATCGCGCGCGCGAGAAGGAGCGCGACGCGTCCATCGGCGAGCGCAGGCGCCAGGAGGAGCTCGAGGCGATCCAGGCCGGCGCGGGCGTGCCGGTGCCCGGCGACACGTTCGCCGTGCCCGACCTGCAGAGGAAAGTGCTCGCGCAGATCGTCACGGCCGACCATGCCGTCGCACCGCAGTGCCGCGAGCACAGGGTGGTCGCCACCGAGATCTTCACGCGCGAGGGGCTGCAATCGGCGAGCGAGCGCTGGATCGTCGATCGCTGCGGCGAACCGGTGACCTACGTCGTCGAGTTCGGCTCCTTTCATGACGCGCAGGTTCCGCCCGAGAAGGAGCTGGCCGCGCCGGACACGATCTGGCGGCACCAGACCGTCGATCCGCAGCGCCTGGGCCATGCGCCGCGCGATACCGATGCGGCGAGAAGCGACCCGCGCGACATCGGCCCGATGAAGCGCCGCGGCGCGCACCTGTCGCTCCTGGACGTCAACACCTCCTTCACGGTCAGGCTCGAGGACGCCGCGCGGTAGCGGCGCGGGGCGGGAAGTTCACTCGCGTGCGGCCGAAATTAATTGCGGCGACGCACCAAAAGAACTCGTTTGCTGCACTGCACCAAAGCCTCCACAGTGGGCCGTCCAGCACAGGAGGCTTCGCATGAAGACGAACGGCTACGACGGTTCTTACGGGGAGATGGAGCGGCTCATCGCACGTGCGCGCGTGCAACGCGCGATGGCCATCGCCGAGATGATCTCGGATGGCATCGCATACGTCTCCACGCTCATCGGCGGGATCTGGAAGAAGCGCACGCCCGCGCTCCCGCTCGAGAAGCGCGTACTCGCGCCGCGTTGACTCGAACCGCAAGTCCCCCGACGCCGGCCGCGGCACCTCTGGTGGCACGGCCTCGGTCCCACCGGAAGGCACGCGCTGCACGCGGTCGAGTGGGGCAGCCGGCGCAGCCCCCGCGTCGTCGTCTGCGTCCACGGCTATAGCGGCAACGGCCGCGACTTCGATTTCCTCGCGCGCGAGCTTTCGGCCGATGTGCGCGTGGTCTGCCCGGATGTCGCCGGAAGGGGACAGAGCGCGTGGCTTCCATCGCCTCTCGCCTATCACTTCCCGCAGTTCCTCGCGGACCTGCGCCTGCTCATCGCGGAGCTCGGCGCTTCGCGAATCGACTGGATCGGCACGTCGATGGGGGGCCTGCTCGGCATGCTGCTCGCCGCGCAGCCCGACAGTCCCATCGAGCGGCTGGTGCTGAACGATGTGGGCGCGTTCGTTCCTGGCGATGCGCTGGCGGCGATCGCGGGCAACCTGCGCGCGCCGGCGCGCTTCGATTCGATGGCCGCGCTCGCGGCGCACGTGCGCCACACGCACCGCGAATGGGGCCCGCTCACCGAGGAGCAGTGGTCGCATCTCGCACGCCACGCCGCGCGCAGGCTTTCCGGCGGCTACGCGTTGCACTACGATCCGCGCATCGCGCAGATCATGCAGCCCGCGCCGTTCGCCCCGGGGCTTTCCCTGTGGAGCGCGTGGTATCGCGTACGCTGCCCGGTGCTGGTCATTCGCGGGGAATCCTCGCGGATACTTCCCGAGGACGTGGTCGGCGCGATGCTCGGCATCAATCCCCAGGCGCAATGCGTACGAATTCCGGATACGGGCCACGCGCCATCGCTGATGGCTCCCAGCCAGGCCGCCCTCGTGGCGGACTTCCTGGAGAGCGCCGCACCGCGCCGGCTGCGGCGGGCGGCGTAACGCTCGCGGAACCTTGTGCGGGCTCCGGCCGTCGGAGTCGCATGTTACGGCGCATCGCTCCCGTGCTCATGGCCGCCGCTGCGGCTTTCACGGCTCAACCGGGCGCCGCCGCGACTTTCGTCGCGGATTCCGGATGCAACGACGGAATCTGCATGACAGGCGCCGGCATGTCGTTCCACGCGCGTCGCCTCTCCGAACGCGGCGGGTGGGTCGTGGACCAGTTCTGGAAGCCGCGCGTCGCTTTCTGGCACGCCTCGAGCGGCCCGGACCTCTGGGACATCGGCCTCACGCCGTCATTCCGCTTGTCTTCGCCGGGCGGATTCTTCCTCGAGGCGGCGCTCGGCGCGCACCTGCTTTCGCGCACGCGCATCGGCGGCCGCGAGCTCAGCACCGCGTTCCAGTTCGGCGAGCAGCTCGGCGCCGGCTTCGCCTTCGGGCGCAGGCGCGAGCACGCGCTGGCGTTGCGTGCCGAGCACGTCTCCAACGGCGGCATTCGCCAGCCGAACGACGGAATCACCGTGGTCGGCCTCGAGCTGCAGGTCGCATGGCCATGAAGGTCGGCATCATCGGCGCGGGCGGCGTGGGTTCGGCGTGCCTGTACGCGATGGCGTTGCGCGGCTCGGCGCGCGAGATCGTCGTCGCGAACCGCGATGCGAAGCGCGCGAGCGGCACCATCCGCGACCTGCAGTACGGCACGCTGCTCACGCCAGCCGTCGCCATCCGCGCGGGCGACGTGGAAGAGCTGCGCGACTGCGCGGCCATCGTGATCACCATCGGCCTGAACGAGCAGCGCGGCGGCGCCACCGATCGCAACGACGCCGCCGGGCGGCTGCGCCTGCTCGAGAAGAACGCGGAGATCTATCGCGACATAGTCCCGAAGCTCGCGGCGGCCGCGCCGGGCGCCATCCTGCTCGTGGTGACCGATCCGCCGGATGCGCTCGCCGATGTCGCGCGCGCCGCCGCGCCGCGCTCGCGCGTGATCAGCGCCGGCACCTTCCTCGACACGCTTCGCTTCCGCTTCCACCTCGCGCAGCACCTGGGCGTCGATGCGCGCTCCGTCGATGCGATGGTCATCGGCGAGCACGGCACGTCCCAGGTCTTCGTGTGGTCGCTCGCGCGCGTCGCCGGCACGCCGGTCATTCCCGCGCTGCTGCCGAAGACGATGGGCGCGGAGACGTTCCGCGAGCGCATCGAGGAGGAGGTCCGGTTCGCGAACATCGGCATCATCGAGGGCACGGGTGCCAGCCGCCTGGGCATCGGCGTGGCCGTGGCGCGGATCGTGGAGATGATCCTGCGCGACGAGAAGGCCGTGATCCCGATCGGCTCCTACCAGGAGCGCTTCGGGGTCACGATGTCGCTGCCGTCCGTCGTCGGGCGCAACGGCATCGAGCGGGTGATGCCGCTCGCGCTATCCATGGAGGAGGAGGGAGCGCTGCGCCGCAGCGCCGACGTGCTCAAGGCCGCGCAGCGCTCAGCGACCTGAGAGTGGCGGGGAATCAGGCGGCCATCTGGATGGAGTTTTCCGCGGCGTGGCGCAGGGACTGCATCGCCGCGGCATTGCAGAACAGGTGCTCTTTGGGCAGCACGTAGAGCTTGCCGAAGGGCGCGCCGCCGCTTTGCTCGTCCTTGCCCAGCATGCGCAGGCGCCCATCGTGACGCTGCGCCTCGCGCGCGAATTGCAGGCCCGTCATCGTGTCGAGGGAGGAGCCGGCGAAGACGGCGTCGTAGGCGCCCGGCGCCTCGCGAAGGACTTCGAGCGCGATGTCAGCGCTTGCAAACTTGTCCACGCGATGCCCGAGCCTGGACAACGCGGCACCGGTCAGCATCGCGGCGAAATCATCCGCGTCAACCACCATCAGGCGAAGGCTTGGCATTGCTCGCTCCCTTGACTGTTATGTCCCTACCTGTGCAACCCTTGTGCCATTTGTTCCATTCGTAACAGCCCCGTCGGAATAGCGCTTCGGTTCAACGGGTTGGGCGCGGCAGGCGGTCGCAGCCAGACCGCTCGAGGAGCGATCGGATTGGGGATTTTTCCCCAATTCGCGCGGTTTGACCCAGATCATGGTTGGGGGCGGCGCCACAAGCGCCGGTTCATTGCGGCTGCCGCGGCATTGGGCTACGTTGGCGGCAAACCTTGTTCGAAGGGAGAAACGAATGAGAATGAATGGCGCAAGGTGGCTCATGGCCGGCAGCGTCGCGGCGGTGTCGCTCGCGATGTCGGGCGCGGTCCTGGCGGCAGGCGACGACCCGCCCGGCGACGATCACGGCAACGGCATCGGCCGCGGCGGAGCGGGGGTCGGCTCGTCGAACCACATCGGCAGCTTCCACGGCGCCGAGGCCGCATCACGCGCATTGCTGAGCACGTTGCACAATCGGCTCGGCGTCACGTCGTCGCAGGAAGCGGCCTGGCAGGCGTTCGTGACCGCGATCGTGGCGGAGGCGGCCGACGCCGATACGCAGAATTCGCGCACGACCGCCTTCACCACCGCGGTCGATGCGCTGAATGCGCGCGCCGCGGCGTTGAAGAAGCAGTCCGACGATGCGTCCGCGGTGGCGCAGTCGTTCTCGACGCTCTACGCGCAGCTCACGACTGCGCAGAAGGCGATCGTCGACCTGTACTTCTCGCGCGGCGGCCCGCTCTAGCCGCCGCCTTCCGGGCTTCAGGCATCCGCAGCATCACCGCGCGCTCGAGCACCGCGCGCGGCTACGGCATCGTGCAGGCGCGGCGCACCAGGCGAATGCACCGTTATGCCGCTCGTGAAGCCCGGGGCGATGGCCACCAGACGGGCTTTGACGCAGGTGTGTTATCCGGACAAGATCGGTGTTATACGGACGCGTGTTATCCGGAATCCTGATAGATATAGTTAGACCTCATGACGCGAGTAGTTGCAATCGCTGTCGTAGCGATCCTCGTCGCCGGATGCGCTGCGTACGTGCACATCGGCGGCACCGTACCATCTGCGGACGAATCGCTGAAGGCGAGCGTCGCCGACTTGATTGGTCCCGGTTCCGGGCACCGGAAACACACCGTCTACCTCGGAATCGGTGAGAAGAACGACAATCCCGCGGTGAGATACTTCGAGGCCGAACGAACCTACTACCTCGCCAATAGCGTCGACTGGAATGTTGTTTGGGTATCGAACAATCGCGTACGAATTTACCTATACGAGTGTCCGAGCTACAAGAGCCTTCGCACGCATCCCGATCCTGAATGCCGTGAGCTGGAAGCGCTCGATCTAGAGCGCGGCGAGGCCGAGGAGAGGTTTCATGTGTTTGGCGCACAGAGATCGCCA
>DASTGG010000392.1:0-16272 GCA_035719385.1 Usitatibacter sp.
GACCAACGCGGGCGTCGTGGAGGCCGAGGCGTACGTCCTCGCGCTCGGCACCAACGCGCCGGCCCTCATGGCGCCGCTCGACGTGCGGCTGCCGATCTATCCGCTCAAGGGCTACAGCCTGTCGTTGCCGATCACGGACGAGGCGGGCGCGCCGCGCATCAGCGTGACCGATTACCAGCGCAAGGTCGTGTATGCCCGGCTGGGCGGCGAGCTGCGCGTCGCCGGCATGGCGGACCTCGCGGGGCGGCGCTGCGAGATCGACGTCGAGCGCGTCGAGCAGCTCGTGGACGAAGTGAAGGCGGCGTTTCCGCGCGCGAGTGATTTCCGCGAGCTGCATCCCTGGTGCGGCATGCGTCCCGCGACGCCGCGCAGCACGCCGATCCTGGGACGCACGCCGCAGTCGAACCTGTGGCTCAATGTCGGGCACGGCGCGCTGGGCTTCACCCTCGCGCTCGCCACGGGGCGCGTGGTGGCCGACCTCGTCGCGGGCAGGCCGGCGAAGGTCCCGCTCGAAGGATTCACCCTCTGAGGAGAACGCAAGGATGGCACTCGACTTCTACCACGGCCACGGCTCGCCGTACTCGTGGCGCGTCTGGCTCGCGCTCGAATGCAAGAAGATCCCCTACAACCTGAAGGTGCTGTCGTTCCAGGCGGGCGACACGCGCAAGCCCGAGTTCGTCGCCATCAACCCGCGCCACCAGGTGCCCACGATCGTCGACGACGGTTTCGCGCTCTGGGAATCGACCGTGATCCTCGAGTACCTCGACGAGCGCTTCGCGAGCGGGCCGAAGCTCTATCCGGGCGACGTGCGCGAGCGCGCGCGCATCCGCCGCCTCGTGCGGGAGGTGGAGTCGTACGCTTACGCGCAGGGCATCGACCGGATCGTGGACGAGCTCTTCTGGAAGGACGACGCGCCGCCGGATCCGAAGGTGATGGAGGATGCGAAGAAAGTGCTCGGCGAGGAGCTCGAGTACATGGCCGCGGAGCTCAAGGGCGATTGGCTCGGGGGCGGCGCGATGACCGCGGCGGACATCACGCTGTACACGGTGGTCGCGTACGTGAAACGCGTGACCGTTCGCAAGCCCGAGACCGGGCTCACGAAGTTGCTGCCCGCGAAGATCGATGCCTGGGCGAAGCGCATCGAGGCGCTGCCGTATTTCGACAAGACCTTTCCGCCGCATTGGAAATGAAGATTGGATCCCGGACCATTGCTGCGACTGCAGCGTCCGGGATGACGCCACGCGCCGCGATTGCAGCGTCCGGGATGACGCCACGCGCCGCGATTGCAGCGTCCGGGATGACGCCACGCGCCGCGATTGCAGCGTCCGGGATGACGCCACATGCCGCCGTGGCAGCGTCCGGGATGACGCCACGCGCCGCGGTGGCAGCGTCCGGAATGGCGCCGGCCGGGACGCCGTCGTGAGGTTCGAGCTTCTCGCCACCGACGGCGCGGCGCGGCGCGGGCGGCTCACGCTCGCGCACGGCATCGTCGAGACGCCGGTGTTCATGCCGGTGGGAACGTACGGCACGGTGAAGGCGATGAGCCCGCGCGAGCTCGAGGAGCTGGGCGCGCAGATCGTGCTCGGCAACACGTTCCACCTGTGGCTGCGCCCGGGCCTGCCGGTCGTGGCCGCACACCAGGGGCTGCACCGGTTCATGGGCTGGCAGCGCCCGATCCTCACGGATTCCGGCGGCTTCCAGGTCTACAGCCTCGGCGACCTGCGCCGCGTGAGCGAGGAAGGCGTCGCGTTCCAGTCGCCGGTGAACGGCGACCGCCTGTTCCTCACGCCCGAGGAGTCGATGCGCATCCAGCGCGTGCTCGACTCGGACATCGTGATGATCTTCGACGAGTGCACGGGCTATCCCGCCACGCGCGAGCATGCCGCCGATTCGATGCGGCTGTCGCTGCGATGGGCGGAGCGCTCGCGGCGCGAGCACGGGGACAACCCGAACGCGCTCTTCGGCATCGTGCAGGGCGGCATGTACGAGGACCTGCGCGACGAGTCGCTCGGACGGCTCACCGCCATCGGCTTCGACGGTTACGCGATCGGAGGCGTCTCCGTGGGCGAGCCGAAGGAGGACATGGCACGGATCGTCGCGCACACGGCGCCGCGGCTGCCCGCGGATGCGCCGCGCTACCTGATGGGCGTGGGCACGCCCGAGGACATCGTCGAGTCGGTCTCGCGCGGCGTGGACATGTTCGATTGCGTGCTGCCCACCCGCAACGCGCGCAACGGCTGGCTCTTCACGCGCCGCGGCGACGTCAAGATCAAGAACGCGCGGCATCGCGAGGATACCGGCCCGCTCGACCCGGACTGCGGCTGCTATACCTGCCGCAACTTCAGCCGCGCCTACCTGCACCACCTGCACCGCGCCAACGAGATCCTCGGGGCGCGCCTCAATACGATCCACAACCTCGCCTACTACCTGGACCTCGCGAGGGGGCTGCGCGAGGCCATCGAGGCGCGACGATTCGCCGCATGGCGCCGAGATTTCGAGGCGGGGCGCATGATAGAATCGCAGGTTAGCTAGGCAGCCTAAAAAGGCTGTCTTTTCAAATATTTCCCTGCGGAGTTTCAGATGATCGGTACCGCTTACGCCCAGGCTGCAGGCGCGGCCACGGGAGGCGACACGCTGATGGGCATGCTGCCCATCCTGCTCATGTTCGTCGTCCTCTACTTCCTCATGATCCGTCCGCAGATGAAGAAGGCGAAGGAGCACAAGACGATGCTCGAAGCCCTGCAGAAGGGCGACGAGGTCGTGGCGATGGGCCTGCTCGGCAAGATCGTGAAGATCGGCGACGCGTACGTCACCCTCGAGGTGGCGCCCAACGTGAACGTCGCGGTGCAGAAGCAGGCGGTGACCACATTGCTGCCGAAGGGCACGATCAAGGACGCACAGTAGGCACCATGAACAAGTATCCCGCCTGGAAGTACGCGATCATCGTGATCGCGATCATCGTGAGCCTCATCTACGCCGCGCCGAACCTCTTCGGCGAGGTCCCGGCGGTGCAGATCTCCGGCGCGCGCTCCACGGTCAAGGTGGACTCGGCCCTGAAGACGCAGCTCGCCGACGCGCTCAAGGCGGCGAACGTGCCGGTCATCGACGACGAGATGGACGAGACCGCCATCCGCTTCCGTTTCGCCGACACGGACACGCAGCTGCGCGCGCGCGACGTGATCCAGTCCAAGGCGGGGCAGGGCTACGTGGTGGCGCTGAACCTCGTGCCGAACTCGCCGCACTTCCTCCAGTTGCTCGGCGCGAAGCCCATGTACCTCGGCCTCGACCTGCGCGGCGGCGTGCACTTCCTGCTGCAGGTCGACATGCGCGCGGCGGCCAACAAGGCGATGGAGCGCTACCTCGGCGACGTGCGCGCCCTGCTGCGCGACAAGAAGATCTATTCCTCGGGCATCGCGCGCGAAGGCGACCGCATCGTCGTGCGCTTCAGCGAGGCCGAGCAGCGCACGGCCGCGCTCAAGGCGATGACGGATGCCATGCCGGACCTCGTCATCCGCGAGCAGGAAGCAGCGCTCGTGGCGACGATCAAGCCCGAGGTCGTGAAGCGCGACCAGGAGCTCGCGCTGCAGCAGAACATCCAGACGCTGCGCAACCGCGTGAACGAGCTCGGCGTGGCCGAGCCGATCGTGCAGCAGCAGGGCGGGGACCGCATCGTCGTGCAGCTCGCCGGCGTCCAGGATCCGACGCGCGCGAAGGAGATCCTCGGCCGCACGGCGACCCTCGAGGTGCGCATGGTTGCCGAGGAGTACGCCGCGGGGCAGGGGCAGCTCGCCTTCGCGCAATACAAGGACGCGCCCGCGCCGTTCGGCACCGACAAGTTCTTCGATCGCGAAGGCAATCCGGTCCTCGTGAGGAAGTCGGTCGTGATCACCGGCGACCGCATCAAGGACGCGCAGCCGGGCTTCGAAGATCCCTCGCGCGGCGGCGGTGCGGTCGTGCGCATGAGCCTCGACGACCAGGGCGGCCGCGTCATGCGGCAGACCACGCGCGAGAACGTGAAGAAGCGCATGGGCATGCTGCTGATCGAGAAGAACAGCACCACGGTGCTCACGTGGCCCGTGATCCAGGAGGAGTTCGGCGCGCAGTTCCAGATCACCGGCATGCCGAGCGCGCAGGAAGCGAAGGACCTGGCCCTGCTGCTGCGCGCGGGCGCGCTGGCCGCGCCGATGGACATCATCGAGGAGCGCACGATCGGCCCGAGCCTGGGCGCCGACAACATCAAGAAGGGCTACCACGCCGTGCTCGGCGGCTTCGCGCTGATCGCCGCCTTCATGATCATGTACTACGCGCTCTTCGGCGTGATCTCGGTGATCGCGCTCGCGTGCAACCTGCTGTTCCTGGTGGCGTTGCTGTCGATGATGCAGGCCACGCTCACGCTGCCCGGCATCGCGGCCGTGGCGCTCACGCTCGGCATGGCCATCGACTCCAACGTGCTCATCAACGAGCGCGTTCGCGAGGAGCTGCGCTCCGGCATGACGCCGCAGATGGCGATCCAGGCGGGCTATGAACGCGCCTTCGCGACGATCCTCGACTCGAACGTGACCACGCTGATCGTCGGCCTCATGCTGCTCGCCTTCGGCTCCGGCCCGGTGCGCGGCTTCGCGGTCGTGCACTGCCTGGGCATCCTCACCTCGATCTTCAGCGCCGTCGTCGTGTCGCGCGGCATCGTGAACCTGATCTACGGGGGCCGCAAGAAAGTGCAGAAGCTTTCGATCGGCAACACCCAATGGCACAAGAAAGCGGCGGCCTGACCATGGAATTCTTCCGCATCCGGCGAAGCATCCCCTTCATGCGCCACGCGTTGGTCTTCAACGTGATCTCGGCGCTCGTCTTCGTGCTGGCGGTCGGCCTGCTCATCGTGCGCGGGCTGCACTTCTCGATCGAGTTCCTCGGCGGCACGGTCATGGAGGTCTCCTACGACCACGTGGCCGAGCCGGAGAAGATCCGCGGCGCGCTGCAGAAGATGGGGCTCACCGACGTCTCCGTGCAGAACTTCGGCACCTCGCGCGACGTGCTCATCCGCCTGCCGCTGAAGAAGACGGAAGGCCAGAGCCAGAACGTCCAGATGACCAGGCAGTCCGACGACGTGATGGCCGCGCTCAAGGCGCAGGACGGCACCGCGCAGCTGCGCCGCGTGGAGTTCGTGGGCGCCCAGGTGGGCAGCGAGCTCGCCACCGACGGGGCCCTCGCGCTGCTCTTCGTCTGCATCGGCATCGTGGTCTACCTCGCCTTCCGGTTCGAGTGGCGGTTCTCGGTGGCCACGATCGTCGCGAACCTGCACGACGTCGTGATCATCCTGGGCTTCTTCGCGCTCTTCCAGTGGGAGTTCTCGCTGCCGGTGCTCGCCGCCGTGCTGGCGGTGTTCGGCTACTCGGTGAACGAATCCGTGGTCGTCTTCGACCGCGTGCGCGAGAACTTCCGCAAGATGCGCAAGGCCACGGTGCCGGAAATCATGGATGCCTCGATCACGGGCGTCATCTCGCGCACGATCATCACGCACTTGTGCACGCAGATGATGGTGCTGTCCATTTTCTTCTTCGGCGGGGCGAGCCTGCACTATTTCGCGCTCGCGCTCACGATCGGCATCCTCTTCGGCATCTACTCCTCGGTGCTGGTGGCCTGCCCGCTCGCGATGTACCTCGGCGCCTCGCGCGAGGACTTCGTGAAGCCGGAGAAGAAGGCCGTCGAGCACCAGACGCCCTGAATACAGCGCAAGACGGAGTCAAACGAAGGACAAGTGATCGCCGAATTCATCGACATCGTCCTGCACCTGGACGTCCACCTGGTGCGGATGGTGGCCGAGTACGGCGCGTGGATCTACGCGATCCTCTTCGCGATCATCTTCTCCGAGACGGGCTTCGTGGTGACGCCCTTCCTGCCGGGCGACTCGCTGCTCTTCGTCGCGGGCGCGGTGGCGGCCACCGGCGGCATGAACGCGCACCTGCTCGTGGTGCTCCTCGTGGCCGCCGCTTTCGCGGGCAACATGGTGAACTACGCCATCGGCCGCTGGCTGGGGCGGCATTTCTTCACCGACCGCGGCTCGCGCTGGCTCAATCCCGAGCATCTCGAGAAGGCCCACGCGTTCTACGAGCGCCACGGCGGCAAGGCGGTGATCATCTCGCGCTTCCTGCCGATCGTGCGCACCTACATCCCGTTCGTGGCCGGGATGGGGGCGATGAATCCCGGGCGCTTCACGGCTTTCAATCTCGTGGGGGCGGTGCTGTGGGTGGGCTCGCTCACCTACGCGGGCTTCTTCTTCGGCAACATTCCCTGGATCAAGGGCAACCTCACGGCGATCATCGTCGGCATCATCGTCGTGAGCCTCGCGCCGCTCGCGATCGCCTACCTGCGCTCGCGCGTCGCCCGCAGGAACAGCACCGCTGCCGTGAAGTAGGCGAGCGCGAGCACGAGCTCGACCAGCGCGAGCTCCGCCGCCGTGCCGCGGTCGGTGAAGGCGCGCGTCGCACCCTCGGCCGCATAGAGCCAGATGAGCAGCGTGCTCCACTGGAACGTGTAGCGGCGCCCGCGCAGCACGCCGAAGAGCGGCGCCAGCAGCGGCAGCACCTTGAGCACGAGCCACGAGCCGCCGGGGCGCAGCGGCGCCAGCACGAGCTCCCACGCGAGGCCGAGGAAGATCAGCGCGATGAGGCTCGCGCTCGCCGCGATCCACGCGCCGCGCGCGGGACCGTTCACGCCGCGAGCTTGCGCGCGACCGTCGCGAGCCGCTTGCCGAGCGCGAAGGCGAGCCGCGACTCCTCGTCGCTGACGGGCCGGTCGTTGGCCGCGCCCGACACGTGCGTCGCCCCGTAGGGCGTGCCGCCCGAGCGCGTCGCGTTGAGGTCCGGCTCCGTGTAGGGAATGCCCACCAGCAGCATGCCGTGGTGCAGCAGCGGCAGCATCATCGAGATGAGCGTGGCTTCCTGGCCGCCGTGCATCGAGGCGGTCGCGGAGAACACCGCGGCGGGCTTGCCGGCCAGCGTCCCGCGCGCCCAGTCGGCGCCGAGGCCGTCGATGAAGTACTTGAGCGGCGCCGCCATGTTGCCGAAGCGGGTGGGCGAGCCGAGCGCGATGCCCGCGCACTCGGCGAGGTCGCGCGGCTCGACGTACGGCGCGCCCTGCTCGGGCACCGGCGGCGCGGCCTTCTCGGTGACCGGCGCGACTTTCGGCACGGTGCGCACGCGGGCGCGCACGCCTTCGACGCTCTCGATGCCGCGCGCCACCGATTGCGCGAGCGAGCGCACGGAGCCCGTGGCGCTGTAGTAGAGGACGAGGACTTCGACCATGCGCCGCACGGTACCATGTCGGCCGTGAGCCGCCCAATCCCCGCCGCCGACGCGACCCTGGCCTCCCCCGGCCGCATCCATGACGCGGCGAGCTTCACGGCCTTCGTCCTGCGCCGCTGGGTCGAGGACCGCTGCCCGCAGGTCGCCGCGAGCCTCACGTTCACGACGCTGCTCGCGCTGGCACCGGTCTTCGCCATTGCGGTGGCGCTGCTGTCGTCGGCGCCGTTCTTCGAGCAGGTGATGGTCCAGGTGAAGATCTTCCTGCTCATGAACCTCGTGCCGGAGATCGCGGGCCGCATCATCACCGACTACATGGTCCAGCTCGAGCACAACGCGGGCCGGCTCACGACCTTCGGGGTGGGGCTGCTGCTCGTCACGGCGGTCACGCTCATGCTCACCATCGACCGCTCCTTCAACGCGATCTGGCGCGTGCGCCGCCGCCGGCCGTACTGGGTGTCCGTGCTCGCGTACTTCTTCCTCATGCTCGCGGGGCCGGTGCTGATCGGGCTCGGCGTCACGATCACCACGTACGTGATCACGCTCTCGGCAGGCGTGCGCGTCGCCGAAGCCGCGAATCCGGCGTTGCTGCGCCTCATCCCGCTCGTCTTCAGCGCGCTCACCTTCTTCCTGCTGTACCGGATCGTTCCCCATCGCCGCGTCGCGTGGACCCATGCCGCCGTCGGCGGCGCCATCGCGGCGTTGCTGTTCGAGGCGGCCAAGGAGCTCTTCGCCGTGTACGTGCGGTACGCGCCGGCCTACAACGTCCTCTATGGCGCGTTCGCGGCGCTGCCTTTCTTCCTGCTATGGATCTACCTGTCGTGGCTGGTGATCCTCTTCGGCGCCGAGCTCACCGCCTCGCTCGATTACTGGAAGAGCCGCGTGTGGACGCACGCCCCGAAGCACGACCCGCGGTTCGGGCATGCGGTGGCGGTGGCGCGGCGGCTCTTCGAGGCTCGCGGCGCGCCGGTGTCGTTCGAGCATCTGCGCATGGATACCGGCATGCCCGTGGACCAGCTCGAGGACGCGCTGCACCACATGACTGCGAGCGGGCTCGTCGAGCACGTGGGGCGCGACGGCTACGCGATCCGGGAGCGCGGCGCGCCGCCGCCACCCGCGAAGCGGCCGCGTCGGGCGCGCCGGCCGCGGCGCGGGAATGCGCCGCGGTCCCCGGACCGCGCCTAGGACGGTACAATCGGACGCATGGGAAAACTTCCCACGGTGCCGGCTCACGCGGACGGCGCCGCGCTCGACCGCGCGGTGCGCGAGGTGCTGCGTCCGCTGGTACGGCTCCTGCTCGCGCGCGGCATCCCGTACCCCGCACTGGCCGCGATGCTCAAGGAGGTCTATTTCGACGTGGCGGTGAGGGACGTGGTGGAAGCGGGGCAGCAGACGACGAGCGGCATCAGCCTCATCACGGGGCTGCACCGCAAGGACGTGCGGCGCATGCGCGAAGAGGCGGGCGAGCGGCCGGCCGTGACGCTCGAGACGCGGCTCGCCTCCGAGATCTTCACGCGCTGGATCAGCGACGCGCGCTACCTCGACTCGCGGCGGCACCCGCGTGCGCTGCCGCGCCTCGCGAGCGCGGGCGGGCGGCGCTCCTTCGAGGCGCTGGCGGAGAGCGTGAGCCGCGACGTGCGACCGCGCGCGCTGCTGGACGAATTCCTGAGGCTCGGGCTCGTGTCCGTGGACGGCGAGGACCGCGTCACGCTCAACCAGCGGGCGTTCGTGCCGGAGCGCGGCTCGCGCGAGGCGCTCTACTTCTTCGGCGCGAACGCCCACGACCACCTCGCGGCCGCCGTGCACAACCTTCTCGGCGGCGATCCCGAGATGCTCGAGCAGGGCGTCTTCGGCGACGAGCTGAGCGCCGAGTCGGTGCGCGCGATCGCCGGCCTCGTGCGCAGCGAGTGGGGACGCATGCTGCGCGAGATCGTGCCGGAGGCGAGCCGCCTCGACGAGCGCGACGCGCGCTCGGGCGACACGGGCATGCGCATGCGCTTCGGCATCTACTTCTATTCGGAACCGCGCGCGGCGCCGCAGCAGGGCGCTCCTGCGCGCGAGCAGGGAGAACAAGAAAAAGTCGACAAGGCGCGCTCACCCTCTCCGCGAAGCGGGAAGCGGAAACCGAGGGCCAGGGCCGGTCCCCCGCGCAACACGGGACGTTAGTCATGCGCAACATCCTCGTGCACCTCGCGGCCACGGCCGCGGCGATGCTCGCTGCCGCGTGCGGCGGCGGCGCCGGGCCCATCATGGCCGGCATCGGCAGCGGCGGCACCGGCGGCATCGCCTCCGGCCCCATCAACGGATTCGGCAGCGTCATCGTGAACGGCGTGCGTTTCGACGACACCGGGGCGCGCGTCACCATCGACGGCGTGCCCGACCGGCCGGTGAGCGACCTGCGGCTCGGCATGGTCGTGGAGGTCCACGGCGGCATCGATGCCGGCGGGAAAACCGGGCGCGCTGAGGAGATCGTGGCGAGCCTCGCCGCGCTCGGGCCGGTCGATGCCACGAGCGCCGCCAGCGGCACGCTCACGGTGCTGGGCCAACGCGTGCGCCGCGACGCGGCGACGGTGTTCGACGGGTTCACGACGCTCGACGCGCTCGCGCCCGGCGACCTGGTCGCGGTGAGCGGGCTGCACGATGCGGACGGCGCGATCGTGGCGACGCGCATCGAGCGGCGGCCGGCGGCTTCGGCCACGGCCTACCAGGCGGAGGGCATGGTGAGCGGGCTCACGTCGACCACGTTCCGCCTCGAATCGCTCACGGTCGATTTCTCGCGCGCGCAGCTCACGGGATTCCCGGCTTCGGGCCTCGCGAACGGCCAGCTCGTGTCCGTACGCTCGACCGCGCTGCCCGCAGGCGGCCGGCTCGACGCCGCCGGCGTGCGGCTTGCGGGCGTGAGCGCGCCGGCGGGCACGTTCGTCGAGTACGTGGGATACGTGTCGGGCTTCCGGTCGCTGTCGAGCTTCGGGGTCGGCGCGCTGCGCGTCGATGCGACCAGCGCGCAGTTCGTGGGCGGCGCACCGTCGGGCCTCGCAGACGGCGTGCGCGTGGAGGTCGAAGGGCGGATCGTCGACGGCACGGTCGTCGCGAGCGAGATCGATTTCCTCACGCTGGGCGACGAGACCGCCGCCGAGCTCGACGGCCCGGTCACCGATTTCCTGTCGGTGTCGAGCTTCCGCGTCCGCGGGCAACAGGTCGATGCATCGCGCGCCGCGTTCACGGGCGGCACCGTCGCGAGCCTCGCCAACGGGCGCATCGTCCACGTCATCGGCATGGTCAACGGCAGCGTGGTCGCCGCCTCGTCGGTGGATTTCCGGGACGCGGCGCCAGCCGAAGCCACGCGGCTCGCGGTCGATGGCACGGTCACGGATTTCGTCTCGCCGGCGAGCTTCCGGGTGAACGGCCGGGCGGTGGCCGCCAATGCCGCTACGGTGTTCCGGGGCGGCACCGCGGCCGATCTCGCGAACGGCTGCCACGTCGCGGCCGAGGGCGTGGTGTCGTCGGGCGTGCTCAACGCGGCCTCGATCACGCTCTTTCCGGCCGACGCGCCGCGAAACGTGTCCACCGAAGGGCGCATCGAGAACTTCGTCTCGCTCGCGAGCTTCACCGTGAACGGGCAGGCCGTCGCGGCCGGCGGCGCCACCGTGTACACCGGGGGCAACGCGAGCCAGCTCGCCAACGGCGTGAGCGTCGAGGTGACCGGCACGTTGAGCGGCGGCGTGCTCCACGCGTCCGCGATCGACATCCGGCTGCCCGCGCCGCAGGCGTCCGGCGAGCCCGTCGAGGTGGAGGGCTACATCACGCAGTTCGCGTCGGTGTCGAGCTTCAAGGTCGCGGGACAGCTCGTCGATGCCACGGCGGCGGTGTTCGAGAACGGCAGCGCGTCGAGCCTCGCCAACGGGCTCAAGGTGAAGGCGACGGGGCCGGTGAGCGGCGGGGTGCTGCGCGCGACGAAGATCGAGATCAGCCGCTAGGCGGTGCCGTACTTCGTCTGGACCTCCACGCCGATCGAGCGCAGGAAATCGGAGGGCAGCACGCCGCCGGCCGACACGATGACGGCGTCGTTGGGCAGCGGGTCCTCGCTGCCCAGCCGCTCGATGCGCACGGCGTCGGGGCGGATCTCGCGCACGTTCGACTGCAGGATCACGCGGACCTGCCCGGCGTCGCGAGCCTGCTCGAGCCGCTCGCGGTTCTTCGCCTTCACGCGCGAGAACGCCTCGCCGCGGTATGAAAGCGTCACCGCCGCGCCCGGCTGTGCGGCGACCGCCAGCGCGGCTTCGAGCGCGCTGTCGCCGCCGCCCACGACCAGCACCTTGCGTCCCGCGTACTGCTCCGGATCGACCAGGCGGTAGACCACCTTCGGCAATTCCTCGCCCGGCACGCCGAGCTTGCGCGGCGTGCCGCGCCGGCCGATCGCGAGCAGCACCGCCTTCGCGCGGTATGACGAGCGGCTGGTCTTCACGACGAAGACCGGGCCCGCGCGCGTGAGCGATTCCATCCGCTCGCAGAACGACACCTCGAGCCGCGTCCGGTCCACGATCGATTGCCAGAAACCGAGCAACGCTTCCTTGCTCACCTCGCTGAAGCGGACCTTGCCCACGATCGGCAGCGTCATCGGCGCCGTCATCGCGATCTTGTTGCGGGGATAGTGATAGATGGTGCCGCCGAGCCCGTCTTCCTGCTCGAGCAGCACGTAGCCCATCCCGCGCTCCATGGCGCCCAGGCCCGCGGCGAGACCGGCGGGTCCCGCGCCCACGATGACCACGTCGATCGCATCCTCGCGGATGCGACGCGCGCGCTCCTGGATCGCGGCGATCGCCTGCCGCCCCTGCTCGGCCGCCTTGCGGATGAGACCCATCCCGCCCAGCTCGCCGGCGATGAAGAGCCCGGGCACGTTGGTCTCGAAATTCGGCTTGACGGTCGGGATGTCCATGCCGCGGCGCGCCGTGCCGAAGACGAGCGTGATCGCGCCCACGGGGCAGGAGGCATGGCACGCGCCGTGGCCGATGCAGGCCGCCGCGTTGATGAGCTGCGCCTTGCCGCCGATGATTCCGAGCGCTCCTTCCGGGCACGCGCGCACGCAGCTCGCCGAGCCGCAGCAGCGCATGGGGTCGATCGCCGGGTGCAGCGACGGCGGCTCGACCAGGCCCGCCTGCAGCGCCTCGTTCAGCCGGCGCACGTGCTCGCGCTCGCGCCCGCGGCGCCGGCGCAGGTAGATCCAGAGGACCACGAGCAGCGGCAGGAGGTAGATCAGGAGAAGCGTCATCGGAATCGCGTAATCCCCGGCTTGACGGCGATCATGCCCGCCGGTATGGTGCGGGCGACATGTGGGAAAAAATCCCACACACGATGATACATACAACGACGGGGCCCGACCAGGACACGGTCCCCGCCGGGCGCGCGGCAGGGCCGTCCTCCGAGCGATGTCGATGCAGTCCCTTTCCGCCGCCCACGTTCCGGCGGCACCCGAAGCGGCACGGGAAGCGCAGCCGCGCCTGCGCGCCCCCCTCGTCGCGCTCGCGGCGCTCGGCGCGTCGGCCGCGGTATGGGCCGTCGCCGCCGTCGCGACCTACGAGCCGGGCGACGTCATCGGCTACAACCTCGGGCTCGCGGGCGGCGTGCTGATGCTCGTGCTGTTCGCCTATCCGCTGCGCAAGCGCGTGCGCGCGCTCGCCTTCCTCGGAGCGCAGCGCCACTGGTTCTCGCTGCACATGGCGCTCGGGATCGCGGGGCCCGTGCTCATCGTGCTGCACTCGCGCATGCACCTGGGCTCGCTGAACGCCGCCATCGCGTTCTGGAGCATGCTGCTCGTGGCGGGCAGCGGCATCGTCGGCCGCTTCCTCTACCGCCGCATCCACCACGGCCTCTACGGGCGCCGCACGTCGCTCGAGGAGCTGCGCGCGCACGCGGGCTTCAACGCCGACGAGGGCGCGGTGCGCTCGTGGATGCGGCGGTTGCCCGAGGTCGTGGAAGTGCTGGAGGCGTACGGGCGCGAGGCCGACGAGGCGGCGCGTGGCGGCGCCATGCGGCCGGCCGCCTTCCTCGGGCTGTCCTGGCATGCGCTGCTCGTCCGCCGCCGCGCGCTGCGCCTGCTTCGCCGCGACCTCCCGAAGGTGGCGAGCGCCCGCGGCTGGGATGCGGAAACGCTCGCGCGGCGGCGTCGCAAGGGCACGGCGCTGGTGCGCGCCTACGTCGGGCGCGCGCTCGGCATGGCGCAGTTTTCCGCGTACGAGCGGCTCTTCGCGCTGTGGCACGTCGCGCACCTGCCGTTCGTGTTCATGATGGTCATGTCCGCGGTCGTGCACGTCGTGTACGTGCACATGTATTGATGCGGGGCGCGCGCCATGTCCTCTCGCTCCTCGTCATGCTGGCCGCCTGCCTTCCGGACCCCGCCCGGGCGCAGCTCGAAAGCGCCGTCATGCCCGGCCCGGTCATCGCCGGCCACGCGAAGCTCGAGGGCGAATGCCGCAACTGCCACGTGCCCTTCGACAAGGCCGCGCAGGACAGGCTCTGTCTCGATTGCCACAAGCCCGTCGCCGCGGACGTCGCCGGCGCCACGGGGTTCCACGGCCGCCTTCGCCCGCAGCCGTGCCGCGCGTGCCACACCGAGCACAAGGGGCGCTCCATGAACATCGCGGCCTTCGATCCGGAGAAGCTCGATCACGGGCGGACCGACTTCGTGCTGCGCGATGCCCACGTGCGCGTGGAGTGCAAGGCGTGCCACAAGCCGCCGGCGAAATTCCGCGCGGCGCCCGGCACGTGCGCCAGTTGCCATGCGAAGGACGACAAGCACAAGGGCGCGCTGGGCAACGCTTGCGCCGACTGCCACACGGAAGCGCGGTGGAAGGACGTGCGATTCGACCACGGCCGCACGCGGTTCGCCCTTGCGGGCAAGCACGTGACGACTGCCTGCACGGCGTGCCACAGGAATCCCGACTTCAAGTCCACGCCGGGCACGTGCGCGCAGTGCCACCAGAAGGACGACAGGCACAAGGGCCGCTTCGGCGCGAAGTGCGAGAGCTGCCATGACGCGCAGTCGTGGAAGGCGAGCGCCTTCGACCACGACCGCTCGACGCATTTCGCGCTGCGCTTCAAGCACCGCACGGCGCGCTGCGAGGCCTGCCACACGGGCACCCTGTATCGCGACAGGACCGACACCGCCTGCGTGTCGTGCCACCGCAAGGACGACAAGCACCGCGGCAACCTCGGGCCGCAGTGCGGCGACTGCCACGGCGAGGCCGACTGGAAGCGCCCGAAGTTCGACCACGCGAAGACCCGTTTCCCCCTCACCGGCAAGCACGTCGACACCGAGTGCAAGCTCTGCCACCGCGACGTGGCGAGCTTCCGCGACACGCCGGGCACGTGCGTGGCGTGCCACCGGAAGGCCGACACGCACAAGGGCCGCTACGGCGAGCGCTGCGACACGTGCCACGTGGACACGTCGTGGAAGCACATCCGCTTCGCGCACGATCGCGACACGAAGTGGCCGCTCAAGGGCGCGCACCGCACGACGCGGTGCGATGCCTGCCACACGGGCGTGCTCTTCCGCGACAAGGCGTCCACCGACTGCCTCGCGTGCCACCGCAAGGACGACAAGCACCTGGGACAGCTCGGGCCCGCATGCGCCAGCTGCCACGTCGAGTCCACATGGAAGCAGGTCGCCGCATTCGACCACAACCGCACGCGCTTCGCGCTCGTCGGGCGCCATGCGGGCGTGGAATGCAAGGCGTGCCACGCCACGCCCGCGTTCAAGGACGCGAAGACGGATTGCCTCTCCTGCCATCGCAAGGATGACCGGCACCGCGGCGGCCTCGGCGCCGACTGCGCGCTCTGCCACAACGCGCGCGACTGGCGCGCCTGGGATTTCGATCACGCTCGCCGCACGAAATTCGTCCTCGATGGCGGCCACGCGCGCATCCGCTGCGACGCGTGCCACCGGCCCGGCACGGATCCCCGCCTGCCCGCCGCGTGCGGCGTGTGCCACGAGAAGGACGATGTGCACGAGGGGCGCTTCGGCCGCGCGTGCGAGCGCTGCCACGAGACCACCCGATTCGACCGCATCAGGCCCGGCATGGGCCGTGGAGCCCGACCATGAGATTGCGCGAGGCGATGTCGCGTTGGTTCATACCGTTCGCGCTGTGCGTGGCCTTCGTGGGCGCGGGCTTCGCGCTCACCCAGATCGCGCAGGCGCAGACGCAGGCGCCGCGAAAGGACCGCTTCAACCACCTGGCAACCGGCTTCGCCCTCACCGGGGCGCACGAGCAGGCCAAGTGCGAGAGCTGCCACGTGAAGGGCATCTTCAAGGGCACGCCGCGCGACTGCCTGCAGTGCCACGGGCCCGCCACGCGGGTGGCGGCGGTGACGATCCCGCAAAACCACATCCCCGCGACCGAAACGTGCGACACGTGCCACAGCACGTCGCGCTTCTACGGCGTGCGCTACAACCACGCGCAGGCCACGCCCGGCAATTGCACGCAGTGCCACAGCGGCGGCACCACGGCGCCTGCGAAGCCCCCGCGCCACGTCGTGACCTCCGCGTCGTGCGACTCCTGCCACCGCGTGGGCGCCTGGCTGCCGGCCACGTTCAGCCATGCGAACGTCGCGCCCGGCTCGTGCGCGCAATGCCACAACGGCGCGACCGCGCGCGGAAAGTCGCCGACGCACATCATCACGTCGGCCTCCTGCGATTCGTGCCACTCGACGTCGCGCTGGCTTCCGGCGACGAAGTTCGACCACGCGGGCGTGCCGCCCGGCACGTGCACGCAATGCCACGACGGCGCGCGCTCCACCGGCAAGCCGGGAAGCCACGTGCCTACCACCGCGAGCTGCGATTCTTGCCACTCGCCCTCGGCGTGGAAGCCGGCGCGCATGGACCATTCCACGGTCGTGCCGGGCGCGTGCGCGACCTGCCACGACGGCGCGCGCGCCACGGGCAAGAAGCCGAACCACATTCCCACGACCGCTTCCTGCG
>DASTGG010000393.1:0-10581 GCA_035719385.1 Usitatibacter sp.
CTGCTCAACTCGTTCAACGTGATCACGAACGACACCGATCCGGACGGCGCGACCGACCTCGCGAACGCGCAGATCGTGACGTGGCCGCCGGAGCTCGGCGCGCAGCCCATCCCGGCCAACGGCGTGGTGAGCTTCACGCCGACCACGACGGGCACGTACACCTTCACGTACCGGGCGGTCGACAAGGCCGGCGCGCTTTCGGCCAACACGGCCAGCGTGACGGTGACCGTCGCGCCCGCCGAGGCGATCACGGTGACGAAGTCGTCCTTCATCCTCGCGAGGAAGGGCAGCACGAACACGGCGCGCTGGACCGTGTCGGGCGCCGACTCGATCATCCAGGGCCAGGTGCTCACCATCGCGTACAAGGATGGCGTGCTCGCGGCCTCGGCCGGCGGCGGCAACTGCAACGGCACCGCCAGCAACCCGAAGTGCGTGATCGGCACCGCCGTCGTGGATTCCCTGGGCAACTACCTCTACGACGTGGTCGGCAACCCGGGCGGCGCCTGGGACCCGACGGACACGAACACCTGGGCCTCGAAACCCACGACGATCAACGTGTTCTCGTCCTCGCCCGCGCTCGGCGGCTCGAGGACCAGCGTCATCACGTTCAAGTAGCTGTACTCCGGCAAGGCCTGGCCCCTCCGATGAAAGTCGGAGGGGCGCTTTTTTTGTTTCTGCAAGCCGCTTTCCGACCCCGGGCGGGTCATTCAACGCCGTTGGCGAGCACGTCGAGGTGGAGGGCTGGCCTCGATCCTCGAGCCCATGTCGTCGACAAGTCGAAGATCAGCCTGTTCTCGCAGGGGCCTCATCGCGGCCGCTGCACGCTTCTTCCAGCCGGGCCCTCGATCGAGAAGATCGGCCCAGCGATCCAGCACATCGTCGCTCCGGTAAGCGGAGAGGGCCTCGAGGAGCAAAGCCGCCTGGCGCAGGTCCTTCATCGCCTTGCGAGGAAAGCTGCGACGACGCTCGACGAAGACAAGCAATTTGGGGATGGATAAAGAAATTCTGTTGATGTTCTGAGCTGTGGCAGCCACTTTCTCCTCGGAGACGGAATTCGGAATTGAGGTAATTCGCGTGCATGAACTCCAAGCACGCTAAGTCTCCCTGTTGCGGCGCTCGAGTGAGGCGGTTTGGGCCGCGTCGCCGGCAATGCGTTCGATGCGGTCGAACATGGACCGTTCGCCCAAGAAAGCGAGGTCGCCCATCTCATCGGACATCGACCTCCGTTCTGCGGCAGGTCTTGGTGAAGGGTTTCACGCTTGGCCAACTCTTCTCCAAGCGATCCGGAGTGGAGTTGCCGGCGTACCGATATCGCTTTCGTCAGGCGCTTCGACGCTTCGTTGCCCGACCCATCCCGCAGAACTTCCACTTGCTCCTGAAGTTGCAGGCGTTTCGCCGCGGAGTGCGCTACACCCTGCGCGGAGGATCGGTGCGCGAAGAGATACACCAGCTCATCCGGCGTGCCTTGGAATTGCCCGATGGAGACCGCTTGTCCGCCACGCTCAAGCAGCTCCGACGCTTGTCGAAGGGCGACTGCGGTACGGCGCGCGTTCAGACAACCGTCCGCGAGTTCTTGAAGAACCTGCCCTACTATCGCTCCCACCTCACCCACTCAAATCTCGGCTTGCCCCGTACCACCAACTGCGTCGAGTCCATGTGCCGACTCTTGCGCGAAATGCTACGCAGCAGTAGGGCCGGCTCAAATCCCGCCTCCGTGCTCCTTTGGGCTACGGCCCTCTTCCGCCTTCGCTCCAAGATGGTCTGCAACGGCCATCACTTCAACAGAAATTCTTAACCCATCCCCAATTTGTGAAGCGCGAAGCGGACCGGATCGGGGAGATTGACCAGGGTCGCGCCCAGTGAACTCAGGACCACGGCTTGTTGAATGTCTTCGAGAAGGAATTCCAGGAAACGAAGGGGCTGCAACGGAACGCCCAGGCCGGCGTGTTCGATGACGCGGCCATTTGCGGCGATTTCGAGATTCGCCGGCAGAGCGAGCTCTACCCGATTACCCGCGTGTGCGAAGTCTGCGTCTTGAGTCCGCGACAAGTCGCCCCAGGTCACGCCAAGCGCATTTGCCATCGCCAGGAATGCATGGGTGCCGACAGGGATCCCCCTGCGCTTTTGTCGCAGCGATTCCGGGCGATTTGACGCACCCCCCCGATGCGGATTGGGGTTCTCGCCCATACCAATCGTCATGCGAGTCGCGTTACGACTGCAATTGCTTGATTCTTCACGCGCATCGCCGGTTGGCACACAACGTGCGAATACCTCCTCGCCCACAACCCCGTGGCACCCCCACCAAGGAGGAAGTCAACATGGAAAAATCGAAGAAGTCGCGTGGCCTGCTCGCCGCGCTCATGGTCGCCGGCATGATCGCCGGCCAGTTCGCCGTCATCGGTACTGCCGAAGCCAGGAGCGCGAAGTGCGCGTCGGTGCCGGTTGCCGGCTCGCCGGGCACGTTCATCATCGTGTGCTCGACCAAACGCCCGTAATTGCGGCACCGGCCCCATCCAGGTCACGCACCGCTCCCCCGCGCGTGATCCTTAGCCCCCCCTCAGGCACCCGGCGAAAGGCCTGTCCCCCCAAGCTACAGGCCTTCTCCCCGGTTTCTCACTGCACCCGCAGGATCCCCCACAACCCGCTCGAATTGCCGAACGCTGCCTGGTCGCGGAAGAGGTAGTCGCCGCGGACCGCGTTGCCGCCGCCGGCGCTGGGCAGCAGGAATGTGTAGTGCTGCGCGCCCGTGAGGCTCTCCTGGCCGCCCTGCGCGAACCCGATCGGATTGATTCCCAGCCGGCGCGAGGCCACCGTCGTCATGTCGCACGCGCCCAGCAGCCCGTTGCGCGATTCCCCGGGACAGATGTACGGGTCGCGTTGCCACACGTGGCCATCGATGCCGAGCGTCGAGCCGCGGCTGGTGCTGTGCGGGAGCACGACGTGCATGCGCACTTCCTGGCCCGGCGCCGCCGTGAGTACCGGCGTCTGCGGGTCCGCCCCGCCCGTGAGCTGGTTGCTGTACGCGAGATGCGCATCGACGGCGCCCCAGCACGGCCCGCGCACGATCGGCCCGCCCACGTGCGGCGCGCACAGCGCGTTGCCGAACGACGCATTGGGCTTCACGCCCAGGCGCATCCATAGCGGCTCGATGCCGTAGTTGAGCGCCATCGACGTGTTGTCCTGCGTGTCCTCGGGGATGCCCACGCCCTCGCCGTTGAGGTGCTCGAGCGGCGAGCCGTCCGCGTAGCGCGTCGTGAGGTTCTTCGTCATCACGACGAGGAAGTCGCGCACCGTCCTGCCCTCGAACGTGACCGAGGCCTGCGCGTGCTGCCCGGGATCCTCGACGACGCTCGCGCCCTGCGGCACCACGACCAACCCGCCGACCAGCGACTTCTGGCCCTGCTTGATCTTGTCCGCCGGCATGAGGCTCGAGCCGCCGAACTCGACCGGCGTGGCGATGAGGTTGACCGTGTCCTGCTTCGGGCTCGTGAACGCGATGTCCCCCGCGTACCAGCGATACGTGCGGCTGGAGACGTCGCCCGCCGGCGAAACCGGCGGCACCGTCTGGTTCACATTGATGCCGACGTTCATGCCGTCGTGCTGCACGACGTCCATGGCGACGAGCTGCGGATGCAGGCCCGCCTGGCTCGAGGGCCGGATGAGGTTGTTGTCGAACGTGGTGGAGCCGACGTCGGCGCCGCCGCCGTTCATCACGTTGCGCTCGCGCTTCACGATGCCCTGCATCGTCCCGAACGTGGGCAGGTCCGGCATCACGGCGGGCAGGCGGCTGTACAGCGTCACCTGCATGCAGTCGCCCGCGTTGGTGCGCAGGATGAGCGGCTCGACCTTCTGCCCGCTCTTCAGCCGGACCTTGCAGGACGCTCGCGCCACGCCCGGCGTGGTGCTGGTGGGCGCGCACGCGGGATCGGCCGGGTTGACCGGCTCGAGGTCGGTCGCGCGCACGTAGAGCGCCGCCGTCGGATCGTGCAGCGGCGTGGCCTTGTCGACGACGGGTGTGGTGCGCGAGTTGTAGACCAGCGTGCCGCCGTTGGGATCGAGCGGGCCGCCGACGTGCTGCGTGGCGAGATCCGGATCGGCGGGCACGATCGTCACGCCCGGCGGTTTCGGCAGGAAGTCGTTGGCGAGGATGGCGATCACGTCGGTCGCGACGACGGGCGCCGTCACGGGGCACACGCCGTTGAAGTCCTTCTTGTTCGCGACGCGGTCGGGCTTCACCTTCGTGTTGCTCGGCAGCGTGAAGAGGTCCGGCTGCAGGTTGTCGTAGGAGCGCAGCGTGCCCCACGTGCCGTTCCACCATCCCTCGACGGAGGTGTCGATGGAGTACAGGTAATCGCGCTTGTCCATGTACTTCACGGTGTCGTCCACCGGCGCCATCGGGATGGACAGCGTGAACTGCTCGGAGATCGCCGCCGCCTGGGCATTGCGCCAGCCGGAGTTGGGCGCGTGGCCGTTGCCCGAGCCCGCCTGCAGCCACTTGAGCCCGTTGATGCTCACGCTGTGCTCCTCCTCGTCGGCGCCGGCCTGCACCTTCACGCGCACGAGGTCTCCCGCGTAGGCGCGCAGCATCGGCGTGAACGGATCGTTGCCGAGCGTGGCGGTCGGCGCGTTCAGCGACTTCGCCGTGTACGAGAGCTGGAAATCGTTCCGGTTCATCTCCGGAATCCTGCGCACGATCGGTGTCACGTTGTTCTTTTCGTCGGTGACCTGCGTCGCGAGCGCATATGCGAGGTCGCCCGCGAGCCCGTCGGCCTGCGCGCCGGGCTTCCCGTCCGGCCCCGGCTTGGCCGGATCGAAGATGCGCAGCCCCACGGGCTCGTTGCGGTAGTTCACGACGAGCATGCCGGGGTCCTGCACGCTGATCGCCTGCGGGCAGGGGCGATGCGGGCAATCGGGAATGAGCCCGCCCGTCACTTCGAGCGTGAGGTTGGGCAGGAAGGGCGCGGGAAACTGCTGCCGCGCCGGCGGATTGATCGCGTAGCGGAAGGTGTCCGCGATCGAGGACGCGCCGGTAAAGCGATCGAGCGGCGTCGCACCGGGCAATGCGCGCCCGTCGGGACCGGCGCCGACGTACACGCCCTTCTCGTACGCGTGCTGGAAGTCGCTGAACTCCAGGTAGAACTCGCGATGCGCGTCGATCGTCTCGGACCTCACGGTGCTGCCGCCGGGCGCCGCGGCCGGCGGAATGATGGACGCCTGCCACGACGTGGGCCCGCCGTCGCTCGCGACGCTCCCGTCGGCCATCGTGATGGTTCGCGCGGGCGTCATGGTGACCGGGTCGTAGCCGAGTTGCTGGCCGGTCTCGTTGTGCACCCACTTCGAGCCCGCGGGCTCGGTGAGGACCGTGCCGTAGAGGCCGATCTGCTGGTGCGACGAGGGCCCCAGGTGATCGTGGGTGAAGATGATGCCGAGGCCGCGATCGACGCCGTCGGTATTCACGACGGGATCGGCGAACCAGCGGCCCATCGTCGTGCGCGCGCCAATCCAGTCGGGGCGGCCGAACTGCCCGAAGTACGGGTGCGACTTCGCCACGGGGCATGCGTCGCTGTTGTCGCGCGCATCGCCGCTGTCGGTGCCGACACACGCGTTGTAGGCGCGGATCGCGCGGATGCGCTCGCGCACGGCGCCGGGCGAGAGCGTGCCGTCCTCGTAGTTCCAGCCGTTGGACGAGCCGTCCGTGGTCGTGAGGTCCCACTTGGGCAGGTGGATGTGCTGGCCCAGCACGTCCGTGGGCGTGCGCACCTGGTAGTCGTCCATCTCATAGACTTCGGGCACCAGGTTGCTGTGGTGGTACACCGCGCAGTCGAACGTGTTGAGGCGCATCACGAGCGGCTCGGGCGGCTGCTGCTTGTTGATCACCGGCACCGCATCGGCCCACAGCGCGATGATGCGCTGCTGCGGGTAGTGGTAACCCACCTTGTTGAAGGTGGCATCGAACTGGATGTCGACGCCCTTGTAGATGCGCGGCGTGCTCGCGTTGAAGCTGCTCGAGCCGTGCGTGTTCATGGCGGTGCGGCTCTCTCCGCTGAAGAACGTGCCCACGACACCGGAAGTCAGGCGAACGCCCGTGTCGTCGATGCACGGCTCGTGGAACGGCGCGCCGACGGCCGGGCCGCCCGAGCCGTTCGTGACGAAGCTGGCGGGAGCGACGTTGCCTTCGAGGTCCACCTTCGTGCTCGGGTGGTTGCGCACCGCATGGAAGGCCATCGCGGCCTGCTCCAGGTCGGTGCCTTCCTCGGGAAAGTACTGCGGCTTCGCCACCTGGATCGTCTTCGAGAAATCGATCGACGTCACGGTCGAGAGCGCGATGCCGCCGTCGGAATAGCCTTGCAGCGAATGGCGCCGCAGGCCGCCGTCCCAGCCGTCGGCCTGCGCCGGATCGATGTTGGACCACAGCCCGCCCTTCGCCTTCAGCGTCGCGGCCTGCGCCTTCGAGAGCATGTCGAGCACCGGCGTCGGCGGACGCTGCCCGATCACGCTCTCGACGCCCGCGATCCAGAACGGATAGCCCGGGTTCTGCGTGCGATCGCCCGTCACCTTGGCGAGGCTGCCGACGGTCTTGCCGTTGGCACCCACCTTCGGCACCACCTCGACTGCGACCGGCATCGGCGCCATCGCCTTGCCCGGCAGCGGCACCACCGCGGGAATCGGCGTGCCCGTGTCGATCTCGCCATCCGGCAACGCGCGTGCGTGCGCCGCCGGCGTGGTGTCGGTCAACGCCCACGGCTTCGCGTGATAGGCGCTGCCCGAGGCCGCGAGCCGGGTTCCCGCCTCGAAGACGTCGTGGTTGCGCCACAGCGACCACATGCCCTGCGCGAAGTGCGGATAGAAATGGCAGTGGTAGATCGCGTCGCCGGCGCTCTTGTTGCGGTTGCCCGAGCCGCCGAAGTTGATCTCGTACGTATATCCCGCGCCCGGGCCGATGCCCTGCGCGTCGAGATAGTTCGAGTTGTCGTCGTTCGGGTTGTAGAGCCACTGGTGGTTGTGCAGGTGGAAGACGTGCTGCTCCTTGCCCACGTGCACGTTGCGGAACTTCACGAAGTCGCCGATGTAGCTGTGCGTCACATTGGCGGGATCGTCGGCGCCGATCGCGTAGTTGGCCTTCGGGCCCACGTACGTCGGGTCGGGCGTCTGGCCGGGCGCGATGGTCTCGAGCCCCACGTTCGCCGGGACATCGACCAGCATCCCGGGGTCTCCCACGGCGAAGGAGGTGAGGAAGAACTCCTCGAAAGCGCACGAGAGGCAATCGTGCATGGGGCCCACGCCGAGGCGGTTGGCGATGATCTCGGAGCCGATGCCGCCCGAGCCGTAATTGATCATGAAATGGTCGCGCACGCCCTCGAGCACGTACTTGAACTGCGGATGGTTGAAGTAGCCCGGGAACGCCTCGGAATCCGTCTGCTCGTCGTGGAAGATGACCGCCCAGTCGCGATAGGGCTCGAGCCGGTTCGGGATCGTCGGATTGCGCTTGCCCGTGCCCTCGAGCGGATAGGTGTCGGGCGGGAAGGTGCCATCCGTGTTCGGGCCCACGTTGATGCCGTTGATCTCCGAATGGACGATCTCATCGAGCTGGCATTTGCCCGTCGCGGCAGCCGCGGAGTTGCACGTGACGCTCAGCACCGGAAGGCCCGCCTTGCCTTCTTCGATCCACGGAGTCGCGAGCGGATACGTGGCCTCGTAGTCGATCGCGGGCTGGCCCGTCGGCGTCATGCCGCGTGTCGCAAGCCGCATCTCCTCCTCGAGCACCTGCCCGCGATAGCTGCGCGCGCGCTTCGCTTCCACCAGCAGCGCGCCGAAAAGGCCATACGACTGCGAGCCCTCGCTGCCGTCGGAGCCGACCGTGGCGCCGTTGCTGCGGATCACGAACGCGCCTTCCTTCGGCGTGTGCAGGCGGTAGACACGGCTTTCGCCGGGGGCGATGAGGCTGCCGAAGGCGCCCGCGCCCGGGGCCTGTGAGTTGCGCCCGACGTTGCTGCCGTCGTCGTTGATGTCGTTCAGGAGCTCCGTGCCCGAGGCCTGGAAACCGACGTAGCGGCTCTTCACCTGGTCGTCGTCCATGGTGTTGAACTGCATGCCCGTCGCGCTGAGCAGCGGCGGGACATGGGGGTTCGCCGCCGGCGTGAGCAGGTTCTGCAGGCGCACTTCGAGACAGTCGCCGGCGGACGTGCGCAGCACGAGCGGACGCGGGCGCCGGTCGGGCCGCAGCTCGACTTTCCCGGGCACCGCGCCCGAGGGATCCACCGTGAGCGGCGCCCTCGTCGTGCTGTTGATGACGTCGCGGCGCAACGCGAAGACCTGCCCGTTCACGTTCGACGCGCCGAGGCGGTTGTACATGAGCGGCTGGTCGATGACCACGACGTCGGCGGCCAGGTTGCGTGCGCATGTGATTGCGGCTTGCGAAGCGAGCGGCATCAGCGCGACGAGCGTTGCGACAGGCAAAAACAGTCCCCGGAGGCGCGAGCGCGCCCCTTTCCCGAATCCCATGGCATCCCCCCTTTTGTTCTTCGCGCTCGCTCCCCAGCGGCGCGCTTCGAATCTATTCCGGAGGGAGGGACAAAAAGAATGTGGTGCGTTGTCGCAGCGACCGCACGCCGCACCTTTTGCCCCGGGATTCGGGAGGGTGCGACAAATGACCGCTCATGCCCCAGGGACGCGGGCCTACCATTCGCCCTGGGGAAGGACGAAGAACCGCCCCGTCGAGGCGCACTGCCCGACTGACCATAAAGGAGACCCTGCCATGACGAAACTCATCCGCAAGTGCCGTATCCCGGTGCTCGTCGCCGCCGCGCTCCTCGCCACGAGCGCTGGCGCCGCCACGGTGTCCGAATGCATCACCGACGTACAGATCGCCAAGAACGACATCAACGCCGCCACCACGTTCGTGAACGTGAAGGACCAGGTCGGGCTGTCGGGCAAGGCCGACGGCGCCATGCAGAAGCTCGACAAGGCCAAGTTCGCCGATGCGTCCGTGATACTCGCCGACATGGCCGCCAAGGTCGCGTCGCTCGTGAGCGCGGCCAAGCCCAAGCTGGGCGCGGCCGATGCGGCGCTGATCTCCGGCGATATTTCGACGGCCCAGGCCTGCGTCACGCAACTGATGACGCAATAAGGCTCCCCCCGGCGCACCGTGAACGCCGCGGCTCGCCGCGGCGTTTTCGCTTCTAGTCCAGCGAAATCCAGCCGCTCGCGACCGTGAGCGACGTGGCGCCCGCCGCAGGCTTCACGACGTGCCCGCCGAGGGCGCCGATGCGCCGCTGCGGGCCGTAGCGCAACGGCTCCGCCATCGGCGTGCGGTAGTCGGTGGTCGATTCGAGCTGCTGGACCAGGCGCTCGCGGCTCACGTCGCGCCCCGTGCGGCGCAGGCCATCGACGAGCAACGAGGCCGCGAGGTAGCTCGAGAACGCCGGCAGCGCGTTCGACGGCGACAGGCGATGCTTCTCGGCGAAGCGATCGAAGGCGTTCGCGCCGTCGGCCGCGGGGGGCGACATGGGATAGGACAGGTAGAGCCGCTCCGCGAACGTCGCCGGCAGGTGCGCGATCGCCCGCGCGGCGAGCATGCCCGGCGAGAGCAGCGCGGGAAACCAATGCGCATCGGCCGCGGCCTCGGCGAAGCGCTCGAGGTCCTGCGCGGGTCCCAGGAAGAGCACTGCCGCGGCGCCGGAATCGCGGCATCGCGCGGCGATGCGCGGCGCATCGAGCACGCCGGCGTGATAGGCGATGGATGCCGCGAGCGCGCAGCCCTTCGCGTGGCAGCGCGCGAGCGCTGCCTGCGCCGCCGTCCCGGAATCCGCATCGTCGGGATGCACGATGGCGAGCGCCTGGCGCGAGAGCTCCGCGCTGCGCAGCCCGAAGCTCACGAGCACCTCGGCCTGCTCGGGCAGGCCGCCGAAGAGGTAGAACGTGTAGCGGCCGGGCGGCGAGGCGGGCCCGCGGATGGTGAAGGGGCCGATGACCGGAATGCGGCCTTCCTCGGCGAAACGCGCGAGCGCGGGCTCGGTGCCCAGCGCGAACGGCGACACCAGCGCGAAGACGTGGTCCCTTTCCACGAGGTCGCGCGCAGCCTGCAGCGCCGCATCCGGCGCATAGGACCGCGCGACGAGCTCGATCCGGCGCCCGTAGAGCCCGCCGGCTGCGTTGACGTCGTGGAAGGCCGCCTCCATGGCCTTCTTCATCGCCTCGCCCACCGCGGGCGCGGCCGCCGGCAGCAGCGTGCCGATCGTGATCGCCTTGTCGCTCACGCCCGCATCGAGGTCGCGCTCGAGCCGCTTCATGTAGGCGAGCAGGTCGCGCAGGTCGTCGGGATGCAGCGCGTAGCGCGGCATCGCCGGCTCCAGCCGGTTGCCGCCCGGATCCACGCCCGCGCTCACCACGCGCGCGAAGGAAGCGTCGTCGTACGCGGGATGGCGGCGGCCGTTCGCGTGCACGTGGCCGTACGACTTCGTGAGCTGCGACCAGGTGATCACGGACGGCTCGACGCCCGCTTCCGCGCGCCCGAGGCCGTCGGCGCCGTGGCAGTTGCCGCACGCGACCGCGGTGCCGGGCAGCGTGGCGCCGCCCATGCCC
>DASTGG010000394.1:0-9430 GCA_035719385.1 Usitatibacter sp.
CAGGCCCACCTCGACAAAGTCCCGGTCGAGTACAAGCGCCGGCAGACCATGAAGAACGCCGAGCGCTTCATCACGCCGGAGTTGAAGGCGTTCGAGGACAAGGCGCTCGCGGCGGGCGAGCGGGCGCTGGCGCGCGAGAAGGCGCTGTACGAGGAGCTGCTCGACGCGCTCGGCTCGCACCTCGTGACGCTCAAGGCGATCGCCGACGGCGCCGCCGAGCTGGACGCCCTGTGCGCGCTTGCCGCCGCCGCCGAGCGGCTCGGGCTCGCGCGGCCGGAATTCACCGACGAGGACCGCATCGACATCGTGGACGGCCGCCACCTCGTGGTGGAAAGCCAGGTCGACGACTTCATCCCCAACGACACGACGCTCAACCGCTCGCGCCAGCTCCTGCTCATCACGGGCCCGAACATGGGCGGCAAGTCCACGTACATGCGGCAGGTGGCGCAGATCGCGCTGCTCGCCTACTGCGGCTCGTTCGTGCCGGCGAAATCGGCGGTGCTCGGCCCCATCGACCGCATCTTCACGCGCATCGGCGCCTCGGACGACCTCGCCGGCGGGCGCTCGACGTTCATGGTCGAGATGACGGAGGCGGCCGCCATCCTCAACAACGCCACTCCGAAGAGCCTCGTGCTCGTGGACGAGATCGGGCGCGGCACCTCGACCTTCGACGGCCTCGCGCTCGCCTACGCCATCGCGCGCCACCTCGCCGAGTCCGTGCGCTGTTACACGCTGTTCGCGACGCACTACTTCGAGCTCACGCAGCTCGCCTCGTGGCTGCCGCACGTGGCCAACGTGCACCTCGATGCGGTCGAGCACAAGGATCGCATCGTCTTCCTGCACCGCCTCGAGGGCGGCCCCGCCGACCGCTCCTACGGCATCCACGTCGCGCACCTCGCCGGCATCCCGCGCGAAGTCGTGCGCGCGGCGCGCCGCCACCTGGCGGAGCTCGAGGGACAGCTGCGGACGGACTCGGGCCAGCCGGACCTGTTCACCGAGCCCGCGCCGCAGGCGGCGCCCGCGGCCGATGCGCTGCGTGAAGCGCTCGACGACCTCGAGCCGGACACGATGACGCCGCGCGAGGCGCTCGAAGCGCTCTACGGCCTCAAGAAGCTCGCCGGTGACTAGGGTGCTCGCCGCCCTGCTCGCGGCGCTCGCGCTGGCGGGCTGCGCGGGCCGCGCGCCACGAAGCGACGTCTTCTCGTTCGCCGTGATCGGCGACACGCCATACAGCGCCGCCGAGGAGCGGAAATTCGTCGCCATGATCGAGCGGCTCGACCACGAGGACCTCGCGTTCGTCGTGCACGTGGGCGACATCAAGGGCGGCGAGCCGTGCACCGACGATCTCTACCTGCGCCGGCGCGCGCAGTTCGACCGCTCCCGCCACCCGTTCTTCTACACGCCGGGCGACAACGAGTGGACCGACTGCCGCGGCACGCGCGAGGGGCCGCGGGATCCGGTCGAGCGCCTCCGCAGGATCCGCGAGGTCTTCTTCGCCGACGACGAGTCCCTCGGGCAGCGACGCATGGCCGTGAGCTCGCAACGCGGGTGCATCGCGCCGGTCCTGCCCGAATGCGGCTGCGGCGCGCTGCCGGAGAACCGCGCCTGGACGATCGGCACGGTGCGCTTCGTGACGCTCGACGTCGCGGGCAGCGACAACAACGAGGGCTACGACGCGGCCAACGACCGCGAGGCGCGCTGCCGCAACGAAGGCGACCGGCAATGGCTCGAGCGCGCCGTGGAGACGGCCCGCTCGCCGGAGATCCGCGCGCTGGTGGTGATGATGCAGGCGAACCCGTGGTTCATCATCCGCAAGCCCGGCGTGTTCGACGGATTGCTCGCGGAGCTGCGCGCTTCGGCCGCGGCGCTTCGCAAGCCGCTGCTGCTCGTGCACGGCGACACGCACATGTACCGGCGCGACTACCCGTTCCGCGACGCGTTCGGCGAGCCGCTGCCGTTCCTGTCGCGCCTCGAGACCTACGGCAGCCCGTTCGTGGGCTGGGCGCGCGTGACGGTCGATGCATCGAAATCCGATGTGTTCAGCTTCGAGGACCATCTGTTCGCGATCGTGCCTTGATGCGGTGCCGCTTTGCACGGTCGTGACGAGGGGTGCCCACGTGTGACGGCCATGCCGTCCCTCTACACGGTCGTGACGAGGGGTGCCTGTGTGTGCGGCCCCTTGACGACGTCTGCTACGGCGGAAGAATCGGGCAGGATTTCAGCGGGGCTTCGATGGGGAACCACTGCTATGACGACGTAGCAGGCGGAAATCGTCATTTGGTCGTCGATGCTGCGGGCAACCACCTCGGGGGCCGCACAACAGGCACGCCCTCGTCACGACCGAGCCTGCCGGGCCGCTCGCGCGGCTTTGGAGGTTTTGGGTGATTGGATTCCCGCCTGCGCGGGAATGACGGATGTGCGCGGGAACGATGGATCCGCGCGGCAATGAGATGGTGGCGGCCAGCGTTGACTGCGCCAGCAGTCGGTAGCGGCGAACCTCCAAACAGCAGGTCGCAGCGCGACTCGGCACTGGACATCGGCGAGGGCCGTCCGTTTCTCGAGCGGCCCCGAGGTGGTTGCCCAATCGACGACCTCATCCAGGTTCTTGCCCGCTACCTCCTTAAAGCGGTAGTTGCCCACCGCAAGCCGCGCCGAAATCCCTGCCCATTTCTTCAAGGGGTTCTTACGCAGTCATGGGGCGCTCGAAAACGGACCCCTCGCCGATGTCTTGTGAAGCGCCCCGGCGAAAGCAACACCGCGGTCAGTGCGTCTGCAACCCCGAATCCCCGTGCGCGTGCCCGTGCTGCACTTCCTCCTCGGTCGCGGCGCGCACTTCCTTCACCGAGCACTTGAACCACAGCCGCTCGCCGGCGTAGGGATGGTTGGCGTCGACCACGACCGCCTCATCGGTGATCTCGGTCACGGTGTAGATCTTCGCCTCGTCCTCGTTGCCGCCGGGGACGCCCTCGAACTGCATGCCGACTTCCAGCGTCTCGGGGAAGCGATCGCGCGGCTCGACGCGCAGCAGGTCCGCATCGTATTCGCCGAAGGCGTCCTCGGGCTCGAGCGTGACGCTTACCGTGTGGCCCACGTCCTGGCCTTCGAGCGCCTGCTCGACCTTCGGGAAGATGCCGCCGTAGCCGCCGTGCAGGTAGGCCACCTCGGCGTTGTCTTCCTCGAGGGGCTCGCCGTCCGCGTCGCGCAGCTCGTAGGCGAGCGTCACGACGGTATTCGGCTCAATTCGCATGGCCGTTCAGGGTCTTGCAGACCTTGAGCACTTCCTCGACGTGCGCGCGCGGGTTCACGTCGCGCAGGATGTGGCGCACGACGCCCTTCTTGTCGATCACGAAGGTGGAGCGCATGAGGCAGGACTTCGGATGGCCGTCGACGATCTTGTCCTGGATCACGTCGTAGAGCCGGCAGACTTCCGCTTCGGTGTCCGCGAGCAGGTTCACCGTGAGGCCGTGCTCGTCGCGGAAGGCCTGGTGCGAGAGCACGTCGTCGGGCGAGACCCCGAACACCACCGTGTCGCACTTCTTGAATTCGTCCTCGCGGTCGCTGAATCCGATCGCCTGGATGGTGCACGCGGGCGTGCCGTCCTTCGGATAGAAATACAGGACGACGTTCTTCTTGCCGCGATAGCTGGAGAGATCCATCATCTCCATGCTCGCGTCAGGAAGCACAAACGACGGTGCTGGTTCGCCTACTTGTAGCATTGGCACCCGCGATCGCTCGACAGTCCAATCGATTCTAGCCCATTTTGAAAAACGGCAAGCACCCTGCGCTCGATGCCGCGGCCTTCATGCGGCGGCATTGGCAACGCGAGCCGCTGCTCGTGCGCGGCGCCTTTCCGCGCTTCGCCGATCCGCTCGCGCCGGCCGAGGTGCTGGAGCTCGCGTCGTCGGAGGATGCGCAGTCCCGGCTGGTGCAGCACCGCGGGCGCCGCTGGCTTCTCGAGCATGGCCCATTCGCTCCTTCGCGATTAAAGCAACTTCCACGCCGCGACTGGACCGTGCTCGTGCAGGACACGAACCACTTCTCCCCGCGCGCGGATGCGCTGCTCGCCGGCTTCGACTTCATTCCCCACGCCCGCATCGACGACGTGATGGTGAGCTATGCCGTGCCGGGCGGCGGCGTGGGCCCGCACGTCGATTCCTACGACGTGTTCCTGCTCCAGGGCACGGGCAGGCGCCGCTGGCAGATTTCCCGACAGGAGGATCGGTCGTTCGTTCCCGGCTTGCCGCTGCGCATCCTCGAGCGCTTCCGGCCCGAGCAGGAATGGGTGCTCGAAGCGGGCGACATGCTTTACCTGCCCCCGGGTGTCGCGCATGACGGCGTGGCCGAAACGCAATGCCTTACATGGTCCATCGGATTCCGCGCGCCGAGCGACGCGGAAATCGTGGAAGGTTTTCTCGATTACCTGCGCGACACGCTGCAGGTCGAGGGGCACTACGGCGACCGCGGCGCGCGGCCCGCTTTGCATCCCGGTGCCATTCCCGAAGCGTTGCTCGAGCATTTCCGGCGCACCGTGCGCCGCATCCGCTGGAGCGCGGCGGACGTGCGCGCGTACGCCGGCCGCCAGTTGTCGGAGCCCAAGGCGCACGTGTTCTTCGCGCCGCCGCGAAAGCCGCTCGCGCTGCGCGACTTCGCCGCCGCATGCGGTCGATCAGGGCTTGCGCTCGATTCCCGGTCGCGGCTGCTCTTTTCTGGCACGATGTTCTTCCTGAACGGCGAAGCGCTGGAAGTGCCCGCGGGAGCAAGGGCGCTCATGCGCCGGCTCGCGGACGCGCGCGGGCTGCCGCCGCTGCGCGCGGCGCCGCCCGCGTTCTGGCGCCTCGTGCACGCGGCGTACACGCGGGGCTTCATCGTCCCCGGGGAGGAACGACCATGAACGATCACCAGGCGCCGAAGCGCGACTACCGGCCGCTCGCGAGCATCGGCGAGTCCCAGGCCGCGATCGACGAGGTCATCGCGGCGGCGCAGCGCACGCTGCGCATCTTCGACATCTCGCTCGCGAACCGCGGGTTCGGCTCGCCGGCGCGCATCGAGCGGCTTCGGCAGTTGCTCGTCGCGGGCCGCGCCCACCGCATCCTCATCGCGCTGCACGACACCGAGGGGCTCGAACGCGAATGCCCGCGGCTGCTCATGCTGCTGCGCCAGTTCCCCATGTCGCTCGAGGTGCACCGCACCATGGGCGAGGCGCGAAACGCCATGGATCCTTTCGTGGTCGCCGATGATCAAAGCGTCTGGCACCAGATGCACCACGACCAGCCGCGTGCGATTGTTGCACTGCACTCTCCGTCGGACGCCATCCCGTTGATGCAGCGATTCGAGGAGATCTGGGAACTTTCCGAGGCTTGCGCGCTCGGGAGAGTACTCGGGCTTTGAACGCAAACCGCCTTTTCAGTACAATCTCGGGCTGGCCGAACGGACTATTTCTGCAGTGCAGCAAAGGCCGCGGGCCAGCGGCTTTCTACCTACCACCGATGAAGGAAATCTAACAATGAAACCGTCGTACCTCCTCGCCGCCCTCCTCGCCGTCGGCGTTGGCGTGGTCGGCTGCTCCAAGACCGAAACTGCCACTCCCCCGTCGTCGTCCTCGAGCACCAAGGTCGAAGTGAAGCCGAGCGAAGCGCCCACCGCGCCGCCCGCCAGCGGCACCGCCTCGTCCTCCTCGAGCACCACGACGACCACCCCGCCCGCCAGCTCGTCGGCGACGCCCCCGGCCAGCAGCTCGACCGAGACGAAGACCGACACCATGAAGTCGACGACCCCGTCGGGCAGCACCACCACCACGACGACCGAAACCAAGAAGTAGCCCGGTTTCCGTCGGACGCAGAAAAGCCGGCTTGCGCCGGCTTTTTTGTTGGTTGAAATGACGGAAGCCCGGATCAGGCGTCGCGCCAGGCGAAACCGTCTTCCTGCGTAGCGACACCCACCCACCCCGCCTCGCATCCGGCGCCTTCGCACAGCGCCGCGGCGGCGAGCTCCGGCCGGTTGTTCTGCTTCGAGAGGTGCGCCGCGATGAGGTGGCGCAGGCGCGAGCGGTCGAGGCTGCGCACGAGGTCGCGCGCGCAATGGTTGTCGAGGTGGCCGAAGCGCCCGGCGACGCGATGCTTCAGCACCGCCGGATACGGCCCGGTCATGAGCATGTCGAGATCGTGGTTGCACTCGAGCACGAGCGCCGTGCATCCCGAGAGCTTCTCCACCACGTGCTGCGTGACGCAGCCCAGGTCCGTAGCCACGCCGAGCCGCGCGTCGCCGTCCGAAAAGACGTACTGCACCGGCTCGCGCGCGTCGTGCGGCACCGGGAACGGCTCGACGCAGACCGCGTCGATCGCGAATGGTGCATGGGAGTTGACATAGCGCACGAGCACGGCGGGGAAATCGGGCGGCAGCCACTGACCGGTGCCGCGCGTCACGTACACCGGGATGGCGTAGCGCTTCGCGAAGCGCGCCACGCCGCCCAGATGGTCGTCATGCTCGTGGGTGACGACGATGCCGGCGATGTCGGACGGCGCGAGGCCCGCGCGCGCGAGCCGCGACTTCGTCTCCGCGATCGCGAAGCCGCAATCCATCATGACGCGCGTGGCGCCGCATTCGACGACGAGCGCGTTGCCCGAGCTGCCGCTGCCCAGCGAGGTGAAGCGCAGGCCCACTACTTCAGCTGGTCGTAGAGCAGCGCGAGGATCTTCTTGCCCGTGGATGAGGTCTCCGGAGCGCCCTGGGCGTTCTGCACCTGGACCTGCGAGGCGCTCGCGCCCGCATCGGCCACGTGGATGCGGTACTGCGGTTGCGCGCTCTTGGGCGGCGAGCGCCAGAACGCGAGCTTGTCCATGAAGGACTGCTTGCTCGCCGGCTTCAGCTCCACATCGGGATCGATGTAGCGCACGAAGAACAGGCCCTTGGAGCGGTCGCGGTCCTCCACGGTGAAGCCCACGCGATCGAGCGCGAGGCCGACGCGGCGCCACGCGCGATCGAAGCCGTCGTTCACGACGAGCGGGCCGGCGCCCGCGTTCTCGAGCACGGCGTTCTTCGGCGCCTCGGCCGGCGGCGGCTGCGTGGCGCGCGTGGCCGTCGGCCCCTTGGCCGCGGCGGCGGCGACCTTCGTCTCCTCGCCGCCCACCTTCACGAGCAGCCTCGAGAGCATCTCGGCCTCCTGCTCGCGGTCGGCGGGCAGCGGCACCCATTTCGTGGTGTCCTGGTTCTGGCTGGTGAAGACCTCTTCCACCGCGCGGTTGCTCACGAAGATCTCGGTGGTGTTCGGCTCCGCGCCCTTCTCGAGGCGCGTGCGGAACTTGTCGCGGCGCGGCGTCGACCACATGCGATCGAGCACGCGGCCCACGGTGCGGCGGATGAAGTCGTCGGGGATCTTCTCGCGGTCCTCGTGCCACTCCGTCTCCATGATGCCGATCTGCGGCTCCTCGCGCACCAGCGAGAAGCCGGAATCGATCCAGAACTGGCGCACGATCGGCCACACCTGCTCGGGCGCGCCCTTCACCACCAGCCAGCGCTGGTCGCCGGCGCGCTCCAGGCGCCCGCCCTCCACCCTGGGCAGCACGGCGGGCGCGCCGCCGGCGACGGGCGTGCCCTGCTGCGACTGGCTGTACTGCGAGTACGACGTCTGCGAGCGCGGGTCGGGGATCGCGTAGCGGTCGTCCATCGTGGGCGCCGTGAGCTCCGGGGGCACCTCGAGGGGTTGCGAGGCGCGCGCCGCGGCGCCCTTGTATTCGGTGGACTTGTTGCTGCCGAACAGCGAGCAGCCCGCGAGCGAGGCGAGCGCGACCGCGACGGCGGCGTTACGCAGAAGCATCATGGAAGAGCGGTCCTTCATTGCAGGCAGCCGGCCTCTCGCAAGGCGGCCGCGATGGTTTCGTGATGGGTGGCGGACAGCGGCGTGAGCGGCAGGCGCACGCCCTCGCCGATCTTGCCCATGCGGGCGAGCGCCCATTTCACGGGGATGGGATTCGCCTCGACGAACAGGTTCCTGTGCAGGCCGAGCAGCCGGTTGTTGATCTCGATGGCGCGCCGGTTGTCGCCGGAGCGCGCGGCGACGGACATGTCGTGCATGAGCCGCGGCGCGACGTTGGCCGTGACCGAGATCACGCCGTTCGCGCCGAGCAGCATGTACGCGAGGGCGGCGTCGTCGTTGCCGCTGAAGACCATGAAGCCCTTGGGCATGCGCTTCATGAGGTCGGTCACGCGCTCGATGCTGGAGGTCGATTCCTTGAGGCCGACGATGCCCTTCACCTGCGCGAGCCGCAGCACCGTCTCGTTCTGCAGGTCGGCCACCGTGCGCGAGGGCACGTTGTACAGGATGATCGGGATGTCGGTCGACTCGGCGATCGCCTTGAAGTGGCGGTACAGCCCTTCCTGCGTGGGCTTGTTGTAGTACGGCACCACGGACAGCGCGTAATCGGCGCCCGCCTTCTTCGCGAAGCGCGTGAGCTCGATGGCCTCCTTCGTCGAGTTGCCGCCGGTTCCCGCGATCACCGGAATGCGCCCGGCCGCGTACTCGATGGCGGCCTCGATGAGGCGCTCGTGCTCGTCGACGTCGACGGTCGGCGATTCGCCCGTGGTGCCGACGATGACCACGCCGTCGGTGCCCTCGGCGATGTGCCATTCGATGAGCGACTTGAGCCGCGGCAGGTCGAGCGCGCCATCCGCGGTCATGGGCGTGACGATGGCGACGATGCTTCCGGAAAGCATGAGGGGCAGGAGGCCTTGGGAAACGAGGATTTTAGCCTACTCGAGGCGCGCGCAGATGCGCTGGATCGCGGCCGGACGCGGATCTTCCACCACCAGGTCCTCGTAGGCGATCACGCGCAGCTTGCCGCGAACCGCCTCCAGCAGCTCGCCGGGCTGCAGGAGGAAGGCCGGATTCGAGGGCTTGCCGAAGCGCTCGTTGCCCACGGCGAAGGTCTCGTACACGAGCAGCCCGCCGCGCTCCAGGCCATCCACGAGCACGGGCAGGAGCGGGCGGTGCAGGTAGTTGGTGACCACGATGCCGTCGAAACGGCGCCCGCCGTAAGGCCAGGGGCCGTCCTCGATGTCCGCCTGCCTCAGCGACACGTTCGGCGGCGGGCCGGCGAAGAGTGCCGCGTCCCGGTCGACCGCATCGACCTCGAAGCCGAGCTGCGCCAGGAACCGGGCATGCCGGCCGGTGCCGCAGGCCACGTCGAGCACCGCGCCGCCCGGGCGGATCCAGGCCGCCCAGCGGCGCACCCAGGCCGAGGGCGTGGCGTCCAGGTGGGAATGCATGGCCGGTATCATGCTTCATTTCCCCCGCCGAGGTGGCCGGATTGAAGGGGTTGAAGGCGGCCGCCGCGACCGCCGCCGTCGTCGTCGGCATCGCTGCCGCGACAGGCACCGTGGCGGCCTGGCTGGGTGACCGCAAGCTGCAGCGCCGCATCGACGTGCGCGTCGTGCC
>DASTGG010000395.1:0-2925 GCA_035719385.1 Usitatibacter sp.
TGCGTCCCCGGGGTGCGTCCCCGGGCTACGCGGCGACCCGCGTCGCTTCCACCGCCTTGCGGATCTGCTCCAGCGCGCCCGGGTCCTCGATCGTCGTGAGGTCGCCCGGGTCGCGTCCCTCGCATAGCGCCTGGATCGAGCGCCGCAGCAACTTGCCGGAGCGCGTCTTCGGCAGCAACGTCACGAAGCACACGTGCGCGGGCCGCGCGATCGCGCCCAGCTCGCGGTCCACCGTGGCCATGATTTCCTTCTCGTGCGCCGCGGCGAGCTCGCGCGTCGCGGTCTTCGAGACGTCCTTCACGACCGCGAATGCGAACGGCACCTGCCCCTTCAGGGCGTCGTGCACGCCGACCACCGCGACCTCCGCCACGTTGGGGTGCGACTGCACCGCCTCCTCGATCTCGCGCGTGCCGAGGCGGTGGCCGGCGACGTTGATCACGTCGTCGGTGCGGCCGAGCACGAAGTAGTAGCCGTCCTCGTCGCGCGTCGCCCAGTCGAACGTCGTGTACACCATCTCGTCGCGGAACGACCGGTAATAGGTCTCGACGTAGCGCTCGTCGTCGCCCCACACGGTGGTCATCGCCCCCGGAGGCAACGGCGGCACGATGCACAGCACGCCCTTCTCGTTCGGGCCGACTTCCTTGCCGGTCTCCTCGTGCTTGAGCTTGATGCGGTATCCGTAGGCGGCGAACGACGGGGAGCCGAACTTGCGCGGCGTGTCTTCCACCCCCGGGCAGGCGGTGAGGATCGGCCAGCCGGTCTCGGTCTGCCAGTAGTTGTCCACGATCTCGGTGTGCGGGAGGCACTCGGCTGCCCAGCGCGCCGTGGGCTCGTCGAGCGGCTCGCCGGCGAGGAACAGGTACTTGAGGCACGAGGTGTCGTACCGCGTCATCCACGACGAATCCTGCTTCTTGAGCACGCGGATCGCCGTGGGCGAGGTGAACATCGACGTCACCCTGTATTCCTGCACGATGCGCCACCAGACGCCCGCGTCGGGGCGGATGGGCACGCCCTCGTACATGATCGTGGTGTTGCCGTTGATGAGCGGGCCGTAGACGATGTACGAGTGGCCCACCACCCAGCCGATGTCCGAGGTGCTGAAGTACGCCTCGCCCGGCCTGGAGCAGAAGATGTGGCCCATCGAGGCGGCGAGCGCGACCGCGTAGCTGCCGGTGTCGCGTTGCACGCCCTTGGGCTGCCCCGTCGTGCCGCTCGTGTAGAGGATGTACGACGGCTCGTTCGACTCGAGCCAGGTCACCGGCACCTTCGCGCCGGCGTGCTTCTCGCGCTCGGCGGCATACGAGACGTCGCGGCCCGGCACCAGGTTCATCGACGCGTCCAGCCGGCGGTCGCACACGATGACGCGCGGCGGCGGGAACTTCGCGAGGCGCAGCGATTCGTCGACCAGCGGCTTGAGCGCGATCATCTTGCCCATGCGCATGCCCGCGTCGCTGGTGACCATCACCTTGGGCTTCGCATCGTCGATGCGGGCGGCGAGGCTCGCCGCCGCGAACCCGCCGAAGACCACGGAGTGGACGGCGCCCAGCCGCACGGTGGCGAGCATCGCGAACACGGCTTCCGGCGTCATCGGCATGTAGATGAGCACGCGGTCGCCCTTGCCGACGCCATGGGACTGCAGCACCGCGGCGAAGCGGTTCACCTCGTCGTGGAGCTCGGCGTACGTGAAGGTGCGCTTCTGGTCGACCTCCGTGGAGATCCATACCAGCGCCGCCTGGTCCGCGCGCGTGGCGAGATGGCGGTCGATCGCGTTGTGGCAGAGGTTCGTCTCGCCGCCCACGAACCACTGCCGGAACGGCGGCTTCGAGTCGTCGAGCACCTTCGTGAACGGCTTGTGCCAGTCCACGAGGCGCGCCTGCTCGGCCCAGAAGCCGGACGGATCCTCGATCGAGCGGCGGTAGAAATCCTTGTAGGTGCCCATCTGCCCTCCTCCAATGCAAATTGGATCCCGGCCTGCGCCGGGACGACGTCATCCCCGCGCAGGCGGGGATCCAATTCCGCCGAGCATCCATGCGACTGGCCGCGCGCCTTTGATCGAGCGCAACCGCCGGCCGCTTAATGCTGGCGATTCACGTCCACCACCAGCCGGCCGCGCACCTGGCCCGCCAGGATTTTCGGCGCGACGACAATTGCGTCGGCGAGCGCAATTTCTTCCGTCATCGCCTCGAGCTTGCGCAAGTCCAGCGTCCTGGCGAGCCGGCTCCACGCATCGGCCCGGATCTCGCTCGGCACGTAGACGCTGTTGACCCCCGCGAGCGTGACCCCCCGCAGGATGAACGGCGCCACCGTGGACGGGAAATCCATGCCCTGGGCGAGCCCGCATGCCGCCACCACCCCGTTGGGCTGCGTTTGCGCGCAAGCGTTCGCGAGGGTGTGGCTGCCGACCGAATCGATGACGCCGGCCCAGCGCTCCTTCTGCAGCGGCTTGCCGGGCTCCGAGAGCGTGCTGCGGTCGATCACCTCGGCCGCGCCGAGCGAGCGCAGGTAGTCCGCCTCGTTCAGGCGGCCCGTCGAGGCCACGACGCGATAGCCCCACCCCGACATGATCGCGATCGCCACGCTGCCCACGCCGCCGGCCGCCCCGGTGACCAGGATGTCGCCGCGGTCCTTCGTGATGCCGTGGCGCTCGAGGGCCATCGCGCAGAGCATCGCGGTATAACCCGCCGTGCCGATGGCCGCCGCGTGGCGCGTGGTGAGCGGATCGGGAATCTTCACGAGCCACTCGCCCTTGAGGCGCGCCTTCTGCGCGAGGCAGCCCCAGACGTTCTCGCCGGCGCCCCAGCCGTTCAGCACCACGCGGTCGCCGGGCCGCCACGCGGGATAGTCGCTCGCCTCCACGACGCCCGCGCCGTCGATGCCCGCCACCATCGGCCAGTTGCGCACGACGGGCGACTTGTTCGTGATCGC
>DASTGG010000396.1:0-19258 GCA_035719385.1 Usitatibacter sp.
CGTTCTCGCCGTTCTTCTTGGAGACGATCAGCACGGCGGCCATGTCGCTCGGAAGCAGCACGTGCGGCGTCGCGGTCTTGAAGACGATCGTGTAGGGATCGACGATCTTCACGTCCACGATGGGCTTGGTGAAGGTCGCGAAGGAGGAGGGACTGTTCGGCACGTTGGGCACGCGCTTCAGCGTGAAGGCGACGTCCTCGGCGGTGAACGGCGATCCGTCGTGGAACTTCACGCCCTTGCGCAGCTTGAACTCCCACGTGAGGTCGTCGATCGCGCGCCATGAGGCTGCGAGAGCCGGCACGAGCTTCATGTTCGCGTCGCGCTTGATGAGCGGCTCGAAGATGTGCAGCAGCAGCCCGTTGTTCGGCGAAAGGTTGTGGTAGTGCGGGTCGATCGAGGTGATCGCCGCCTGCAGGCCGATGGAAACCTCGCGGTTCCGGTCCGCCGCGCCGGCGGCGCCGAAGGCGACCGCGAGCATCAGCAGCACGGCGATGCGGAGTGTGCGCAACATGGTGGTCTCTCTCTCCCGAGTGGACGGCGGCATGATACCGTGGGCTCGTGGACCCGGTCGAAAAGTTCGAGGCGCTGCTCGCCGCGGGCAAGGACAACGCGCTGCTGCGCTTCAGCCTCGGGATGCATTACCTCAAGGCGGGCGATCCATCGCGCGCGGCCGGGCACTTGCGCGCGGCGGTGACGCAGGACGCGGCGTACTCGGCGGCGTGGAAGCTGCTCGGCAAGGCGCTCGCGGAATCGGGCGAGCGCGCCGCCGCGATGCAAGCGTACGCGCAGGGCATAGCCGCGGCCGAGCGGCGCGGCGACAAGCAGGCCGCGAAGGAGATGGCCGTCTTCCTGCGCCGCCTGCAGAAGGAAGAAGGCGGCCCCTAGGCCGCGAGGAGCTCGCGCAGCACGGGCTCCGGCGCATCACGCACCACCGCCGCGCGGCCGAGCGCCTCCAGCAGCACGAGCGTGATGCGCCCGCCCTCGTTCTTCTTGTCGCGGCTCATGAACTCGAGCCACGTGTCGAGCGGAAAGGCCGGGGGCGACACCGGCAGCCCGAGGCTTGCGAGCAGCCTGGAAAGGCGCTGCGCTTGCGCATCGGTGATGCGGCCGAGCCGCGCCGAGAGGCGCGCGGCGAGCACCATGCCGGTGGCGACAGCCTCGCCGTGGAGCCAGTTGCCGTACCCGGCCGCGGACTCGATCGCATGCCCGAAGGTGTGGCCGAAATTGAGCAGCGCGCGCACGCCGCTTTCGCGTTCGTCGGCGGCGACGATCTCCGCCTTGATGGCGCAGCTGCGTTCGATCGCCTGCGCGAGCGCGGCGGGCTCGCGGCGCACCAGCCGCCCGGCGTTGTCCTCGATCCAGCCGAGGAACGCGGCGTCGTGGATGGCCCCGTACTTCACCACCTCCGCCAGGCCGGCGGCCAGCTCGCGCGGCGGCAGCGTCGCGAGCGTTCCCGTATCGGCCACGACCGCGGACGGCTGGTGGAATGCGCCGATCATGTTCTTGCCCAGCGGATGGTTGATCGCGGTCTTGCCGCCGACCGACGAGTCCACCTGCGCGAGCAGCGTGGTCGGGACTTGCAGGTGCGCGATGCCCCGCTGGTACGTCGCCGCGGCGAAGCCCGCGATGTCGCCGACCACGCCGCCGCCGAGCGCCACGAGCATGGTGCGGCGATCGGCGCGCGCCTCGAGCAGCGCCGCGTAGATCCGCTCGAGGCTCTCCCAGGTCTTGAAGGCCTCTCCATCGGGAAGCACGATCCGCTGCACCGCGCCGCCGGCCGTGCGCAGCGTGCGTTCGACGCGTTCGGCGTAGAGGGGCGCGACCGTCTCGTTCGTCACCACCGCCGCGCGCCGCCCCGCGATGTGCGGCGCGAACAGCTCGGGCCGGTCGATCAGCCCTTCGCCGATGTGGATCGGGTAGCTGCGCTCGCCGAGATCGACCCGGAGAAGGCGCGCGCTCATCGGGCGGCCCCCGCCGCGTTCTGCCGCAGCGCCGCCACCACGCGGCCCACGAGCGCCGTGGCGCTCTGCTCGCCGGTGTCCACGATGACGTGCGCCGCCTCGCGGTAGAGCGGCTCGCGCTTCTCGAGCAGGGACGCGAGCGTGGCGCGCGGATCGGGCGTCGCCAGCAGCGGCCGCGAGGCATCGTGCCGCGTGCGCTCCCAAAGGCAGTCCACGCTGCCGCGCAGGTAGATCACCGTGCCGCGCCGGCGCATGAGCTCGCGGTTCTCGCGCGCGAGGATGGCGCCGCCGCCGGTGGCGACGACCTGCCCGTCGGCCGCGGCGATCTCGGCGAGCACGGCCGACTCGCGACGGCGGAATCCCTCCTCGCCCTCGATCTCGAAGATCGTCGCCACCGGCACGCCCGTCCGGCCGACCATCACCTTGTCCGTGTCCACGAACCGCAGCCGCAGGCGCTGCGCGAGCGCGCGCCCGAGCGTCGTCTTGCCCGCGCCCATCATGCCCACCAGGAAAATGTTGCCCCGAGCCATCGGGTAATCATATCGGGAACACCCGGCGAAGCGCTTCGGCGCCGCGCTCGCGCCCCGCCGATCCAGAAAAAAGGCCCCGGGGGTCCGGGGCCTCGTTGGAACCGCTTCGGCCGCTCGTCAACGGATCGTCAGCGCGTCCTTCACGATCTTCGGCGTGACGAAGATGAGCAGCTCGGTCTTGTCGTCCTGCTTCGCCGTGCGCTTGAAGAGGTTGCCGACCAGCGGGATGTCGCCGAGCACGGGCACCTTGTCCACCGTGGTGCGCGTGGTCTGCTCGAAGATGCCGCCGAGCACGATCGTGTCGCCGTTGTCGACGAGCACCTGCGTGTTCACGCGCTTCGTGTCGATCGTGGGCACCGGTCCGGCCGAGGAGTTGATGAGCTGGCCCAGGGAGTCCTTCTTCACCTCGAGGTCCATGATGATGCGGTCGTCCGGGGTGATCCGCGGCGTCACCGCGAGCTCGAGCACCGCCGGGCGGAAGGCCACGGTGGTGGCGCCGCTCGCCGAGGCGGTCAGGTACGGGATCTCGGTACCCTGCGAGATCACCGCCTTCTTCTTGTCCGCGGTGATCACGCGCGGGCTGGACACGACCTTGCCGCGGTTGTCAGCCTCGAGCGCCGAAAGCTCGATGTTCACCAGGTTGCCGCTGCCGAGGTTCAGGATCGACAGCGCGAGGTTGCCGGCGGCGCCGACGACCGGCAGGTTCACGTTCATCTGCTCGGGCTGGCCGCCGATGGGCACCAGTCCCGTGCCGACCGTGCCGGGGAAGAAGTTGGGCGAGCCGAGCGGCGTCTGCCCCGCATAGGCCAGCGTCGCCGATCCGCGCGAGGCGGGGTTGTTCGTGAGCGGATTGACCGTGTCGAACGGAGTCCCGGATACACCGAAGTTGTAGTTGCTCGAGTTGAACGCCGACTGCGTGCCGAAGCGCGCGCCGAGCTGGTGGCCCCACTTGTCGTCGGCGATCACGATGCGCGCCTCGATCAGCACCTGGCGCACGGGCACGTCGAGCTGCTGCACGAGGCGGCGCGCTTCCTCGAGGCGGCCGCCGGTGTCCTGCACGAAGAGCGTGTTGGTGCGCTCGTCGGTCGTGGCGCTGCCGCGCTTCGAGAGGATCTTCTGGTCCTTGTTCGAGAGCAGCTTCTGCAGGTCCTCGGCCTTCGCGTACGAGAGCGGGAAGGACTCGGTGCGCACCGGCTCCAGGTCGGACACCGCCGCCTGCGCCTCGAGGGCGAGCTTCTCCTTGGCGGCGAGCTCGTCGGTCGGCGCGATGAGCACCACGTTGCCGTTCTTGCGCTTCGACAGGCCCTTGGCCTGCAGGATGATGTCGAGCGCCTGGTCCCACGGCACGTCCTTCAGGCGCAGCGTGAGGTTGCCGCCGACGGTGTCGCTCGTGATGATGTTCAGGCCCGTGAAGTCCGCGATCACCTGCAGCACGGCGCGCACTTCGACGTTCTGGAAGTTGAGCGACAGCTTCTCGCCGGCGTAGCCCGGCGTGGAGCTCTGCACGAGGCGGTTCGGATCCTCCTTGACGGGTTTCACCTCGAGGATGAACTGCGTGTCCGTCTGGTACGCCGAGTACTCCCACAGGCCGCGCGGCTCGATGACCATCCGGGCGTTGCCGCCCTGCTCGAAGGAGTCGACGAAGCGCACCGGCGTGCCGAAGTCGCCGACGTCGAGGCGGCGCACGAGGTTGCGGGGCACGTCCGTGTTGAGGAAGTCCACGACCACCTGGCGCCCCTGCTGGCGGATGTCGATGCCGACGTTCGGCGAGGACAGGTCCACCACGACGCGGCCTTCGCCGATGTTGCCGCGGCGGAAATCCACGTCGCGCAGGCTGTAGCGCACCGTCTGCCCCGGCTGGGCCTCGGCGAACGTCGAGGCCGCCGACGGCGTCGTGGCGACCGCGCCGCCGGACGAAGCGGCAGCCTGCGAGCCGTCGATGGTCACGACGAGCTCCTTGCCCTGCACGTCCTGCGTGTAGGCGAGGTTTCGCGTGAGGTTCATGACCAGGCGCGTGCGGTTGGCCGTCTGCACGAGCGAGACGCTGCGCAGGTCGCCCTGGCCGGCCTCGATCTGGCTGCGGCCCGTGGCGTTGGCCGTATCCGGCAGGTCGATGGCGATGCGCGGCGGGTTGGTCACGGTGAAGCCTTGCGGCGGCGCGGCGAGAGGCTCCTTGAGCGCCACGCGCACGACGATCTTCCCGCCCTGGATGGCGGAGAAGGTGACCGATTCGACGGCGTTCCTGGCAGCGGCCTGGGCCCACGAAATCGGGGCCGCCAGCGCAAGCGCGACCGCAGCCAGCGCGCACGCGATGCCACGGGTTGGGTTGCGGAAGGTTGTGATCACTTTTTGTCCCCTTTGCCGGCTTCCTCCAGCAGCGGCAAAACGCTTTGCCGCTCGGCCCAATCGCCAGCGCTGTCTTGAACGATTTACTTCAGCTTGATGTCGTTGTCGGTCACGTCCGTGATGAGGCCGAAGTTCTGCCCCATGTAGTTGCCCTTCTTCACGCGATAGAGCGTCTTGTCGGCGCGAACCAGTGCGTACATCTCCTTGCCCTGCTGCAGCGTGCCGACCATCTTCAGCTGCTCCAGCGGGAAGGCTTCCAGCGGCTCCTTGCGCCGGTTGAGGTCGGGCGCGATGCCGCTGCCCGCGCCCTCCTTCGGCGCCGCGAGCTTGCGCGGCTTGAACGGGTCCGGCAGGTCGAATCCCTCGTAGGTGAACGGCTCGAAGGGCTTCACGGCCGGCAGCGGATCGACACGGCGCGGCAAGCCCTTGTCCGAGTCGCGCACGAACTTCTTCAGGTCGTCGAGCTCCGAGCTGCAGCCGGCGACCAGCATCGCGATCGCGATGGGGAGGAGGAGACGCTTCATCACTTGGCTCCGGGCGCCTTGCCGGGCGTGGGCTTCTTCGCGGCGGCGCGTTGCTTCGCGACCTCTTCCTCGTCCAGGTAGCGGTAGGTCTTGGCGACCGCCTCCATCGTGAGGTTGCCGTCCTTCGGCGGATCGATCTTGAGGTCGGTGAGCAGCACGATGCGCGGCATCTTCGCGACGTCGCTCGCGAACGCGCCCAGGTCGTGGTAGTTGCCGCTCACCTTGATGTGGACGGGCAGCTCGGCGTAGAACTCCGTGAGGTTCTCCTTCTCCGCCGGCTTGAACAGCTCGAACTGCAGGCCGCGGCCGAGGCCGGCCTGGTTGATGTCGATGAGCAACGCGTCCATCTCGCTCTTGTTCGGCAGCTGCTTGAGGAGCGCGCCGAACGCCTGCTCGATCTCCGCGCGCTGCTGCTTGTAGGCCTCGAGGTTGATGGCGAGCTTCTTCTTCTCGAGGAACGTCTCCTTGAGCTTGTTCACGTCCTGCCGGCCCTTCTCGATCTGCTCGGTCTGCGCCTGCCACAGCAGGAAGTAGGCGGCGACCTGGATGAGCAGGAAGATCAGCAGCATCGCGCCCAGCTTGATGGGCCACGGCCAGTTGCCCGGCTGCTTCGGGTCGAGGGTCTGCAGCTCCTGGATGATGTTCATTTGGCCGCCCCCGCTGTCCTCGCCGCGGCGCCCTTCGCCGCGCCCTCGGGCTGGGTGCGCTTGATCGAGATGTTCATGTTGAACTCGTTCACGCGGTTGCCCGACTTGTCGGGCGCGGGCACCGCCTTGATCTCCACGAGCTCGGGGTTCTCGAGGTACGGCGAGGCGCCCAGGTTGCGCATCAGCGTCGAGACGCGCGCGTTCGACTGGGCGTAGCCGGCGATGTTGACCTTGGCACCCTTCTGCGCGACCGACTTGAGGTAGACGCCGTCGGGCAGCTGGCGCAGCAGCTGGTCGAGCAGCTGGACGGGTTCGGAGCGGTTGCTCTGCAGGTTCTCCACGACCTGCTTCTTCGCGAGCAGGGAGGCCGTTTCCTCGCGGATCTTCCTGATCTCCTCGATCTCCTTGTCCAGCTTGGCGATCTCGCCCTTCATGTAGTTGACGTTCGCCTGCTGCTGCGAGACCTGGCTGTCGAGGAACATCCAGACGCCGCCCGCGAGCAGCAGGCCGAGGATCGCGGCGATTCCCGCGAGGACGGTGAACTGCTGCTGCCGGCGCTTGCGCTTCTCCTCCCGGTGGGGGAGCAGGTTGATGCGGATCATGACGGGTCGAACCTCCGCATGGCGAGGCCGCACGCGACCATGAGCGAAGGCGCGTCGATGGTGAGCTGGCGGGGCTTGACCTTGGACGACAGCGCCATGTTCGCGAAGGGATTGGCGACGACGGTATGGACCTGGGTGCGCTGCGCGACCATCTCCTCCAGCCCGTCGAGCATCGCGCACCCGCCGGTGAGCAGGATGTGGTCGACCTTGTTGAACTGGGTGGAGGTGAAGAAGAACTGCAGCGCGCGCTGGATCTCGAGGACGATCTTCTCGTTGAAGGGCTGCAGCACGTCGGGGCCGAAGTTCTCGGGAAGGTTGCCGACGCGCTTGGCCGCCTCGGCTTCCTCCACCGGCATGTCGAACTGGCGGGCGATGTCCTGGGTGAGCAGGTTGCCGCCGATCTGCTGCTCACGCGTGTAGACGGTCTGGCCGTTGTGCACCACCGAGACGCGGGTGACCGTGGCGCCGATGTCCACGACGACCGTCACGTCGCCCTCGGAGATGCCGGAGCTGCCGCCGCAGATGAGCTCGAAGGCGGTCTGCGCCGCGTACGACTCGACGTCCATCACGATCGTCTTGAGGCCCGCCGCCTCGGCGGCGGCCACGCGGTCCTCGATCTTCTCCTTGCGCGAGGCCGCGATGAGCACTTCGACTTCATCTTCGCCCGAGGGCGCGGGCCCCAGCACCTGGAAGTCGAGGTTCACCTCGTCGAGCGAGAACGGGATGTACTGGTTGGCCTCGCTCTGCACCTGGCCTTCCATGTCCTCGTCGCGCTGGTTGCCGGGCAGGATGACCTTCTTGGTGATGACGGCCGCGGCCGGGAGGGCCAGCGCGACGTTCCTTATGCGGGAACCGAGTGCCTTGTGGGCGCGCTTGATCGCCTCGCCCGCGGCCTCGATGTTGGCGATGTTGCCGTCCACCACCGTGTCCTTGGGCAGCGGCTCGATGGCGTAGCGCTCGACGCGGTAAACATTGCGGCCCGCCTCGGCAATCTCCACCATCTTGACCGACGAAGAGCTGATATCGCAGCCGACCAGGGGCGGTGCCTTGGCCTTCAGGAAGTCGAACTGGGCTGCTAATTTTTCTTTAAGCATGGTGGGCGGTTAGCTAGCCAAACAGAGAATCTACTTTAGATGCTAGCAACAAGTACTAGGCCTGTAAAGCAAATCCACGGAAGGGCCGCAAGCCGCCATCCCGACTATAATGGCCTCGGTACTTGACCCTGCCGGCCGCGCCCCCGGCCGCGCCCCCGCCCAGCCTGCCCGATGACCTCCCGTTGGTGGTTCTATCCCGCCCTGATTTTCGTATCGCTTGCGCTGGTTACGGCAGGTGTGGGAGCGCTTACAGTCGTGCTGCTGTGGCCGAACCTGCCGAGCCTGCAGGTGCTCACGGACTACCGCCCCAAGATCCCGCTGCGCGTCTACAGCGCCGAGGGCGACCTCATCGGCGAGTTCGGCGAGGAGAAGCGGGAAATCGTGAAGATCCAGAATGTCCCGCAGGTGGTGAAGGCGGCGATCCTCGCCGCCGAGGACGACCGGTTCTACCAGCACGGGGGCGTCGATTACATGGGCGTGGCGCGGGCCGCCATGGCGAACGTGCGCTCGCAGGGCAAGCGCGAGGGCGCGAGCACCATCACCATGCAGGTCGCGCGGACCTTCTTCCTCACGCGGGAAAAGACGTTCGCGCGCAAGCTCTCCGAGGTCCTGCTCGCCTTCAAGATCGAGGCCAACCTCACGAAGGACCAGATCCTCGAGCTCTATATCAACCAGATCTTCCTCGGCAACCGCGCCTACGGCTTCGGCTCGGCCGCCAACGTCTATTTCGGCAAGAGCCTCACGGACCTCACGCCGGCGGAGGCGGCCATGCTGGCGGGCCTGCCGCAGGCACCCTCGCGCGCGAACCCCTTCGCCAACGTGAAGCGGGCGCAGGAGCGCCAGCGCTACGTGCTGCGGCGGATGAACGAGGTAGGCTGGCTTGCGAACGACCAGTACAAGAAGGCGCTCGCGGAGCCGCTGCGCCTCAACCCGAGCCAGCATGAGGTCTTCGCGTTCCGCGCCGATTACGTCGCGGAGATGGCGCGGGCGGCGGTGATCGAGCAGTTCGGCGAATCCGGCTACGTGAGCGGCCTGCGCGTGCACACGACGATCCGGCGCAAGGACCAGGAAGCGGCCAACACGGCGCTTCGCCAGGGCCTGCTCGACTACGACCGCCGGCACGGCTACCGCGGCCCCGAGGGATTCGTCGACCTTCCGGCGTCGGGCGAGGACGATATCGACGAGGCGATCGAGGAGGGGCTGCAGGACCACGAGACGCTCGGCGAGCTGGTGCCGGCCATCGTGGTGCAGGCTGCGCCGCACCAGGTGAAGGCCGTGATGCGCCGCGGCGACGAGGTGACCATCGGCCCCGAGGGCCTCAAGTTCGTGGCGCGCGCGCTCGTGGACAAGAACCCGGACCGCATGATCCGCCGCGGCTCCATCGTCCGCCTGCAGGCCGAAAAGGGCGGTTGGAGCATCGCCCAGCTGCCCAAGGCGGAGTCGGCCTTCGTCTCGCTGGACCCGGCCAACGGCGCGATGCTCTCGCTCGCCGGCGGCTTCGATTTCAACGCCAACAAGTTCAACCACGTCACGCAGGCGTGGCGCCAGCCGGGCTCGAGCTTCAAGCCGTTCATCTATTCGGCGGCGCTGGAGAAGGGATTCACGCCGGCCACCGTCCTCAACGACGCGCCATTCGTGATCGATGCGGCCAAGACCGGGGGCCAGCTCTGGGAGCCCCACAACTACGACGGCAAGTTCGAGGGCCCCATGCGGTTGCGCACGGCGCTCGCGAAGTCGAAGAACATGATCTCGATTCGCCTGCTGCAGGCGATCGGCCCCGGCTACGCGCAGGATTACATCCAGCGCTTCGGGTTCGATCCGAAGATGCATCCGGCGTACCTCACGATGGCGCTGGGCGCGGGCAACGCCACGCCGCTGCAGATGGCCGCGGCGTACGCGGTCTTCGCCAACGGCGGCTATCGCGTGAAGCCGTGGTTCATCGAACGCGTCGAGGACAACCGCGGCCAGACGCTCTATGCGGCAAAGCCCGAGACCGCGGGCGTCGATGCCGAGCGCGTGATCGACGAGCGCAACGCCTTCATCATGACCACGCTGATGCGCGACGTGGTGCGCTACGGGACGGCGGCCAAGGCCATGGCGCTCGGCCGGCAGGACCTGGCGGGGAAGACGGGCACGACGAACGACCACGTGGACGCGTGGTTCTGCGGCTTCAACGGGCGGCTCGTCGGCGTGTCTTGGATCGGCTTCGACACGCCCGGCAATCTCGGCAACAACGAAACCGGTGGTGCGGCGGCGCTGCCCATCTGGATGGCGTACGCGGGCAAGGTGCTGAAGGGGGTGCCGGAAACCGAGCTCACGCCGCCTTCCGGCGTGGTGGCCGTGAACATCAATCCGGCCACGGGGCTGCGCGACCCGGCCGGCGGGCCCGGCCGCGTGCTCGAATATTTCTACCAGGAGTCGCAGCCGCCCGTGGGCGACGACACGTCCTTCGCCCGGGACGCGACACGGCCGAGCGACGACGTGAAGAGCCAGATCTTCTGAGCATGGCCAAGGCACGCTCGCGCCGCGACGCCAACCTGCGGCTTCGCATCGCCTACATCGCCGCGCGCATGATGGCCGAGGACGGCATCGCCGACTACGGCACCGCGAAGATGAAGGCCGCTCGGCAGGCCGGGCTCGCGGATGCGAACCTGCTGCCGGACAACGACGAGATCGAGGCGGCGCTGCGCGAGTACCAGAGCCTCTACCAGAAGGACGACCAGGCCGCGCACCTGCGGCGGCTGCGCGAGGTCGCCGCGCGCGTGATGCGCGACTTCGCGGTGTTCCGCCCTGCCCTCGTGGGCTCGGTGCTCAACGGGACGGCGGGGCAGTATTCCGACGTGAACCTGCAGCTCTTCACCGACGACCCGAAGGCGCTCACGATGTTCCTGCTGAACCGCCACATCCGGTTCGAGGAAGGCGCGAAGCGCCTGCGCCGCGGCGACCTGTCCTCCGACGTGCCGCAGGTCCGCATCGAGGTCGACGACATTCCGGTCACGATGACGGTGCTGACCGTGGACGACGAGCGCTCGTCGGCGCGCGCCCGGGGAGAGGATCCGCAGCGCGCGCGGCTCCCGGACGTCGAGGCGCTGCTCGGCAAGCCGGGCTAGCGGCCTTCGCGCAACCGCTGCGCCGCGTCCATCGCGAAGTAGGTGAGGATCGCGTCGGCGCCGGCGCGCTTGAAGGCGAGCAGCGATTCCATCATGACCGCTTCGCCGTCGAGCCAGCCGCGTTCGGCCGCGGCATTGAGCATCGCGTATTCGCCGCTCACCTGGTAGACGAACGTCGGCACCTCGAAGCGCTCCTTCACGCGCCGCACGATGTCCAGGTACGGCATGCCGGGCTTCACCATGACGTAGTCGGCGCCCTCGGCGAGGTCGAGCGCCACTTCGTGCAGCGCCTCATCGCTGTTGCCCGGGTCCATCTGGTAGGTCTTCTTGTCGCCCTTGCCGAGGCTCGCACCGGAGCCCACGGCATCCCGGAACGGGCCGTAGAAAGCCGACGCGTACTTCGCCGCGTAGGCGAGCACGCGCACGTGGATGTGCTTGCCGTCGTCGAGCGCCTTGCGGATGAAGCCGATGCGCCCGTCCATCATGTCCGAGGGCGCCACGATGTCCACGCCCGCCTCGGCGTGGCTTACCGCCTGCCTTGCCAGCACCTCGAGCGTCTCGTCGTTGACGACGTAGCCGCTGTCCTCATCCACGAGCCCGTCCTGCCCGTGGATGGTGTAGGGATCGAGGGCGATGTCGGTGATGACGCCCATCTCCGGGAAGCGCTTCTTGATCTCGCGGACGGTGCGCGGCACCAGGCCCTTCGGATTGAAGGCTTCCTCGGCCCCGGCGGTCTTGAGGTTCGCGGGCACCACGGGGAAGAGCGCCAGCGCCGGAATCCCCAACGTGAGCGCTTGCTCTACCACTTTGAGCAACTCGTCGATGGAGCGCCGGAAGACCCGCGGCATCGAGGCGACGGGCTCGACATTGCGCTCGCCCTCGAGCACGAACACGGGAAGGATGAGGTCGTCCGGCGTGAGGCGCGACTCGCGCACCAGCCGGCGGGAGAAGTCGTCGCGGCGGGAGCGCCGCATGCGCCGCTCGGGGAAGCGGCCGAGGATGGAAGTCATTTCGGGATCGCGAAAAGTGCAGGGAACTTTAGCATGGGGCTGGCGCTCCTATGGGCTGAAGGGCAACGCCCTTCCCCGCTTCTCCTCCCTGAGCGGGTGCCTTAATCCCAATTAAGGCTTTTTTGGCCCCGGCTTTACTCCCCTTTAGCCGGGGCTTTGTTTTTTGCGGCCGCCAGCGCGCCGAGGGTGCTGGCGGCCTCTTCCACGCCATCGCGCTTCAGGCTCGAAAACAACTGCACGGTGGCGCCGGGATAGATCCGGTCCAGATCCCGCCTTACCTTCGCCAGCGTGGCCTGGGCGGCCTGCCGGGACAGCTTGTCCGCCTTGGTGAGGAGGATATGCGCCCGCCGGCCGGCCTCGCGCAGCCACTCGAGGAGCGTCAGGTCGAGCGGCGTGAGCGGGTGGCGGATGTCCATCACCACGACGACCGCCGCGAGCGACGGGCGGTCCGCAATGTAAGTGCCCACAAGCTCCTTCCAATGCGCGCGCACCTCGAGGGGAACACCGGCATAGCCATATCCCGGCAAGTCCACGAGGAACGCCCGCCCGTCGAGGTCGAAGAAATTGATGAGCTGCGTGCGTCCCGGCGTCTTGCTCACGAAGGCGAGCCGCCGCCGCCCCGCGAGCGTGTTGATGGCGCTGGACTTGCCCGCGTTCGACCGGCCCGCGAAGGCGATTTCCGGCGGCCCCGGCGGCGGAAGCTTGCCGGGATCGTGCACGGATGCGGCGAAAACGGCGCGTGCGAGCGGAAACGCATTGCTCGCCGCTGCACCGGTGGCGGCTCGCGGCCGCGCTACGGTAAAATTGCGAGCTTTCCCTCCATCGTCGTCCTTGTCGCGAGGTTTCTGAATGCGAGCACTGCCCGTCTTTGCCGGCTTCATGGCGCTAGTCTACGCAAGCATCGCCGCAGCGGCCGCGGAAGCCCCCGCGAAGCCGGACATGGAGCGCGGCAAGCAGATCGCGACCACGGTATGCGCCGCTTGCCACGCGCCGGACGGCAACAGCGTCGTGCCCGCCAACCCGCGGCTCGCCGGGCAGCATGCGTCGTACATCGTCGCGCAGCTCAATGCATTCAAGTCCGGGACGCGCCCCAGCCCGATCATGCAGGGCATGGCATCGCCGCTCTCGCCCGAGGACATGCAGGCCGTGGCGGCGTATTTCGAATCGCAGAAGCCCGCCCCGCAGGCCGCCCACGACAAGGCCCTCGCGCAGCGCGGCCAGGAGATCTGGCGCGGCGGCATCAAGCAGGTCGGCGTGCCGGCGTGCGCGGGCTGCCACGGCGCCGCCGGACATGGCATTCCGGCGCAGTTTCCCCGGCTGGCAGGCCAGTGGCCCGACCTCACGTTGGGCTGGTTGAAGGCCTACGCGGCCGGCGCCCGCCCGAGCCCGGTCATGGGCGCGATCGCTTCGCGCCTGAACGAGAACGACATGAAGGCGCTGTCCGAATACATGTCGGGCCTGCGCTAGGCCGAACGCGCGCGCGCGAACGCCTCGCGCGCCGCAGCGACCGTCGCGGCGATGTCCGCGTCGGTGTGGACCGCGGAGACGAATCCCGCTTCGTACGCGGAGGGCGCGAGGTACACGCCGCGCTCGAGCATCGCGTGGAAGAAGCGGTTGAAGGCTTCGCGGTCCGACTCCATCACTTCCCCGAACGACTTCGGCGCCTGCGCGCGGAAGAACAAGCCGAACATGCCGCCGAGGCTGTCGCCGCTGAACGGCACGCCCGCCGCCTTCGCCTCGCGGCAGAGCCCTTCGACGAGAGAAGCCGTGGTCTTTCCGAGATGCTCGAAGAAACCCGGCTGCAGCACGCGGCGCAGCGTGGCGAGGCCCGCAGTCACGGCAACGGGATTGCCCGAAAGCGTTCCCGCCTGGTAGACCGGCCCCACCGGAGCGAGCTTCTGCATGATGTCGCGCCGGCCGCCGAACGCGCCCACCGGCATGCCGCCGCCGATCACCTTGCCGAGGGTGGTCAGGTCCGGCGTGATGCCGAACACGCCCTGCGCGCATTTCGGCCCGACGCGGAATCCGGTCATCACCTCGTCGAAGATCAGCACGGCCCCGTGCTTCGTGCACAGGTCGCGCAGCGTGCGATGGAACTCCATGGAGGGCCGCACGAAGTTCATGTTGCCGGCCACCGGCTCCAGCACCACCGCCGCGATGTCCGCGCCGTAGCGGGCAAACGCGTCCGTGAGCTGCTGCGGATCGTTGTAGTCGAGCACCAGCGTGTGCGCCGTGAGCTCCTCGGGCACGCCGGCCGAGGTGGGGTTGCCGAAGGTGAGCGCGCCCGAGCCCGCCTTCACCAGCAGGAAGTCGCTGTGCCCGTGATAGCACCCCTCGAACTTCACGATCACCTTGCGCCCCGTGAAGCCGCGCGCCAGGCGCAGCGCGCTCATCACCGCCTCGGTCCCGGAGCTCACCAGCCTCACCTGCTCGACGGAGGGAAGCGTCGAGGTGATCAGCTCGGCCATCTCGAGCTCGAGGGCCGTGGGCGCGCCGAACGAGAGCCCGCGCGCCGCGGCCTTCGCCACCGCATCCAGCACCTCGGGATCGGCGTGCCCGAGGATCAGCGGGCCCCAGGAGCCCACGTAATCGATGTACTGGCGGCCATCCTCGTCCACGAGCCGTGCGCCGCGGCCTTCGCGGAAGAACACCGGCGTGCCCCCCACGGCGCGGAAGGCGCGCACCGGGGAATTCACGCCGCCGGGAATCAGCTTCTGCGATCGCTCGAACAGCTCGCGGCTACGGTCGTACATGCAAGGCTCCGGGATGGGGTGCTTGGAACAATCGGGTGAACGCGCGGGCGGCGGCTTCGACGTCCGGCGCATCGAACAGCGCCGAGATCACGGCCACCATGTCGGCGCCGGCATCGATGGCGCCCGGCGCATTGGCGAGCGTGATCCCGCCGATGGCCACGACGGGCAGGCCGGAGAGCTCGGCCGCCTCGCGCAGCAGGTGCAGGGGCGCGCGCACGGCATGCGGCTTCGTGGGCGAAGGGAAGACGCTGCCGATGGCGACGTAGTCCGCGCCCGCTGCGGCGCCTTCGCGCGCCCGGCCGGGCTCGGCATAGCACGACACGCCGATGACGCCGTCGCGCCACTCGCGGCGCACGGCCTGCACGCTCGCATCGTCGCGGCCCAGGTGCACGCCGTGCGCGCCCACGACGCGCGCGAGGGCGGCATCGTCGTTCACGATGCACAGCGCGCCATGCTCGCGGCAAAGCCGCGTGACGGCGCTCGCCTGCTCCTGCATCGCTTCCCGGGGCAGGTCCTTCGCGCGGTACTGCACGACGGCGGCGCCGCCGGCAAGACACGCCGCCACGCGCGAGAGGAGCGCCGCGGTATCGGCCGACTCGGGCGTGATGGCGTACAACCCGCGAAGGGGAACGGCGGCACGGCTCACGCTCACTCTTCGGAGTTTTCCTGCAGCGCCTCGCGTGCCCAGAAGAGGCGGTCGGGAAGGTACTGTCCCATGCCCGGCCGGAAGGCGTGCGAGAGGGCCTGCCACGTGTAGTCCTGCGCCTCGTACACCGCGTCGCCGATGTCCAGGCCGCGGGCGAGGTTCGCCGCGAGCGCCGCGGCGAGCGTGCAGCCGGAGCCGTGATAGCTGCCCGGCAGCCGCTGCCAGGTGTCGGAACGAAGCACGCCGCCGCGGTGGTAGAGCGTATTCACCACGTCGGGCGTGGAGTCGTGGGTCCCGGTGACGAGCACGTATTCGCAGCCGCTGTCGATCAGCTTCTGCGCGCATTCGGCGATGCCGGCGTCCTCGTTGTCCTCCTCGCCCGCCAGGCGGCGAAGCTCGGGAATGTTGGGCGTGACAAGCGTGCTCTGCGGCACGAGCAGCTCGCGGATCGCCGCCACCATGTCCTCGCTCGCGAACTCGTCGCCGCGGCCGGAGGCGAGCACGGGATCGAGCACCAGCGGCACGTCCGGGTAGTCCGAGACCACTTCCGCCACGACGGTGACGATCTCCGTGGAGCCGAGCATGCCCATCTTGAAGGCGGCCACCGGCATGTCCTCGAGGATGCAGCGCGCCTGGTCGGCCACCCAGTCCGGATCGATGGGCAGGAAGGACTCGACGCCGGCCGTGTCCTGGACCGTGATCGCGGTGATCACCGACAGCGGGTAGCACCCCATGCTGGCGAGCGCGAGCAGGTCCGCCTGGATGCCGGCCCCGCTCGTGGGATCGCTCGCAGCGAAGGTCAGGACGGCGGGAAGGTTCGGGACGGGATCGGTCATTGCGAGGGGGGGTCGAGGGCCTGGCGAGGGATTACACTTGAAATCCGCCCTCGGCCGCGCGACCGCCCGGGAGTCGTCCCGCGAGGCGCGCGTTCATGCATTCTACCCACCGCACCCGTTTTCGCCTATGCCCAACAGCGCGCCCGCACCTGCCCCGTACAAGACCTGGCGATGCCTCGCCTGCGGGTTCATCTACGACGAGGCGGAGGGATGGCCCGAGGACGGAATCGCGCCGGGCACGCGCTGGGAAGACATCCCGGCCGGGTGGTGCTGCCCGGAGTGCGGGGCGCGCAAGGACGATTTCGAAATGGTGGAGTTCTGAGGCCCTGTTCCATTCGGCCCATATCCTCCCAAATGGCTTCAAAAGTGTGAACTTAGCGCTTGTTTCGGTTGGACAAAGGGCATAATCTCCAGCACGGATAAATAGCGGCCGAGGCACGGCTCAGGGATGCGTGCCTCCCGGCGTGGCGCCGAGCGTTTCGCGGCGATTCCCGCGCCCGGCCGATAACTACGAGGTAATCGTGGCGGACTCCAAGAGCCTCACGGGCGTACGCGTGATGGTCATCGATGACAGCAACACGATCCGGCGCAGCGCGGAGATCTTCCTCATGCAGGCCGGCTGCCAGGTCATCCTCGCGGAGAACGGGTTCGACGCCCTCGCCAAGATCGCCGACCACCAGCCCGACCTCATCTTCTGCGACATCATGATGCCGCGCCTCGACGGCTACCAGACGTGCGCGCTCATCAAGAAGAACGGCAAGTACCACGACACGCCGGTCATCATGTTGTCGTCGAAGGACAGCCTCTTCGACCGCGCGCGCGGACGCATGGTCGGCTCGGACGAATACCTCACGAAGCCCTTTACCAAGGAAAGCCTGCTCAAGGCGGTGGAAGCGCACCTCGCGCAGCGCAGCGCCGCCTGAAGCCACAACCAGAAGACCAGGAGTGACCTGAGATGCCTATCAAGAAAATCATGGTGGTGGACGATTCGCCCACCGAGCGCGCGTTCATGGACGGGCTGCTGAAGAAGCGCGGCTACGAGGTGCTGCTCGTGGACAGCGGCGAGGCGGCCATCGAGCGCGCCAAGAGGGACCAGCCCGACCTCATCCTGATGGACGTGGTGATGCCGGGGCTCAACGGCTTCCAGGCCACGCGCGCCATCACGCGCGAGGAAAAGACGAAGCACATCCCCGTGATCATCTGCACCACCAAGGACCAGGAGACGGACAAGATCTGGGGCCTGCGCCAGGGTGCGAAGGATTACGTGACCAAGCCGGTCTCCGAGAGCGAGCTGCTCGAGAAGATCAAGGCGCTGGGATAGGCGAGGACGCACGCCCATGGGCCGACGCACCGGTCTGCGCGAATTCCAGCTCTCCGTGGCGGAGCGGCTGCGCACCGCCGCGACATCGCGCACGGCGCTGTCGTCGAAGCTGGGATTCCAGGTCGGCGCCGACAACTGGTTCGTGGCGCTGCACCAGGTGAGCGAGGTGATCCCGGTGCCGCAGGCCTTGCCGGTCCCCCTCACGCATTCGTGGTTCCGCGGCGTGGCGAACGTGCGCGGCAACCTCTACGGCCTCATCGATTTCTCAGCGTTCCAGGGCGGGGACCCGATCACCTCCGGCATGGAGCGTCGCGTGATCCTCGTGTCCGACCGTCTCGTGGGCGGCGCGGGCCTGCTGGTATCGCGCATGCTCGGGCTGCGCAACCCCGAGCAATTCAACGTCGCGCCGCGCCCCGCGAACGCCGCTGCCTGGGTGGGCGGCGTCTACGCGGATGCCGGCGGGACCCGTTGGCTGGAACTGGACCTGCCCGCGCTCGTGCGCGAGCAGCGTTTCCTCGAAGTCGGCGCCTAGGGAGAGCACATGGCGAAAGCACAAGCAGTCAAATCCCGAGCTTCCATCGGAGAATTCTTCAAGCGGCTGGGCGCGCCGAAACCGAAGGCGCCTTCGCGCCCCGTCGGGCAGTCGACGCTCACGAACATCCCCGCGGCCGGCGGCCCGGCCACCAGGCCCGGAGCGCCCGCGCGAGCGGCAGCCGATGCCAGGCGCGCGGACCAGTCCTCCGAAGGCTGGTCGATCGCCACGTTCCGCATGCCCTTCATCGGGCACAAGCCGATCACCTACCAGATGCAGCTGCTCGGCACGATCGGCGTGCTGCTCCTGCTGCTCACCGCCGCGGCCGTCTACATCGACGCGCGCGAGCGCACGCGCAGCAGCACGTACCTCACGATCGTGTCGCAGATGCAGTTCCATACGCAGCGGCTCGCGAAGGCCTCGGGGCTCGCCGCGCGCGGCCAGCCGGGCGCGTTCGCGCAGCTGCAGGACAGCCGCGACCAGTTCGCGTCGTACCTGAATACGCTGCAGAAGGGCGGCACGGCATTCGGCGTCGACCTGCCCTCCGCCGCGACGAGCGCGGAGATGACCAGCACGCTGAACGACCTGGTCAAGCGCTGGCCGGACAGCCAGGCCTCCGCCTCGGCCATTCTCGCCGCGCAGAAGGACCTCGTGGCCCTGTCGAAGAACATCTCGCAGCTGCGCGTCGGCGCCGACGAGATGGCGACGCTGTCACAGGAGCTCACGAGCTTGATGGGGCAGACGGGCTCGACGCCCGGCCAGGTGCTGCGCGCGAGCCGCATGACGTTCCTTGCCGAGCGCCTGGGCCGCGGCTCGGCGGAGATCCTCGGCTCCGAAACGATCGATCCGGAAGTCCCGTTCCTGATCGGCAAGGACACCAACGACCTGCGCGACCTCATTCGCGCGCTGGAAGCGGGCAACGAGAGCCTGGGGCTCGCGGCGCTGCGCGATGCGGAGACGCGCCAGAAGCTCGCGGAGCTGAAGAAGCAGTTCACGGGCTTCGAGCAGAACGTGGGCCCGATCCTGCGCGAGCTGCAGAAGCTCGTGTCGGCCCGGCAGGCCGGCGCGCGCCTCGTGACCTCGAGCGAGCAGCTGCAGACGGGCGTGGCGAAGCTGCAGGAAGGCCTGCAGGCGCAGAAGCCGGTGGGCACCCTGATCGCGGTGATCGTGCTGTCGATCCTCGTGGTCGTGGGCCTCGCGCTCACCGCCATCGTGTTCCTCGCCGACACGCGGCGCCGCGCGGCGGAGGCCGAGGCGGAAAACAAGCGCAACCAGGAAGCCATTCTGCGGCTGCTGAACGAGATGGGCGACCTCGCCGACGGCGACCTCACCATCCGCGCGCAGGT
>DASTGG010000397.1:0-16213 GCA_035719385.1 Usitatibacter sp.
CGACTTCTACGGCCACCAGATCGTCGCGCATCTCGCGCCCGGCGAGGTGGGGCATCGCGCGACGAGCTCCGTGGACGAGCATAACGTGCCGGTGCGCCACTTCGGCGCCATCCTCACCCTGGACGAGTGGCAGCGGCTCGCCGACCGGCTGAAGGCCGCGGGGACGACGTTCGTGATCGAGCCCTACGTCCGCTTCCAGGGGCAGGTGGGCGAGCAGGCGACGATGTTCTTCCTCGATCCGTCGGGCAACGCGCTCGAGTTCAAGGCGTTCGCCGACCGCTCCCAGGTCTTCGCGAAGTAAAGGCGGAAAACGGAGTTGAGCGTTTGTCCCTCTTTCAACCCGGTCTTGCGCTTTTCTTCAAGTCCGCAGCACGAACGGATCCTGCACCTCCTCGCTCAGCTCGCACCACACGCTCTTGGTCTGCAGGTACTGCTCGATGGATTCCATGCCGTTGGCGCGCCCGAGGCCGCTGTTCTTGTAGCCGCCGAAGGGCGAGTTGAACGTGAGCGCGCGATAGGTGTTGATCCACACGGTACCGGCCTGCAGCCGCCGAGCCATCGTGTGCGCGCGCCGCACGTCGCGCGTCCAGAGGCCCGCGGCGAGCCCGAAGCGCGTCGCGTTGGCCACGCGCAGCGCCTCCTCGTCGTCGCGGAAGGGCGTGAGCGCCAGCACGGGGCCGAAGACCTCCTCGTTCATGATCTGGCTCGCGGCCGGCGCGCGATGCAGGATCGTGGGCTTGTAGAAGAGCCCTTCCTCGAAGCCCGAAAGCTTCGCCCGCTCACCGCCGCAGAGCAGCTCCGCGCCCTCGGCGAGCGCGCGCTGCACCATCTGCTCGTCCTTCTGCAGTTGCGCCTGTGTAGCGACCGGGCCCATCTGCGTCTCGGCGAGCAACGGGTCCCCCAGCTTGATCCTCCTCGCCCTCTCGACGAGCCGGCGCTGCATCTCGTCGTAGACGCTCTCGTGCACGAAAGCGCGTGAGCCGGCCACGCAGGTCTGTCCGGCCGCGGCGAAGATGCCGGCGAGCACGCCCGCCTCCGCCTGGTCCAGGTTCGCGTCCGCGAAGACGATGTTCGGGCTCTTGCCGCCCAGCTCGAGCGTGCAGCCCGCGAGCCGCGCGCCCGCCCTGGCCGCGATCGCCTTGCCGCCCGCCTCGCTGCCGGTGAACGAGATCTTCGCCACGCCGTCGTGCTCGACGAGCGCCTCGCCGGCGGCGCGTCCGCCGGTCACCACGTTGATCACGCCCGGCGGGATGCCGGCTTCCTCGGCGAGGCGCGCCAGCTCGAAGGCGGATGCGGAGGTCACTTCCGAGGGCTTGATGACGATCGTGTTGCCCGCCGCGAGCGCCGGCGACACGCTCATGATCGTGAGGAAGGTCGGCGAATTCCACGGCACGATGACGCCCACGACCCCGAGCGGCTCGCGCAGCGTGTAGTTGAGCACGCTCTGGCGGTCGAGCGGGATCACGCGGCCCTCGATCTTGTCCGCGAGGCCGCCGAAGTAATACAGGAAATCCTTCACCACGCGCGCCTGCGCGCGCATCTCGGCGATCAGCTTGCCGTTCTGCTGCGACTCCATGGCCGCGATCGCCTCGGCGTTGTCCGCGATGCGATCGCCCCACGCCATCATGAGGCGGCCGCGCCGCGTGGGCGAGAGCTTCGACCACGGGCCGGTGAAGGCCGCCTGCGCGGCGCGCACGGCGCCATCGACGTCGTCGCGATTCGATTCGGCGAACTCGCCCCACACCTTCCCCGTGGTGGGATTGATCGAAGCGAAGCGGCGGCCGTCGGCGGGCGGGACGCGCTCGCCGGCGATGTGGTTGTCGAATACGTGCATGGCGGCTCCCGGACGGATGGTTTCGATCCGAGTTTACGTCAACGCGCGCGGCACCGGCGCCACCGCGCCACGCGCTGCACGAGCCCCGCGAGGCCGTCGTTGGGCCGCGTCTCGAGCGCGATCGATTCGCGCCGGCCGAGATCCGCGAGCACCGCCTCGGCCGCTAGGAAACCGGAGCACACCGCGCTCTCCATCGACGAGGGCATGCGCGTGCGCGTCCAGTCCCCCGCGAGGTGCACGCCGGCGAGCCGCGTGCGTGCCGCAGGACGCTTCGACTCGCTGCCCGTCGTCGGGCAGACGATCGCCATCGGGATGCGGTGCACCGAGGCGTGCGTCACCTTCGCCTGCGCTGCCTCGGGGAGGAATTCCGCGATCTCGCGCACGGTGGCCTCGACCAGGGCGCTGTCGTCCAGCTCCTGCGTTGCGTGGCTGTAGATGATGTTGCTCGCCGTGACGGACGGGCGTGCATCCCATCCCTCGCGAATGTTCGAGAGGTCGTAGAAGTCGTAGTTCATGCGCGTGGGCGACCAGGGCAGCGCCCAGAAGCGCTCGCGCGTGAGCTTGCGATCGAACCAGAGATACAGGCTCACGTACGGGCTGGGCTCGAAATCGGTGTGCGCGAGCGCGGGCTGCAGCGCCTCGAGCTCCTTCGGCGGGACGGCGAAGACGCATTGGCGCCCCGAAAGCTCGGTACCGTCGGCGAGCCTCGCGACGTGGCATTCGGGCGAGTGCCTGGTCGCGGCCACGTGCGAGCGCAGCAGCACGCGCCCTCCGGCCGATTCGATCGCGCGCACCGCCTGCGGCGCATAGAGCTGCGCCAGGCCGACAGCGGGAAAGCCGAAGTGGATGCCGCGATGCCCGATGAGCTGCGAATGCACGCGCATGAGGGCCGCCGTCGAGCAGCGCTCGAGCGGCACGTTCATCACCGTCATGGCCGCGAAGCGGTAGAACCAGTCGATCATCGGCTCCGTCGTCCCGAGCGCGCGCAGGAAATCCGCCGCGGCAATCGCATCGAGCCCGGGCACCTGGTCCTCGCCGAACATCATCGCGCGCCACGTGGGCGGCGTGTTCGACAGCAGGTCGCGCAGGTTCAGGCCGGGGGCGCCCACGAGGTCGGGCAGCAGGCTCAATGGCGGGGTGAGCGGCCGGTGGCGCAGCTCGGTCACGCGCGGGCGCGTCACGATCGTGATCAGCTTGTCGCGGTGCCAGGCGATGCGGCTGCGCGTGCCGAGGCGCTCGAGCAGCGCCGGGAAGTTGCGGTACTCGCTGTGGACGATGTGCGGGCCGATGTCGATGGTGTCGCCGGTCGCCGCGTCGACCCAGCTGCGCGCGCGCCCGCCGGCCTGCGCATCGCGCTCGAGCACGGTGACCGCCAAACCGCGGTCGGCGAGGGCCACGCCGCATGCGAGCCCCGCGAGCCCCGCGCCGACGATGACGACGTCGCTCGCGGCCGCCGGCATCGTGCCGCGATCAGCGTTTCGCGGCGCCGGCGACGACTTCCTGCCGCAGCTCGCGCAGCTTCGCCTTGACCACCGCCTCGTTCGAGCGGCCGATGCGCACGAGCACCTTCTGCCCCGCCGAGCGGCTCTCGATCTCGGGGTCCTGGTATTCGTACAGCACGTGCGGCACCACGAGCGCGACGGGCTTGTCGGGCTCGGGCGCATCGAGCATGTTGTCGATCGCCTCCACGAGGCGGTCGTTGAAGTAGCGGCCCGGGTAGCCCAGCTCCTCGTACGCCTGCTGGAAGAGCGGATAGAAGCGCACGTAGAGCGCGACCGCCTTCTTCGTGTCCACCTGCTCCATGAGCCGCACGAGCGGCGTGTAGCGCTGCGCGTTCTCGGGCGCGATGGTGAGGCTGCCTTCGGGCCCGCGCGTCACGAACGCGCCGCCGACGGGCTTCACGGGATTGAGCCGCGTCGCCAGGGTCTCGCGCGGCAGGTTGTCCACGGTCGCGACGATGCGGCGCACGATGCCGTCGACGTTCAGGAAGCGCTGCACGGCCTGGTTGCCGAGCAGCGACGCAAGCGCCTCGTTCATCGCCGCGTCGCTCTCGTTGAGCGTGGGCAGCGGCGCCGCGGCCTCGGTGGGCAGCGGATGCTTCGGCCCCGTGGGCGCCGGTGCGGGCGACTGCGCCGCTGTCGGCGGCGGCAGGGACGGCGGCCGCGACTGCTGCTGCCACCAGTAGTAGGCGCCGGCGCCGATCGCCGCCACGATCACCACGCCGATGCCGATGCCGACCGCACGAGAAGCCATGGCTCAACCCCTGAATGGCAGCGCGAGCGCCGCGTCGATGTCGCCGCGCTGGAAGCCGTGCCCCGTCGCCTGCCCGAGGGCATCGAGCTCGCGCTCGAGGCGCGCGCGGTCCTGCCGGCTCGCCCAGAAGAGCGGGCCGCCTTCGTGCTTCGGAAAACCGTAGCCGTTCACGAGCACGAGATCCACGTCCGAGGGGCGCTGCGCGACGCCTTCCCCCAGGAGCAGCGCCGCTTCGTTCACCATCGTGGCGAGCGCGCGCCACTGGATCTCCTCGCGCGTGAACGGCCGCCGCGCGATGCCCTTCCTCTTCGAGTGCTCCTCGATCATCGCTCGCACTTCCGGGTCCGGCGTGCCGCGCCGCGCGCCCGGCTCGTACCGGTACCAGCCCGCCCCGGTCTTCTGCCCGAAGCGGCCCTGCTCGCACAGCCGGTCGGCGATCTCCACGTAGCGGGCGCGCGGATCGCGCGTGGGCGCGAGGCGCTGCCGGTTGCGCCAGGCGATGTCGAGCCCGGCGAGGTCGGACACGGCGAAGGGCCCCATGGCGAAGCCGAATGCCTCGATCGCCGCATCCACTTCCTCCGGCATCGCGCCCTCCTCGACCATGAGCTCGGCCTGGCGGCGATACGCGGCGTAGATGCGGTTGCCGATGAAGCCGTCGCCCACGCGCGCGATGACCGGCAGCTTGCGGATCCCGCGGCCGACCGCGAGCGCCGTGGCGAGCGCTTCACGCGAGGTGTTCTTCCCGCGAACGACCTCGAGCAGCCGCATCACGTGCGCGGGACTGAAGAAATGCATTCCGAGGACATCCCCGGGCCTCGCCGTCGCCTGGGCGATCTCGTCCACGTCGAGGTACGACGTGTTGGTCGCGAGGATGGCGCCGGGCCGCGCGATGCGGTCGAGCTGGGCGAAGACTTCCTTCTTGAGTCCCATGTCCTCGAACACGGCCTCGATCACGAGGTCGGCGCCCGACGCCGCGGCGAGGCCCGATGCGGCCAGGATGCGGGCGAGCCGCCGCCGCGCTTCGTCCTCGCCGATGCGCCCCGACGAGACGGAGCCATCGTAGTTCTTGCGCACGCGCTCCAGGCCGCGTTTCACCGACGGCTCGTCGCGGTCGGTGAGAGTCACCTCGTAGCCCGCGTCCGCGAAGGCGATCGCGATCCCGACGCCCATGGTGCCCGCGCCGATGATGGCGACACGCGCGACCGGGCGCGCTTCGATGCCTTCGAGGTCCGGCACCTTCGCCGCCTCGCGCTCGGCGAAGAAGAGATAGCGAAGGGCGGCGGCCTCGGTGCTCTCGCGCAAGCGGTTGAACGTCTCGCGCTCGGCGGCGATCGCCTCCGGGTAGGGCTCGGTGCCCGCGCGCCGGATGGATTCGATCGCGGCGACGATCTGCGGGCGCTTGCGGCCCGCCTTCAACGCGGCCTGGGCCGCTTCCTCGACCTTCGCGTCGTCCTCGCGGCGTACCGCCCGCTCGCTGACGCGCTGCTTGAGGCCGTGCATCGATCGCACGAGCTCGATCGCTTCGGCACACGCGTTTTCCGCGATGCGATCGACGAGCCTCAAGCGCAACGCCTCCTCCGCGCGGATGCGCCGTCCCGAGCAGATGATCTCGATGGCCGCGGCGATGCCGACCAGCCGCGGCAGGTGCTGCGTGCCGCCGGCACCGGGGATGATGCCGAGGCTTACCTCGGGAAGCCCGACGATCGCCTCCCTGGAGGCTACGCGCGCATCGCACGCGAGCGCGAGCTCGAAACCGCCGCCGAGCGCCGCGCCGTTGACCGCCGCGACGAACGGCTTGCCCGATGCGAGGATTGCAGCGACCACCGCCGGCAACGAGGGCTCTTCGATCGGCCGGCCGAATTCGCGGATGTCCGCACCCGCCACGAACGTCTTGCCGGCACCGCAGATCACCGCGCCGGCCAGCGCCGCGTCCGCGTCGACGGCGTGCACCGCCTCCAGCAGCCCGGCGCGCACCACGCGCGAGGTCGCGTTGACCGGCGGGTTGTCGATCACGAGCACCGCCACGTTGCCGTGTCGCTCGAGGCGCACGACGGGCGCGGCGGCGGCGACTTCACTCATTGGGAAATTCCGCGGCCAGCTCCTGGAGGAACTCGCGCGTCGTCTCGACCTCGCGGCGCTCGGCCTCGCTGAGCTCGCGATAGGGCCTCCATTGCATCGGGACCTCCGCGTAACGCGCCTCGGCGCTGCGCTGCGCCGCATCGGCATCCGCGAAGCCCTCCGCCGCCACGGTCATCCAGTCGGAATCGCAATGCATGAGGTACACGCCGCCCTTCACGAGGTCCTCGGAAACCAGCAGGCGGCTCACGACGCGCAGGTCGATGGGGATGCCGGCCGCGACCACGTTGAAATGCGGCGGCGGGGGCGCGCTGTTGTCGATGATCGCGTAGCGCACCACGTGCGTGCCATCCACCAGGAATGGCGGTTCGGGTGTCGGGGCGGGCGTCATGGCTCCTCGGGCAGGTGCAGGAGCCGGCGGCACTCCTCCGGCTCCAGTTCCGGCACATGGTAATAGCCTTCGTCCGGGAACGTGGTGTTGACCTCTTCGTCGGGCACCTTGACGACGACGTAACGATAGCCATCCGCGGACGATTTCGCAGCGCCGTCGCCGTTGAACGTCGGCGGCGTGTCGTGGTACTTCTTCGCGTACGGCACGAGCGCTTCCACCAGCCGGTCCATCGGCACGTGGTGGGCGCGGCTCATCCTGTGGTTACCCGGCGGCCCGTCCTTCACCCAGAAGACCTCGGCCATCGTCCCTCCCGCCCGAAAGCGGATTCGACAGCGCCCGCGGGTCAGGGTTTGCCGGCGCTCCCGGCCGCATCGGCCTCGGCAAGGGCTTCCCGTGCCACGCGGAACGAATCCATCGCGGCGGGCACGCCGCAATAGATCGCGACCTGCAACAGCACCTCGCGGATCTCGTCGCGCGTGACGCCGTTGCGCAACGCGCCGCGCACGTGCGCGCGCAGCTCGTGCGGGCGGTTGAGCGCGCTGATCATCGCGAGGTTGAGCAGGCTTCGCGTCTTGCGCGGCAGCCCCTCGCGGCCCCAGATCGCGCCCCAGCAATACTCGGTCACCAGCTGCTGCAACGGCCGCGTGAAATCGTCCACGGCGGCCAGCTGCTTGTCCACGTATTCGGCGCCCAGCACCGCCTTGCGGATTTCCAGACCGCGCTCGAAAAGCTCGCCTTGCATCGTGAGTCCCCTCAGGAAAGGTCCGGCGTCAGGATAGCGCGCTACAGGTGGTTGTCCACCTCGTGGGCGCGCGCATCCCTCTCGAAGGGCGAATTCTCGTAGCCGAACCGCGCGAGGTCCTTCAGGTGCTGGCCGAGGAAGGGGGCGATGCCCCCGCGCGCCTCGTACTGGGAGACATGGCGGAACTCGTGGCTCAGCAGCCTCGCGTCGTTCTCGAAGCCGCGGCGCACCATCACGGAATGCCCGAGCGTGAGGCCCGCGATCGTCGGGCGCGCGAGCCCGATGCGCATGGCCGCGGCGCGCACCTCGGCCTCCTGCGGCAGCGGGAACCGGTCCACGATGGCCAGCCGGACTTGCTCGGGATGCTGCACGCCCACGCTGCGCGCGAGTTGCTGCTGCGCGGCCGTGAGTGCCGTGCCGGTGCGTGCGACGACGGCCGATTGCTGCTCGGCCCACGCGATGGCCCGCGGCGCGAGCGCCGGAAGCTCTTCCGGCAGCTTCGAATCCGCTGGCGCGGCGTTGGCGGCTGCAACGCCCGCGATGCCCAAGCCGACGGCCGCCACGATTCGCGCGCCGAGGCCCGCGGATCGTCCCTCCCTGTTCGTATTCACTTGATCAGAAACGACTTGCGACGATTTGCGTTGACTTCCAGCGTGCCCCGCCCTGCCGTCGCGGGCTTGATTCAGGTCATCGATCCGGCCACCGGGCGGCGCAGGCCGCGACGGCGTGTGCCCTGGAGGCTGACGCGCGGCTTGACAAGAGTCAACGTATATTCGACATTCCTAATATACGAACACCCGCCTACCCGCCCCGGAGCCTGCAACCGATGAACACCACGACGCACGACAAGGAACTCGACGCCCGCGGACTCAACTGCCCGCTGCCCATCCTGCGCACGCGCAAGGCGCTGAACGACATGGCCGCGGGCCAGGTGCTGCGCATCGTCGCGACCGATCCGGGCTCGGTGAAGGACCTGCAGGCCTTCGCCAAGCAGACGGGCAACGAGCTGTTGTCCACGACCGAAGGCGAGAAGGAATACGTCTTCCTGATGCGCAAGAAGTAGCGTGGCGGCACCGACGCGGCGTGCCGTATTCATCGGGCACGACGTCTACCGCCGCGCCGCGTACGGGAAGCTGCACCCGCTCGCGATCCCGCGGGTGGAGACCGTCGTGGACCTGTGCCACGCGCTCGACTGGTTCGCGCCGGGCGAGTACGTGCAGAGCCCCTGCGCTTCCGCGGACCAGCTCGCCGCCTTCCACGACCGCGGTTACATCGCGGCGCTGCGCGAGGCCTGCGAAGCCGGCCGCGTCGACGCGCAGGTCCGCGACCGCCACGGCATCGGCACGATGGAGAACCCGCTGTTTCCCGGCGTCTTCGAGCGCGCCTCCACGAGCGTGGGCGGATCGATCCACGCCGCGCGCATGGCGCTCGCCGGCCGCATCGCCTACCACCCCGCCGGCGGCACGCATCACGGGCGGCCGGGCCGCGCGAGCGGCTTCTGCTTCTTCAACGATCCCGCCTTCGCGCTGATCACGCTGCTGGAAGCCGGGCTCGAGCGCGTGGCGTACGTCGATCTCGATGCGCACCATTGCGACGCCGTGCAGGATGCGTTCTGCCACGACGCGCGCGTGCGCATCGCCTCGATCCACGAAGCAGGCCGCTGGCCCCACACCGGCGCGTTCGAGGAGGATTTCGGCGGCCGCGTGCTGAACCTGCCGGTGCCGCGCGGGTTCAACGACGCGGAGCTGCGCGCGCTCATGCAGGACGTGGTGCGCCCTTTCGTGGCCGCGTGGCGCCCCGAGGCGATCGTGGTCACCTGCGGGGCCGATGCGCTGCGGGGCGACCCGCTCGCGGCCATGGCGCTCGGCAACGTGGCGCTGTGGGATGCGGTCGAGTCGCTGGTGGCGCTCGCGCCCGCGGCGGTCGTCCTGGGAGGCGGCGGCTACAATCCCTGGACGCTCGCGCGCTACTGGGCCGGCCTGTGGGCGCGGCTGTCGGGGCGCCCGATACCGGACGGATTGCCGGCGCCGGCGCGCGCGATCCTCGCGCAACTCGACTGTCCTTTGATCGACGACGAAGACCGGCTTCCCGAATGGTTGACGCGGCTTGCCGATGAGTCGCACGCTGGCGTTGTGCGCGACGAAGTCGGCGCGCTGCGCGACGCGGCGCTCGCGCGCATTGCGGAGGTTTGCCCTTGAGCACGTGGCTGGAGCGCATGATGGCCATCGAGGCGCTCGAAGACGCCCCGCTGGATGCGCATTTCGTGGCGGAGCTGGAGCGCGCCAACGCCGCGGGCGAGCGGCCCATCCGCTTCTCGACGCCGACGTTCAAGGCGTACTCGAGCTGCGACATGAACGGGTGCGGCAAGAACTCCTTCCCGGCGTTCTCCATCACCGCCGGCGGCTGCGCGCTCGACTGCGACCATTGCCAGGCGAAGATCCTGGAGCCGATGATCCCCGCCACGAAGCCCGCCATCCTCGAGCGCCGCGTGCGCGAGATGGTGGAGAGCGAATCGCTGGGCGGCTTCCTGCTCTCCGGCGGCTCGAACCGCGCCAACGAGATCCGCTACGAGCCGTACCTTCCGGTGGTCGAGCGGCTCAAGCGCGACTACCCGCACCTCAAGGTAGCGATCCATTCGGCGCTGCTCGACGCGCCGCGCGCCGCCGCCATGGAGGCGGCCGGCGTCGATACCGCGATGATGGACGTCATCGGCGCCGACGAGACGATCCGCGACGTGTACCACCTCGACCGCCCGGTGGAGGATTTCGAGGCGACGCTGGCGGCGCTGTGCGCCACGCGCATGGAAGTGGTGCCGCACATCGTGATCGGCCTGCATTACGGCCGCATCCTCGGCGAGCCGCGCGCGCTGGAGATCGTCGCCCGGCATCGCATCCATTCGCTCGTGCTCGTGGTCGTGATGCCGTTCTACGCGAAGCCCGGCACGTTCGTGACACCGTCGGCCGAGGACGCGGGCCGCATCTTCCTCGAAGCGCGCCGCCGGCTTCCCGACCGCGAGGTGCTGCTCGGCTGCGCGCGCCCGGCGGGAATGCATCGGCGTGTGACCGACGCCTACGCGGTCGCCGCGGGCCTCGATGGGATCGCCTTCCCCGCCGACGGCGCGGTGGCCGTGGCGCATGCGCTGGGGCGCGCCGCGGAGCAGGAGCACGCGTGCTGCTCGATCAAGACCGGGCGCACCATCAGGATCCACCCGGCTGCCCGGGCGGGCGCATGACGGTGCGGGTCGATGTGCTCTGCGTGGGCCTCGGGCCCGCGGGTGCCCGCGCCGCGTGGGGCGCGGCCACCCGCGGCCTCGACGTGCTCGCCATCGACCGCAAGCCCGCGGCCGGCGTGCCGGTGCAGTGCGCCGAATTCGTGCCCTCCCTGCTGGGCGCGGAGGTCGCACAGGTCGCGCGATCCACGCGCCAGCGCATCGACGCCATGGACAGCTACGTCGAGCGCGCCCCCGCCGATCGCACGAAACCCTTTCCGGGCCGGATGATCGACCGCGCCGCCTTCGACGCGGCGCTCGTGGACGACGCCATCGAGGCCGGCGCGCAATGCCGTTTCGGCGTGAGCGTGCGCGCGATCGCCGTGGACGGCGTGGTCACGCTCTCCGATGGCGTGCGCGTCGCCCCGCGCGTGCTCGTCGGCGCCGACGGGCCGCGCTCGGCGGTGGGGCGCGCGATCGGGCAGGTGAACCGCTCGCTGGTGGAGACCCGCCAGGTCACCGTGCCGCTGCTCGCGCCGCACGATGCGACCGACATCTTCCTTTCCGCGTCGATCCCCGGCGGCTACGCATGGCTGTTTCCGAAGGCGGAGGTCGCGAACGTCGGCGCGGGCGTCGAGCCCACGTCGATGCATGCGCTGAAGGACATCGTCGCGCGATTGCACGCGCGCCTCGTCGCCGAGCGCCGCGTGGGCCGCGAGATCCTCGCCATCACGGGCGGCGCCATTCCGGCGGGCGGCGCGCTCGTGCCGCGCGGGCGGCTCGGCCAGGCGGCCGTGATGCTCGCCGGCGATGCCGCGGGCCTGGCGAACCCGGTGACGGGCGCGGGGATCGCAGCCGCGGTGCAATCGGGTACGCTCGCCGGCGAATATGCCGCCGCCGAGCTCGAAGGGCGCCGCGACGCGCTCGCGGACTACGAAAGCGAGCTCGAGGCGCTCTTCGGCGCCTCGCTGCGGCGCGCGCTGCAGCGGCGCGAGGAGCGGCTGCGGGCCGACCCCTGCCCCGCGTCGCTGCGGCGCGCGTGGATCGCCTATGCCGAATACTGGATGGAAGGAGCGCAAGCATGAGCTGCGTGCGTCGTGAATCGATGCAGCCGCGGTCCCCCGCGGCGGTGCCGAAGGAAGCGCGCAACGGCGCGCGGGTGAAGGTGCACAACATCGCCCCCGAGGGCGTGTACCTGCCGAACAACAACCGCCTCACGCCCTCGATGCGTTCGCCGGAATACGTGCAGATGTCCACGGCGGCGGCGATCACGCTCGGCATCATGCCGGGCCGGATGCATCGCTGCGGCTGCACGCGCTGCCTCAACCTCCTGCTCACCTATCCCGAGGGCTGCCGCGCCAATTGCGCGTATTGCGGGCTCGCTCGCCATCGCGAGGCCGAGCGCGACTATGCCGACCGCAACTTCATCCGCGTGGACTGGCCCGCGGTGCCGCTCGCGCAGGCGATCGACATCGTGGCGCGCGACGGCGCGAAGACGCCGTTCCATCGCATGTGCATCTCGATGATCACCCATCCGCGCAGCGACGCGGACACGGTGACGGTGCTGCGCGAGTGGACCGCGCGCATCGATCCGGCGGCCCTTCCCGTCTCCATCCTGTCCAATCCCACGACGATGCAGCGCGAGGACGTGGTGCGGCTGAAGGACCTCGGCGCCGACATCTTCACCGTCGCGCTCGATGCCGCCACGCCGGAGATCTTCGAGCGCACGCGCGGCAAGGGGGTGCAGTCGCCCCACTCCTGGAGCAAGTACTGGGAGATCCTCATGGAGGCGCGCGACGTGTTCGGGCCGCAGAAGTTCGGCGCGCACATCATCGTCGGCATGGGAGAGACCGAGCGCGACGTGGTCGAGCTGGTGCAGCGGCTCGTGGACCTCGGCGGCCACAGCCACATGTTCTGCTTCTTCCCCGAGCAGGGCTCGCTCATGGACCACCTGCCCGCGACCCCGCGCGACCAGTGGCGCCGCGTGCAGCTCGCGCGCTACCTCATCGACTACCGCGGCGTGCGCGCCTCGCAGATGAAATTCGATGACGAGGGACGCGTGGCCGATTTCGGCCTGCCGCGCGGCGAGCTCGACGCGATCATCGACGCGGGCACGGCGTTCCGCACCTCGGGCTGCCCGGGCAAGGAGGCCGAGGACGTCTCCGCGTGCGACCGGCCCTATGGCGATTCGCCGCCCAGCAACATCGCGAGCTTTCCGTTCGCGCCGAACAAGCAGGACATCCGCAAGATACGCAGGCAATTGGGGCCCAGACAATCGGGGTCAGACCCCAATTCAAGTTCTGCCGCGCAACCGCAGGCCGCGCAGGAACCCGAAATTGGGGTCTGACCCCCGTTTGTTTCGGGTCATCGATACCGGCATCCGCGACGGGCGCCGGCAGATCGCGTTCGACCAGGCGCTCATCGAGGCGCGCAATGCGGGCGCGATTCCCGACACCATCCGCTTCCTTCGCTTCCCGCCGACGGTGCTCATCGGACGGCACCAGGCGCTGTCCCACGAGGTGCGCGTCGACCACTGCCGCGCGAGCGGCATCCGCATGGTCCGGCGCATCACGGGCGGCGGCGCGATCTACTTCGACGAGGGACAGCTCGGCTGGTCGCTGGTGTTCCACCGCTCGACGCTCGGCATCTCGTCGCTCGCGGAGCTCGCGCGTCACATCTGCGAGGCGGCGGCGAAGGGGCTGTCCACGCTCGGCATCGAGGCGCGCTACCGGCCGCGCAACGACATCGAGGTCGGCGGGCGCAAGCTGAGCGGCACGGGCGGCTTCTTCGATGGCGACATCCTCTTCTACCAGGGCACGGTGCTCATCGACCTGGATCCCGCGCGCATGGTCGCGGCGCTCAATGTGCCCGAGGCCAAGCTCGCGCGCCATGGCCTCGATAGCGCGGCGCAGCGCGTCGTCACGCTCAAGGAGCTGCTCGGGACGGCGCCCGACATCAGCCTCGTGCAGGACGCGCTGCTGAAGGGGTTCGAGGACTGGCTGGACATCGAGCCCACGCGAGGCAACATCAGCGCCCTCGAGGAGGCGATCGCGCAGCAGCGCCACGACGAGGAGATCGGCACCGACGAATTCGTGGGCGAGATCGACGACCCGTGCGCGGGCGCCGACGTGCTCGAGGGCCGCTCGGCGGGACCGGGCGGCTCGATCGCGGCGTACGTGCGCCTCGAGGGGCCGCGGCGCGACCGCATCCGCGAGGTGCTCCTCACCGGGGACTTCTTCGTGGCGCCGCCGCGCATCATCTTCGACCTGGAGGCGTCGCTGCGCGGCGCGCATGTCTCGCAGGTGCGCGCGACGGTCGAGGAGTTCTTCGCACGCGCCCGGGTGGGCCTGCTCACCGTGGCGCCCGAGGATTTCTCCCGCGCCGTGAGCGCCGCCGTCGGGCGCACGGCATCCGCGGCATGAGGACGGTCCAGGTCGTGCAGCACACGTCGGCCGAGTATCTCGGCCTCATCGAGGACCACCTCGAGGGACGCGGCGTGCGCTTCCGCTACTGGCGGCCGTTCGCCACCGACGGCGCGCTGCCCCTGGCCGGGACACTGCGCGACGGGCTCGTGCTGCTGGGCGGCGGGCCCTGGGGCAGTGCCGGCGCGCGCGACCTGCCGACCCTCGCCGCCGAAGTGCAGCTCGCGCGCAGCGCATTCGTGCGCGGCTGGCCGATCGTGGGCATCGGGCTGGGCGCGCAGATCGTGGCGCTCGCGGCCGGCGGCACGGTCGAGCCCGCGCCGCTCGAATTCGCGCTCGTGCGCGCGCATCGCACGACGCCACAGGCGCTGGGAGGCTACCTGCCCGAGGAATTCCCCGTCGCGCTCTACGGGCGCGACCGCGCGGTGCTGCCCGCGGGCGCGGTCGTCCTCGCCGTGGACGCGCACGATCGCCCGCTCGTGTGGCGCATCGGCGAGCGCGCCTTCGGGTTCGCCGGCCACCCGGGGCTCAAGGTCGCGATGGTCGAGGACCTGGTGATGGAATTCGAGGAAGCGCCCGAGCCGCTCGAGCCCGCGCTCGCGCAATTGCGCACGGCGCAGCGCGAGATCGAGGATGCGCTCGTCGGCATCATGACCGGGCTCGTGCAGGCGGCCGGCTGGATGGAGCCCGCCACCGGGCTGCAAACCATTCCCGTGCGGCGGGCGTAGCGGCCTACTTGCCGGTGTTGGCGGCGAGGCCGGGACACGTCCAGCCGCGCTCGCCCGCCCGCTTCTGCATCTCGGTGCGATGCTCGAGCATCAGGCGCTGTCGTTCCTCGACCGTCGCGGCGCCGCGCATGCGCTCGCGAAACGCGGTCATCTCTTCCGGCGTGAAGAGCGGCGTCGTGCCGGCGCCCTGCGCGCCCGCGGGGCCGCATCCCCCACCCATCATTCCCATGCCCGCTCCCATTCCCATGCCGTGGCCGGGACCGTAGCCGCCGCCCGGCCCGAAGCCGGGATGGGCCAGCGCCACCGTGGCGAGCGCGAGGCCCGAAGCCGTGATGAGGGACATGACGATGGTGCTCGATTTCATGATGCTTCCTTTCGGCTGTGGATGCGCCGCGGCGTGCGGCAACTGCATTGCACCACCGCCGCGTAACAGGCGAATGTCGCGCGAGCGCGTTTTTGTAGCGGCGCGTGGCAGGCGCGCCCATTGATACATGGCGTTACCATTCGGGCACCCGAAGCGCGAGCCCACCGGCGTATACCTCAGACCATGCACGCCAAGGACCACATCCTGGTCGTCGACGACGACGCCGAGATCCGGTCGCTGCTGCGCGAGTACCTCGAGAAGCACGAATTCCGCGTGAGCGCCGCGGCCAACGGCTCGCAGATGCGCAGCCAGACCGCCGCGGCGCTGCCCGACCTCGTGGTGCTCGACCTGATGCTGCCCGGCGAGGACGGCCTCGAGCTCTGCCGCGAGCTGCGGGCGCGCTCGAGCGTGCCGATCATCATGCTCACCGCCCGCGGCGAGGAAACGGACCGCGTCGTGGGCCTGGAGCTCGGCGCCGACGACTACATGGCCAAGCCCTTCAGCCCGCGCGAGCTCGTGGCGCGCATCAAGAGCGTGCTGCGCCGCGCGCGCTCGCTGCCGGAGAACCTCGAGCCGGAGCCGGTCGGGTCGTTTCGCTTCGCGGGGTGGACGCTCGACCTCGCCACGCGCGACCTGCTCTCGCCCGACGGCGTGGTCGTGGCGCTGAGCGGAACCGAATTCCGCCTGCTGCGCGTCTTCCTCGACCACCCGCATCGCGTGCTCACGCGCGACCAGCTGGTGGACCTGATGCTCTCGCGTGATGCGGGGCCTTTCGATCGGGCGGTCGACGTGCAGGTGAGCCGCCTGCGCCACCGCCTGGGCGACGACGCGCGCGAGCCGAGGATCCTGAAGACGGTGCGCGGGCACGGCTACGTGCTCGCCGCCGACGTCGAGGCCACGCGCCGGTGAGCCTCGTGCCGCGCTCGCTCTTCGGCCGGCTGGTGGTCGTGCTGCTGCTGGGGCTCGCTACCGCGCAGCTCATCGGTTTCGCGATCCACATGCAGGATCGCCGCGAGCTGCTCGCCGAAGCGAGCGGCATGCGCGCCGCGCAGCGCATCGCCGACATCGCGAAGCTGCTCGACTCCATGCCGGCGGCGGATCGCGCGCGCCACGCCGCGGTCCTCGCCACGCCGCGCATGGCGATCGAGGTGGGCAGGGATTCGCCGCTGCCCGCGCCTCCCGATGCCGAGCGCCG
>DASTGG010000398.1:0-6427 GCA_035719385.1 Usitatibacter sp.
ATCGACGTTCGCACGCGGCGCATCACGGCGCTCACCCGCGATCGCGGCTGGAGTTACCAGGACCCGCGCTTCAGTCCCGACGGCTCGCAGCTCGCGTGCATCGCGAGCCACGTGGGGCGGCGCCACACGATGCCGGGCCGGCTCGCGTTCGTGCGTGCGGGCGAGGCGCCGCGCGTCGTGGGCGATGACTGGCTCGTGGACGTCGAGGGGCCGTTGCGCTGGGCTGCGGATGGCTCGGCGGTCTTCTTCGCGGCGCAGGAACGCGGGCGCCGTCACCTGTGGCGCTTCCGGCCCGGCGAAGACGCTCCCGGGATCGTCCTGCAGGGCGGCTGGGTCCAGGGCTTCGACGTCGGCGGCCCGGCGGGCGACGAGACGCTCGTCGTCGCCCTCGATTGCGCGGCGCATCCCGTGCAGGTGCATGCGATTCGCCGCGGCGCGACGCGGCGGCTCGAGCGTTTCAACGACGCGCGCATGGCGCGCCTCGCCCTCGGTGAAACGCGCGAGGTGCTGCTGCGAGGCGCCCGCGGCGACGAGGTGCAGATGTTCCTGACCTTCCCGCCGCGCTTCGACCCGCGCCGCAGGCATCCCGTGCTGCAGGTGATCCACGGCGGCCCCTATGCCGCGTCCGGGGACAGCTTCGGCTATCGATGGAACGCGCACGTGTTCGCATCGCGCGGCTACGTCGTGGCGTCGGTGAACTACCACGGCTCCAGCGGCTTCGGCTTCGCCTTCCGCGACAGCATCATGGGGCGGCAGGGAAGGCTCGAGACGCAGGACATCGAGGCGGGCACCGACTGGCTGCTCGCCCAGCCGTGGGCGGACCCGAAGCGCGTTTTCGCGGCCGGCGCGAGCTACGGCGGCTTCCTCGTCGCCTGGATGAACGGGCACGTTCCCGCGGGCCGTTACCGCGCGTATGTCTGCCACGCCGGCGTCTTCGACCGCGTGGCGACCTTCAGCGCCGATTCGTACACGGAGCGGCCGAAGGACCTGGGAGCGCTCTATTGGGAGAAGCCCTCGAAGGTGCGCGCGCAAAGCCCGTGCACCTTCGCGAACCGCATGGACACGCCCACGCTCGTGATCCACGGTAACAACGATTATCGCGTGCCCGACACGAACGGGCTCGCGTACTACAACACGCTGCAGTCGCGCGGCGTGCCCGCGCGGCTCGTGTGGTTCCCCGACGAGAACCATTGGGTGCTCAAGCCGCGCAACTCGCGCCTCTGGTACCGCGAGGTCTTCGACTGGCTGGCGGCCCATGATCCGGCCCGCGCCAGGGCAGGCGGCCGGCGCCGGCGCAGCTAACGGCGGCGCGCGGCGATCCTGCGCACTTCCTCGACGAAGGCGGCGCCCGCGGGCGAGAGCTGGCGGTCCGCGTGCCGCACGATGCCGATGAGGCCGAGGCTCACGGGCAGCCGCAGCTTGAGGATGCTCACGATGCCGCGCCGCGCGTAGTGCTCGGCCACGTCGCGCGGCATCACCGCGAGCATGTCGGTGCGCTCGAGCATCATCGTCGTCGCCACGACGGAGGCGGTCTCGATGGCCGTGGGGCGCTCGACGGCCGCCGCCCCCGAGAGCAGCCCCTCGAACAGGGGCCGCAGCGCCGCTTCCTGCGGATACACGATCCACTCCGCCGCGGCGGCGTCCTTCCACCCGATCGCGCGTTTGCGCGCGAGGGGATGGTGCGGCCCCGACACCACCGCGAGCGATTCCTCGAGCAGCGGCTCGAACGCGAGGTCCGGCGCCGCGAGCGAGGCGGGAATGTTGCCCAGCACGATGTCCAGGCGCGCCTCGCGCAGCCGCGGGATGAGGATCTCGCCCGCATCGACCAGCACGTTCAGGCGCACCTGCGGGCGCGCGGCGCGCACGGCGGCGAGCGCCGGCGCGAGCAGGGCCGAAGTCGCGGCGCGCACGCTGCCCACGGCCACGCTGCCGCTCGCGCCCTCCATGAGCGCGGCGATCTCCTCGCGGCCGCGGTCGAGCGCGGCGAGCGCGGTGCGCGCATGCCGCATCATGATCTCGCCGTACGCCGTGGGGCGCAGGCCGCGCGGCAGCCGCTCGAAGAGCTGCACGCCGAGCGTGTGCTCGACCTCCTGCAGCAGCTTCGTCGCGGCGGGCTGCGTCACGTTCATCGCCGCGGCCGCGCGCGCGAGGCTCTGGTGCCCGGCGAGTTGCACCAGCAGCTCCAGCTGCCGCAGCTTCAGGCGCCGCAGCGACGCCGGGCTCGCGTTCCTCGGTTTCATCCCCGCCAAGTATAACGAACCGTTATACCGGACTGCCGGTTTTTCATTGGACAGTTATCGAAAGCGCGGTCTGTAATGAATGGTTTCCACGGAGGAGCGAACCATGGGTGCGCCGAACGGGCCGCTGGCCGGCATGCGCGTGCTGGAGCTCGCGCAGATCATGGCCGGGCCCACTGCCGGGATGATGCTCGCGGACCTGGGCGCGGACGTGATCAAGATCGAGAAGCTGCCCGGGGGCGACGACACGCGCGCCTACCGCGAGCCGCGCGTGAACGGCCATTCCGCACCGTTCATCGCGATGAACCGCAACAAGCGCGGGGTCGCGCTGAACCTCAAGCACGACAAGGGCCGCGAGGTCCTCAAGCGGCTCGTGAAGGATGCCGACGTCCTCACCGAGAACTACCGCAAGGGCACGCTCGAGAAGCTGGGCGTGGGCTACGACGTGCTCGCGAAGATCAATCCGGGCCTCATCTACTGCGCCGTGTCCGGCTACGGGCGCACGGGCCCGAACGCGGACATGGGCGGCTTCGACCTCATCGCGCAGGGATATGCCGGCCTCATGTCGGTCACCGGCGAGCCCGGCGGCCCGCCGTTGAAGCCGGGCGTGCCGATCGCCGACATCAACGCGGGGCTGCTCGCGGCGATGGGCATCATGGCGGCATACGCGCACAAGCTGAAGACCGGGCAGGGGCAGGTCGTGGACACCTCGCTCATGGAAGCGGCCATCCAGCAGATCTACTGGCAATCCGCGATCTATTTCGCGACCGGGCGTTCGGCCGGGGCGCTGGGCTCCGCGCACGTGCTGACCGCGCCGTACCAGGCGTTCCATGCGAAGGACGGCTACATCAACATCGGAGGCGCGAACCAGTCGAACTGGGAGCGCATCTGCGACGTGCTGGGCCACCCCGAGTGGAAGACCGATCCGCGCTACCTCACCAACGACGACCGCATGCAGAACCTGCCCGCGCTGGTCGACGCGATGAACGCGGTGGTGCAGACCGGGACGCGCGCCGAATGGCAGGCGCGGTTCGACGAGGCCGGCGTGCCCGCGGGGCCGGTGAACAGCATCGGCGAGGCGCTCACGCAGCCGCAGGTGCTGGCGCGCGAGATGGTGGTCGAGGTGGAACACCCGAAGATCGGGCGCGTGAAGACGCTGGGCTGTCCGATCAAGTTCTCGCGCACGCCCTCGAAGGTCGCGGGGCCGCCGCCGCTGCTGGGCGAGCACACGCGCGAGATCCTGAAGACCGTGGGCTACGGCGACGCCGAGATCGATGCGATGCTCGAAGCCGGCACGGTGGCCGAGCCGAAGGAACACGCCCATGCCTGACCTCATCCACGAGCGCCGCGGCGACGTCGCCTGGATCACGTTCAATCGCCCCGAGGCGAGGAACGCGCTCACCTTCGCGATGTACGAGGAGCTGGCGAAGATCTGCGAGGCGGCGAATGCGGACGCCACGCTGCGCTGCATGGTGATCCGCGGCGCGGGCGACAAGGCCTTCGCCTCGGGCACCGACATCAACCAGTTCCGCGCCTTCAAGTCGCCGCAGGATTCGCTCGACTACGAGGCGCGCATCGACCGCATCCTCACCGCGCTCGAGCAGTGCCGCGTGCCCACCATCGCGGCCATCGCGGGGGCGTGCACGGGCGGCGGCGGCGCGATCGCCGCGTGCTGCGACCTGCGAATCGCGGCGCGCAACGTGCGCATCGGCTTTCCCATCGCGCGCACGCTGGGCAACTGCCTGTCGAGCGCGAGCCTCTCGCGGCTCACGGCGCTCATCGGCCCGGCGAAGGTGAAGGACATCATCTTCACCGCGCGGCTCATCGAGGCGGAGGAGGCGCTGCGCATCGGCATCGTGAACGAGCTCGTGGACGACGCCGCGGCCCTGGACAAGCGCGCCGAGGAGCTCGCGAAGAACGTGGCGGGCAACGCGCCGCTCACGCTGCGCTCCACCAAGGAAGGCCTGCGGCGCCTGCAGCAGCGCCTGTCGCGCGAGGAGGCGCAGGACCTGATCCTGATGTGCTACATGAGCGAGGATTTCCGCGAGGGGATGGATGCGTTCCTGAACAAGCGCCCGCCGCAGTGGAAAGGCACATAGCGTCATCCCGGCGCAGGCCGGGACCCAATGACACATACAAAGGAGGAGGAACATGCTGGAGAGGAGACTCACCGCTGCACTGACGTTCGCCGGCGCGCTCGCCGCAGCCGTACCGTGCGCATCGCTCGCCTGGGAGCCCGCCAAGCCGATCGAGTTCATCGCGACCGCGGGCCCCGGCGGCGGCACGGACATCTTCGCGCGCACCGTGCAGTCGATCATCCAGAAGCACAAGCTCACCTCGCAGCCGATCGTCGTCGTCAACAAGTCGGGCGGCAGCGGCGCGGAGGGCTGGCTCTACCTGAAGGGCGCCGCGGGCGACCCGTACAAGGTCGGGTTCGGCACCTCCAACACGTGGCAGCAGCCGATCCTGTCCAACGTGCCGTACACGAATGCCGACTTCACGCCGATCGCTGCGATGGTGCAGGACGAGTTCCTCCTCTGGGTCAAGCAGGATTCGCCGTACAAGACCACGAAGGACGTGCTCAAGGGCATGGCCGACAGGAAGGGCGACTGGAAGATGGGCGGCGCGCTCTCGAAGGACACCGACGAGATGCTCACGCACCTCATCGAGAAGGTGGCCAACGTGAAGATGACGTTCATTCCCTACAAGAGCGGCGGCGAGACCTCGGCGCAGCTCGCGGGCGGCCACATCGATTCGCACACCAACAACCCCAGCGAGAGCGTGGGCCAGTGGAAGGCGGGGACGCAGCGCCCGGTGTGCGTGTTCAACACGCATCGCCTCGCGGGCGGCAAGGTGACGGCCAAGGACGGCTGGTCGGACGTGCCGACGTGCGTCGAGTCCGGCCTCGACATCCCCCTCTACCAGCAGCCGCGCACGGTGTGGCTGCCCGGCAAGGTGAAGCCGGAGGAGGCCGCTTACTACGTCGAGCTGATGCGCAGGGTCGAGGACACGCCGGAGTGGAAGGAATACCTCGATCGCACGCAGCAGACGAAGACCTTCGTGACCGGCAACGACCTGCAGAAGCTGATCGCCGCGGACCTCGAGCGCACCCGCAAGATCGGCGCCGAGCAAGGCTGGCTCACCGGCCGCTGATCGCGTGGTCTCGCAGCGCACCCTGGAGGCCGCGACCGCGGTCCTGACCGGCGCGTTCGGCGCCGCGATCGTGGTCTCCAGCATCAAGGCGGGCATCGGCTGGACGCCGCGCGGCGTGGGCTCGGGCACGTTCCCGTCCATCGCGGGCGTGCTCATCGTGGCGGCGAGCCTCTACAACCTCGTGCGCGGCCTGCGCGGGCCGGCGACGGTCGTGCTGGACGGCGTGGGCGCCCGCAAGCTCGCCGCGCTCTTCGTGCCCGCGGCGTTGTTCGTCGCGGCCATTCCGCTCGCGGGGCTGCACGTGGCCGCGGCCGCCTACGTGCTCGCGACCGTGGGCTTCCAGGCGAAGAAGCCGCTCTGGAAGGCGGCGCTCATGGCGGTCGCGATGCCGCTCGCGCTCTACGGCATCTTCGACTGGGCGTTCCAGCTGCCGCTGCCGCGCGGCCTGCTCGGCGCGGCGCTGGGCTTCTAGCATGGAAGAAAACGTCCAGCTGCTCCTGCACGGGTTCGAGATCGCGTTCTCGATCCAGCACATCGGCCTCATGCTGGCGGGCGTGCTGCTCGGCATCCTGGTGGGCGTGCTGCCGGGACTGGGCGCGCCCAACGGCGTGTCGCTGCTGCTGCCGCTCACGTTCACGATGCAGCCGGTGTCGGCGATCATCCTGCTGTCGAGCATGTACTGGGGCGCGCTCTTCGGCGGCTCGGTCACGTCGATCCTCTTCAACATCCCGGGCGAGCCTTCGTCGGTCGCGACGACCTTCGACGGCTATCCCATGGCGCGCGACGGGCGCGCCACGCAGGCGCTGGTGACCGCCTTCAGCTCGGCGGCCTTCGGCGCGCTCGTGGGCGTCGTGCTCATCACGCTGCTCGCCTCGTGGATCGCGAGGATGGCGCTCAACTTCGGGCCGCCCGAGTACTTCGCCGTGTATTTCCTCGCCTTCGCGAGCTTCATCGGCGTGGGCGGCTCGCCGCCGGCGAAGACGCTGGTGTCGCTGTGCATCGGGTTCGCGATCGCGGCGATGGGCATGGACACCAAC
>DASTGG010000399.1:0-6910 GCA_035719385.1 Usitatibacter sp.
GACGTCCACGACTTCGGCGTCGAAGGGCGCGTCGCGGCCCGGCATCACGCGCACGCGCCGGCCCTGGCAGGCGTGCAGCTCGCGCCAGGCGTCGCGAAGCGCCGGGAAGCCGTCGCGGTCGAAGATCTCGAGCACCGCCACCAGCTCGGCGAGCAGGCGCGCGAGCAGGTCGCTGCGCGAGGGCAGGCTGCCCGCGCAGTGCGCGACGTCCGTGACCGGCTGGTCGATGAGGTCCACCACACGTTCGCCGAGGCGGTAGTTCACCCCGGCGCCGATCACGGCCACGCTCGGGCCCTGCATCTCGCCCGAAGTCTCCACCAGGATGCCCGCGATCTTGCGGAAGTCCGAGACCACGTCGTTGGGCCATTTCACCTGCGCACGCTCGACCCCGCAGGCGCGCAGGGCGCGCGCGACCGCCACGCCCGCCGCGAGCGACAGCCCGCCCAGGTGCCCCGCGCCGCGCTCGAAACGCCACAGCAGCGAGAACGTGAGGCTGCCGCCCAGCGCCGCGACCCACGAGCGGCCGCGGCGGCCGCGCCCGGCGCTTTGCCACTCGGCCACGAGGCACGTGCCCGACGGCGCGCCGGCCGCAGCGAGCGCCATGAGGCGCGTGCTCGTCGAATCGACCTCGTCCGCCACCTCGAGCGCGATGCGGCGGGCGGCCGCGCCCAGCTCGCGGCGCACGCGCGCGACGTCGATGAACTCGATGGGCGAGGCGAGCTTGTAGCCCTTGCCGCGCACGCTGAAGAGCTCGATGCCCAGCTCGGGCGCGCGCTTGAGCGCCTCCGAGAGCGTGGCGCGCGAGCGGCCCAGCTCGCGGGCGACCTCCTCGCCGGAGTGGAAGCGGCCGTCGGCCAGCCGGCGCAGCGCCTGGAAGGTGAGGGCGCTCATTTGCGCGGGCGGTTCTCCTGGATGCACACGAACGCCTCGCGGTGGTAGGCGATGTTGGCGATGATCGCATCGAGCAGCAGCTCCACGCGCCGCGAAAGCTTGCTGCGCGGGCGATAATCCGCCTCGGCGATGAAGTCCACGCGACCCGCGTCGAGCAGCTTCACGCAGGTGGCGCGGCCCCGCTCGCCGCGCGGATCGTAGACGGCGACGGCATGGCCGCCGCTCTTCTTGCTGAGCGCCATCGAGGGCACGTCGGTCATGCCGTCGCCCACGTAGATGATGTTCTGGAAGGGGATCGGGCGCTCGGCTTCGGGCATGTGCTCGTTGATCGACTCGGTGACCGCCTCGAGGCCCTTGTTGATGCGGAACAGGAACTGCGTCTTCAGCGTGTCGGTGACGAGGAACTTCGGGAAGGTGGCCACGCCGTGGTGGTTGAAGTAGTACTCGGAGGCGTAGATGCGCCTGAAGTGCCGGCGGATGGAGATGCCGTCGAGGATCTCCTTCTGCCCCGCGGAGATGAGGTAATGCCGGATCTTCGCCTTGCCGGCGCTGCGCCGGCGCACGTACGCATCGACGCGCGAGAACCACGTCGTCACGCCGGGGAAGTACTCGATCGCGCGCGCCATGGCGGCGAAGTCCTCGCGCTTGACGTCCACGCGCTCGCGCTCGAGGGCCTCGATGATGTGGCGCATGTACACGAGCATCGGGTCCGATTCCGTCTCGCGCGCCTCCCGGTTTACCATCGCCCAGAATGCCGAGGGCTCGACGCCGATCTTCGGCAGCACCGTGTACTCCTGCATCGGCTGCGGCGAGAGCGTGCCGTCGAAGTCGTACACGAGCGCGATGGTGTTCTGGAAGAAACTTTTGCGCACAATTAATGCCCAAGGCCCGATCGCCCATTCTACTGAATATATGAACCTTTCCTTCCTGCCGACGCTGCCTTTCGAGATGAGCTACCCGCTGCTCTTCGGCGCGCTGCTCGTCGCGGGCATGCTCGGCGGGGAGGTGGCGCGGCTGGTTCGCGTGCCGCGCATCATCGGCTACATCGTCGTGGGCTTCCTCATCGGCCCGCTCGTGCAGGCGATGCACATGCGCCCGCTCATCGAGGAAGCGCGCATCTTCGTGGACCTCGCCCTGGGGCTCGTGCTCTTCGACCTCGGCCGGCGCATGGACGTGCGCTGGATGCGCCGCGACTGGACGCTCGCCGCGTGCGGGCTCGCCGAGAGCGGGCTCGCGTTCTTCGGCGTGTTCGCCGCGCTGATGGCGTTCGAGTTCGGGCCGGTGCAGGCCGGCCTCGCCGCCGCCATGGCGATGACCGCGTCGCCTGCGGTCCTGCTGCTCGTGGTCCACGACACGCGTTCCGAGGGGCAGGTCACGGAGCGCGCGCTCAACCTGGTCGCGCTGAACGGTCTGCTCGCCTCGGTGCTCGCGACGATCATGCTGGGATCGGCGCACTTCCAGATGCGCGTGGACCTCGAGACCGCGGTGCTGCATCCGATGTACCTGTTCCTGGGCTCGCTCGCGCTGGGCGGGGCGATGGCCGGCATCGCACGCTTCATCGCGCGCACGGTCGAGAAGGACCGCGAGGTGCACTTCTCGCTCATCGCCGGCCTCGTGGTGGCGGCCGTGGGGCTCGCCTCGCTGCTCAAGCTGCCCGTGATCCTCGCGCTCCTCGCGTTCGGGCTTTTCGCCCGCAACGACCAGCGCGGCTACGACCTGCTGAACGTGAACCTCGCCCCGGTCGGGCGGCTGCTCTACATCGTGCTGTTCGTCATCACCGGCGCCAGCCTTCCGCTGGGGGTCCTGCCCGGCACCTTCGGCATCGCGCTCGCGGTCGTGGCGGCACGGGCGGCGGGCAAGATGGTGGGCGTGCTCGCCGTCGCCCCGGTCGGCGGGCTGCGCATGCAGCAGGCGGTGGGCCTGGGGCTGTCGTTGCTGCCGATGTCCAGCCTGCCGCTGCTCATGCTTCACGATATCCTTCGCGTGTTCCCGCAATTCGGGCAGGAGCTCACGGCGGCTTTCCTTTCGTCCATCGTGATCATGGAGATCATCGGACCGCTCACCGTGCAGTACGGCCTTCACGTCGCCGGCGAATCGCTGCCGCAGCTCGATTCCACGTTCGCGGGGATCCGTCCGTACAAGGCGCGCGCCTAGAGGATGCCGCTCGAGTTCTCCCGCTCCGAGCCGCTCACGTTCGGCATCGAGCTCGAGCTGATGGTGCTGAACACCCACGACTACAACCTCACGCGCGGCGCGGCGGACCTCCTGCCGCGCCTGAACAAGGTCGGCCTGCCGGGCGAGGTGAAGCCGGAGATCACCGAGAGCATGATCGAGATCAACTCGGCGGTGAACCGGCGCTATGCCGATCTCCTGCGGCAGATGGTCGTGGTGCGTGACGCGATCGTGCGCTGCGCCGACCGCCTCAACCTAGCGGTCGCGGGCGGCGGCTCGCACCCCTTCCACCGCTGGCACGAGCGGCGCATCTACCCCACCGAGCGCTTCAAGCGCGTCTCGAGCCTCTACGGCTACCTCGCCAAGCAGTTCACCGTGTTCGGCCAGCACATCCACGTCGGCGTGGAGAACGGCGACGACGCGGTGTACCTCACGCACCGGCTCGCGCCGTACATCCCGCACTTCATCGCGCTATCGGCCTCGTCGCCCTTCTACCAGGGCGAGGACACTTCGTTCGAGACCTCGCGGCTGCACGCCGTGTCCGCGTTCCCGCTCTCGGGGCACATGCCGGAAGTATCGACGTGGGAGGAATTCAACGGCTTTTTCGACGAGATGCTCGAGTACGGCATCGTCGGCAGCATGAAGGACTTCTACTGGGACATCCGGCCGAAGCCCGAGTACGGCACGATCGAGATCCGCATCTGCGACACGCCGCTCACCGTGGAGCGCGCCGCGCAGCTCGCGGCCTACGCCCAGACGCTGGTCTCGCACCTGCTGCGCGAGCGGCGCAGCGAGCCGGTGGGACCGCTGTATCGTGTGTACGGCTACAACCGCTTCCAGGCCTGCCGCTTCGGCTTCCAGGCCACGCTGGTCGACCCCTATACGCGCTCCCAGACCCGGCTGCGCGAGGACGTCATCGCGGCCCTCGAGCGCGTCGCGCCGGCCGCCGAAGCGCTCGGCACCACCGAAGCGCTGCGCGCCCTCGAGCAGACCGCCGAGGAGATGGCGAACGACAGCCTGTGGCTGCGCCAGCGCTACCAGGAAGCGCGCTCGCTCAACGACGTGGTCCGCCTGCAGGCCGATCGCTGGCGCACGGACCCGCCGATGCTCGAGCCCGGCAGATAAATGGGGTCAGACTCCATTTCAGTTAATTCAGGAAGCTGAATTACGCGAAATGGAGTCTGACCCCATTAATCAGAGCACCTTGCCGGGGTTCATGATCCCGTCGGGATCGAGCGTGCGCTTGATCGCGCGCATGAGGTCGAGCTCGAGGTCGCTCTTGTAGCGCTTGATCTCCTCGCGCTTGAGCTGCCCCAGGCCGTGCTCCGCGCTGATGGAGCCGCCGAGCGCGCTCACCACGTCGTAGACGATGTGGTTCACCTCCTCGCTGTGGCGGAAGAAGGCCTTGGCCTCGGCGGGATCGCCCGTCGAGCAGTTGTAGTGGATGTTGCCGTCGCCCACGTGGCCGAACGCGACGATGCGCACCTGCGGGAAGCGCGACATGAGCGCGCCGCCCGCGCGCTCGATCAGCTCCGGCACGCGGCTCACGGGCACCGACACGTCGTGCTTGATGGAGACGCCGTCGAGCTTCTGCGCCTCGGGCACGTCCTCGCGCAGCTTCCACAGCGCCTGGCGCTGCGCCTGGCTCGTGGCGACCACGGCATCCAGGATCGTCCCGTCCTCGACGATCGCGCCGAGGGACTCCTCGAGCAGCGTGCCGAGCGCCTGCCCTTCGGTGCTGTCGGAGAGCTCCACGAGCACGTACCACGGATGGACTTGCGCGAGCGGGTCGCGCGAGCCGGGGATGTGGCGGAAGACGAGGTCGAGGCACAGCCGCGAGATGAGCTCGAATCCCGTGATGCGCTCGCCGCAGCGCTCGCGCAGGCTCGAAAGCAATGCCACGGCGGCCGCGGGGCTTTCCAGCGCGACGAGCGCGGTGGCCTGTGCCCGGGGGCGCGGGAAGAGCTTGAGCACCGCGGCGGTGATGAGCCCCAGCGTGCCCTCCGCGCCGATGAACAGATGCTTCAGGTCGTAGCCGGTGTTGTCCTTGCGCAACCCGCGCAGGCCGTTCCAGATGCGGCCGTCGGGCAGCACCACCTCGAGCCCGAGCACGAGGTCTCGCGTGTTGCCATAGCGCAGCACGCCGGTGCCGCCGGCGTTGGTGGACAGGTTCCCGCCGATCTCGCAGCTGCCCTCCGCGGCGAGCGAGAGCGGGAAGAGCCGCCCGTGCTCCTCGGCCGCCTGCTGCACGTTCGCGAGCACGCAGCCCGCCTCGACGGTCATCGTGTTGTTCTGCGGGTCGATGGCGCGGATGCGGTTCATGCGCGACAGGTTCACGATCACTTGCCGCCCCGAATCGTCGGGAATGCCGCCGCCGCAAAGGCTCGTGTTGCCGCCCTGCGGCACGATGGCCACCCGTGCCTTCGCGAGCAGGGAAACCACCTGCGACACTTCCTCCGTGCTCGCGGGCTTCACCACGACGGCCGCGTGCCCGCGGAAGTAATCGCGCCAGTCGACCTCGTAGGGCGCCTGGTCCGCGGGGCTCACGATGCCGCGCTCGCCCACGATGGCGCGCAGCTGCGCGACGAGGGTGTCGGGCCTGGAAAGATCGTTCATCGTCGTATGCGGGACAGGAGTTTCGTGGTCGAGCGGTCGTGCCGGAACGGGATCGAGTGGACCTGGCCGCCCCAGGCGCGCACCTCGGCCGCGCCGACGATCGCTTCGGGCTTCCAGTCGCCGCCCTTCACCAGGTGGTCGGGGCGGCAGTCCAGTATGCGCGCGAGCGGCGTGTCTTCCTCGAACCATGTCACCAGCGCCACGCTCTCGAGCGCCGCGACCACCGCGAGCCGGTCCGCCAGCGGGTTCACGGGCCGGTCGTCGCCCTTGCCCAGGCGGCGCACCGAGGCGTCGGAATTGAGCGCCACCACGAGCGATGCGCCGAGCGCTCCCGCCTCGGCGAGGTAGGTCACGTGGCCGCGATGCAGGATGTCGAAGACGCCGTTCGTGAACACGAGCGGGCGTGGAAGCGAGCCCGCGCGCGCGGCGAAGGACCCCGGTGCGCAGATCTTCGCTTCGAAGGACGGCGGCATCATCGTGAGAGCGTACCAAATCCGGCAGGCGGTTCTTGGTCCGGCCGACGAAGGCGATCCCGGTCGCAGACCTTGGAGGCGCCGAGATGACCCGGAAGTGAACCGGGGCTTTCGACGGCAAAAAGCCGGCCGACCGGCTCGATTCCCCATGACGCGGCCTCGATTCGGCCGGCCCTTTTTTTGCCGTCGCGGTTCATTTCCGGGAAGCGAGGGAACCGACGCACCGGAGCGTGCGGCGGCGTCCGACCAGGTCCACGACCGCGATCCCCTTCCTCGGCCGTCCCCTAGAGATCCTCCGATTGAATCACGCGGTTGCGCCCCGCCTGCTTCGCCGCGTAGAGCGCGCGGTCCGCGTTCTGCATGACCTGGGACCAGTTCTGCTGGTGCGGCTGCAGCGCCGCCACGCCGGCGGAGAGCGTGACGCGCCCGAGGGGCACTCCCTCGTATTCGAGGGTGAGGTCCTCGAGCGCCTGGCGGATGCGCTCGGCGCGGTTGCGCGCCACCTCGAGGCGCGCACCGGGAAGCACCACCGCGAACTCCTCGCCGCCCATGCGGCACGCGATGTCGCCGCCGCGGGTCATCGCGCGCAGCAGCTCGCCCAGTTGCGCCAGCACATGATCGCCCGCATTGTGGCCGTGCGTGTCGTTGAGCAGCTTGAAGTGGTCGAGGTCCATCATGACGAGCCCGATGCTGTGGCCATGGCGGCGCGCGCGGGGCAGCTCCCGGCCTATGGTCTCGTCGAGGTAGCGGCGGTTGTA
>DASTGG010000400.1:0-22604 GCA_035719385.1 Usitatibacter sp.
GGCACGCGAGGCGGGCATCGTCTATTCGCTCGCCTATGGCGACCAGCCCGCGCTCATCTGCGAGCTCGTCGACTGGGCGCGCGCCGCCGGCTTCACCGTGGTGGCCGCGGGCAAGGGCACCAAGTACCTGCCCGCATACCACGCATCCACGCCGAAGACGGTTTGGGGGCATTACGGCTTCAGCGAGGAGATGGTCGCCCGGGGCGACTTCAACGCGCAGATGTTCAACTCGTTCCTCGACGGCACCAAGAGCGGCATCGAGATGGCCGCGGTGGCGAACGCCACCGGTCTCGAGCCCGCGCCCGACGGGCTCGCGTTCCCGCCTTGCGGCGTCGACGACCTGCCGCGGGTGCTTCGGCCCCGCGCGGCGGGCGGCCAGCTGCATCACGGCGGCCAGGTGGAAGTGATCTCCAGCCTCGAGCGCGACGGGCGCCCGGTCTTCCGCGACTTGCGCTGGGGCGTGTACGTCACCTTCAGCGCGGAGCACGAGTACGTGCGCCGCTGCTTCCAGGAGTACGGCATCGTCACCGACCCCACGGGCGAGTACGCCTGCATGTACAAGCCGAGCCACCTCATCGGGCTCGAGCTGGGCATCAGCGTCGCGAGCGCGGCGCTGCGGCGCGAGCCGACCGGCGCGGCCACCGGCTGGCGCGGCGACTGCGTGGCGACGGCCAAGCGCCTGCTGCGCGCGGGCGAGGTGCTCGACGGCGAGGGCGGCTTCACCGTCTGGGGCAAGCTCATGGTCGCGGCCGATTCCGCCGCGAAGCGCGCGCTGCCCATCGGCCTCGCGCACAAGGTGAAGCTCAAGCGCGACATTCCCGAGGGGCAGGTGGTGTCCTGGGACGACGTCGAGTTCGACGCCGGCGCGCAGGCGGTCCGCGTCCGCCGCGAGATGGAAGCCGCGTTCGGGCGCGCGCGCACGCAGGAAGGAGCCGGGATTGCCGTCACGGCGGATTGAACGCGCGCTGCTGGGCGCGGCGCTCGCGATCTTCGCGCTCGCCGCGCGTGCCGAGGTCACTGCCGCCGACGCGTGGGCGCGGGCGACGGTGCCCGGTCAGCAGGCGTCCGCGGCGTACCTGACGCTCACGAGCACCGACGATGCGAAGGTGGTCGCCGTGGCATCGCCGGTGGCGAAGAAGGCGCAGGTGCACACGTCGATGATGATGTCGGGCGTCATGCACATGCACGAGGTCGAGGCGCTCGACCTTCCGGCCGGCAAGCCCGTGGAGCTCAAGCCCGGCGGCCATCACGTGATGCTCATGGAGCTCGTGAAACCCCTGAAGGCGGGGGAGCAGGTGCCGCTCGCGTTCACGGTCCGGGATTCCAAGGGCCGAAGCAGCACGCTCGCCGTGCAGGCGGCGGTGCGCCCCATCGCGCCATGAAGCTGCGCACGCGGCTCGCGCAGCGCGGGCGCCGCGCGGCCGCGCGGCCGGGCACGGTGAACCTCCCGGTCGCGCGCGCCTCCACCGTGACCTTCGCCTCGCTCGCCGAGATGGAATCGGTGCAGCGGCGCTTCGAGGCGGACGAGCTGGTGCCCACGTACGGCATCGTGAACATGCCGCTGCGCGCGGCGTTCGAGGAGCTCATGGTCGAGATCGAGGGCGGCCACCGCGCGGTGACGCTGCCCAGCGGCCTCGCGGCCGTGGCCCTCGCGCTCATGGCGTGCGTGAAGCAGGGCGACCACCTGCTCGTCACCGACAGCTGCTACGGCCCGACGCGCCGGTTCTGCCAGAGGACGCTCGCGCGCTTCGGTGTGGACACGACCTTCTACGACCCCGCGATCGGCTCCGGCATCGCCGACCTGATGCGGCCGAACACGCGCGCGGTCTATCTCGAGAGCCCCGGCTCGCTCACCTTCGAGGTGCAGGACTTCCCGGCGATCGCGGCCGTCGCGCGCGAGCGCGGCGCGGCCGTGCTGCACGACAACACGTGGGCCACCGGCGTCTTCTTCCCGTCTTTCGAGCACGGCGCCGACCTGGTGATCCAGGCCGCGACGAAATATCCCGGCGGGCATTCGGACGTGCTCCTCGGCGCGGTGGTCGCGTCGCGCGAGTGGTGGCCGCGGCTGCGCGACGTATCGCGCGATTTCGGCCAGACCGCGAGCCCCGACGACCTCTTCCTCGCCATTCGCGGGATTCGCACCCTGGAGACGCGCCTTCGGCAGCACGAGAAGAGCGCGCTGCAGGTCGCGCAGTGGTTGCGCGAGCAGCCGGCGGTCGCGCGCGTGCTGCATCCGGCGCTGCCCGGCGACCCGGGGCATGCGTTGTGGAAGCGCGATTTCCGTGGCGCGAGCGGCCTCTTCGGCGTCGAGCTCGCGCCATGCAGCCGTGCGCAGCTGGCGGCGTTCATCGACGGGCTCGAGCTCTTCGCGCTCGGCTACAGCTGGGGCGGGTACGAGAGCCTCGCGGTGCCCGCGCACGTCGAGCGGATGCGCTCGGCGCGGCCGTGGAAGGGCGGCCCGCTGGTGCGGCTGCACATCGGCCTCGAGGACCCCGCGGACCTCTGCGCCGACCTCGAGCGCGGCCTGGAGAGGATGCGCGGGGCATGAAGCCCGCGGGAGTCGCCGCCGCGATCGCGACCGGCATCGCGGACGCGACGCAGGGCGACTTCGACCTGCTCGCCGCAACGCCCGTAGGCGGCGGATGCATCCACACGGCGCTGCGCCTCGATGGCAACGCGGCCGACGGCCCGCGCAGCTACTTCGCGAAGACGAACGAGATGGCGCACGCGCCGATGTTCGCCGCGGAGGCGGACGGGCTCGCGGCGTTGCGGGCGGCCGGCGCGATCCGCGTCCCGGCGGTCGTGGCGTGCGGAGACGATGGCGAACGATGCTGGCTCGTCCTCGAGTGGCTCGAGCTCGCGCCCCTCGACGAGCGCAGCGCCGCCGCCCTCGGCGAGGCGCTCGCCGCGCAGCATCGCCTGCCGCAGCCGCGCTTCGGCTGGGACAGGGACAACTTCATCGGCAGCACGCCGCAGGCGAACGGGTGGAGCGACGACTGGCTCGATTTCTGGCGCGGCCGCCGGCTGCTCGCGCAACTGCGTCTCGCGGCGAAGAACCGCCTGCCCTCGCGCATGATCGATCGCGGCGAGCGCCTGCTCGCCGATTGCGAGGCCCTCTTCCGCGGGTACCGGCCGGTCCCATCGCTGCTGCACGGAGACTTGTGGGGCGGCAATGCCGCGGCGCTCGACCGGGGAATTCCCGTGGTATTCGACCCGGCCGTCTACGTGGGCGACCGGGAGGCCGACATCGCGATGACGGAACTATTCGGCGGTTTCCCTTCCCAATTCCTCGCGGCCTATCGCGCGCGGTGGCCCTTCGACGAGGGCTACTTCGTGCGCCGCGATTTCTACAACCTGTACCACCTGCTCAACCACGCGAACCTGTTCGCGGGCGGCTACGTGAAGCAGGCCGAGCAGCAGGTGGAGAAGGTGCTCGCCGAAATCCGATGAGGTGCCGTTGAACGCCACGGGAGCGACGCGGCAGGGTCGCGCGCGGGCGCTGGCACGGGGCGAGTCGGAGTAAAGTTTCGCGAATGCAAGCAACGACCAACGCATCTACCCGCCGCGTCCTCGTGGTGGACGACAACGAGGACGCGGCCGACAGTCTCGCCACGCTGCTGGGCGTGATGCGCTACGACGTGCGCGTCGCGTACGACGGGCCGGAGGCGATCGAAGCCGCCGACCAGTTCGCTCCGGCCGTGGCGCTGCTCGACATCGGCCTGCCCAAGCTCTCCGGCTACGACATCGCGCGCCACATCCGGCGCACGCGCGGCGACAGCGTGCTGCTCGTCGCGATCACCGGCTGGGGGCAGGAGGAGGACCGGCGCAAGGCGCGCGAGGCGGGCTTCGACCATCACTTCACCAAGCCGGCGGACTTCGAGGTGCTGATCGAGCTGATCGAGCAGGAGATGAAGCATCGCGCCGCGCCGGCGTGAGGGCATGAGGACCGCGAGGCTCAGGCTGCGGCAATGGAGCGACGCGGACCTCGCGCCGTTCGCGCGCCTGAACGCCGATCCCGAAGTGATGCGCTATTTCCCGGCACCGCTCTCGCGCGAGGATTCCGATGCGATGGTGGCGCGCATGCGCGCGCGCATCGAAAGCGACGGCTGGGGATTGTGGGCGGTCGAGACGCTCGACGCGGGCGATTTCGTGGGCTTCGTGGGGCTCGTGCCGGTCAAGGAGACGCTGCCGTTCGCGCCTGCCGTCGAAGTGGGCTGGCGGCTTGCGCGCGAGCATTGGCACCGCGGCTACGCGACCGAGGCGGCGCGCGCCGCGGTGCGCTTCGGGTTCGAGCAGCTCGGCCTGGGCGAAATCGTTTCCTTCACCGCGCAGGCCAATCGCGCGTCGCAGGCGGTGATGGAGCGCCTGGGGATGCGCCGCGCGGGGGCGTTCGAGCATCCGGCGCTCGCGGCGGGCAGCGCGCTGCGCGCGCACTGGCTCTACCGGCTTTCGCGCCACGACTGGGAAGCGGCGGCCGCGAGCGCCGCAGTCTTTTTCGAATGCGGCCGTTTCCATGCGCGCGAGGTGGACACCGCCGCCATGCCGGCGCTGCAGCGGTTCTTCGAGGCGAACCCGGGGTATTTCCTCATCGTGCAGGGCGAGCCGCCGGCCCCGCACGAAGCGCGCGACGAATTCATGCAGTTGCCGCCCGCCAACTGGCCGTACACGCGCAAATGGCTGCTCGCGTTCCGCGCACCGGACGATGCCATCGTCGGCGTGGCCGATTTGATCGAGGACCTGTTCAGCGCCGGTGTCTGGCACATCGCATTGTTCATGGCGGCCGAGCGGCTGCACGGGACGGGCGTGCCGCAGGCGCTCTACGCGCACCTCGAAGCGTGGATGCGCTCGCGCGGCGCGCGGTGGTTGCGCCTGGGCGTCGTGCGCGACAACGCCCGCGGGCAGCGCTTCTGGGAGAAGGTGGGCTACGTCGATGTGGCCGAGCGTCGCGACTATGCGCTGGGTGCCCGGACGCACACGCTGCGCGTGATGGCCAAGCCGCTCGCCGGCGGCTCGCTCGAGGAATACCGCCGCCTGGTGCCGCGCGATGCGGCGCCCGCCGCGTCGGCCGCCACGCCGTGAGCAACGCCGAGACGCTGTTTCCCTACCTGCTCGTCGCCCAGGGCGTGATGGGCGGCATCGACACGCTGGTCAACCACGAATGGCTCGCGAAGCTGCCGCACGATCCTTCCGCGCGGCGCGAGATCGGCCTGCACGCGATACGGGAAGCGACGTACGGCACGCTCTTCATCGGGCTGGGCTGGTTCGCCTGGCAGGGCCATGCCGCTTACGTCATCGCGGCGCTGCTGCTTCTCGAAGTCTGGATCACGGCGAACGACGAGTTCGTCGAGAACCGCACGCGCGTGCTGCCGCAGAACGAGCGCGTGCTGCACGTGTTCCTCACGCTCAACTTCGGGCTGATCATCGCGCTGCTCGCGCCGGTGCTCGTCGGCTGGGGCGGCGAGGCGGACGGGGTCGTCCTGCAACCGCGCGGGTGGACGAGCTGGGCGCTCGCGGTGATGGGGGCGTTCTCGCTCGCCTGGTCGGTGCGCGATTTCGTCGCGTGGCGGCAGCTCTCGCCGCAGGCCCTGCTGATGAAGCGTCTGCGGCCGTAGCGCCATGCCGCAAGACAGGATCCGGCTCGCGACCCCCGCGGATGCGCCTGCGGTGCACGCGATCTACGCGCCGGTCGTGCGCGACACCGCCATCTCGTTCGAGACGGAACCGCCCGCGGCCGTGGAAATCGCGCGGCGCATCGAATCCACGCTGGCCACTTTCCCGTGGCTCGTCCTCGAGAGGGGCGGCGCCTTCGCCGGGTACGCGTATGCGAGCCGGCATCGGGAACGGCGCGCCTACCAGTGGTCGGTGGACGTGTCGTGCTACGTGGACGAGCGCTTTCGCGCCAGCGGCGTGGGCGGCGCGCTCTATCGCATGCTGCTCGCGGTGCTGCGCCGGCAGGGATTCTTCAACGCCTACGCGGGCATCACGCTGCCCAACGAGGCGAGCGTGCGGCTGCACGAGAGCGTGGGCTTTCGCGCGGTCGGCGTGTACGCGAACGTGGGCTACAAGCTCGGCGCGTGGCACCCCGTGGGCTGGTGGGGCTGCGAGATCGCCCCGCTGCAGCGCGAGCCGCGGGAACCGGTGCCGCTAGGGCAGCTTGGGCCTGGGGTACTGGACGACCTTTGAGGCGCGGCGGGCGAACGCGTCTAGCTTCTCCAGCAGCCGTTCCTGGCGACGCGAGATGAGCGGGTAGTGCCGCAGCTCCGTCAGGCGGTCGTGCGTCTCCCAGCAGTGCTTCTTCGCGGTCACCCATTCCGACGGGTCGATGCGGCGCATGTCGAACGGCACCGAATAGCTGCGCAGCGTCTTGTGCCCGCGCTTGTTGAAGTATTCGTGGAAGTACGAAAGCGCCAGCTCGCGCAGCGACCGGTAGATCGGGTCCCGGTAACGCAGCGGCGCGCCGTTGGTCTTCGAGATGGCGCCCCAGGCGCCGTGGTGGCGGAAGACCGCGATGACGTGCGGGTAATCGGAGAGGTCGCAATCGAGGTGGAGCACGAGCGGCGGCATGCCGTTCACCCACAAGGCGGCGGCGGCGACCATGGCGCCCTCGATGCAGTGCGCGCGGCGCTGCCGCAGGACCTCGCGGACCGACAGCACCGTCTCGCCGCCGATCTCGTGGTTGCAGGGGATGGCGTTCAGGAAACCCTGGATCTTCTGCGGCGTGTCCAGGCGCCGCAGCAGGGCGTATTCGCGCAGGGTGAGGCCGAGCTCGTCCCGGCGGGCGAAACGCCGGCCGAGAAGCGTCCGTGCCGCGGGCAGCGGGGATCCGCCGCCGTCCGTCTTCTTCGCGCTTTTCCGCTTGCCTGCAGCCATTTCCGCATCCCCCTGTCCGAGGAGCCCGGGGTCCTAGATTAATCGAAACGCCCGCCGCCCCGCGCTACGCACACCCGCACCCGGCCGGCGTGTGGCGAAGGTACCTCGATCACGTCCACCGGCCGGCCGTAAAGCGCCGAAAGATTCGCGGAATTCACGGCTGACAGCGCGGGACCGCTCGCGAGCACGCGCCCCTCGCGCAGCAGGATGGCGCGGTCGGCGATGCGCAGCGCGTGGTCGGGATGGTGCGTGGTGAAGAGGACCGCGGTGCCGTCGGCGCGCAGCCGCGCGATCTCGTCGAGGACGCGCGACTGGTTGGCGAAATCGAGGTTCGCGGTGGGCTCGTCCATCAGCACGACCCGCGCCTCGGTGGCCAGGGCGCGGGCGATGAGCACGAGCTGGCGCTCGCCGCCGCTCACGCGCTGGATCGGGCGTTCCGAGAGCGCGACCACGCCGAGGCGCTCGAGCGCGCGGTGCGCGGCCGCATGGTCCGCCTTCGCGGCGCGAGCGAAGAGGCCGCGATGCGCGGTGCGCCCCATCTCCACCATCTCGCGCACGCTGAAATCGAAGTAGCTCTCGGCGGCCTGCGGCACGTAGGCCATGCGCCGTGCGCGCTCGCGCGGCCCGAGCGCGTGCAGCCGCTGCCCGTCGAGGACGATGTCGCCAGCGAGCGGGGGCAGGAATCCGAGGAGGGTGCGCATGAGCGTCGTCTTGCCGCTGCCGTTCGGCCCCAGCAGGCAGGTCACCTCGCCGGGCTCGAGCCGCGCCTCGAGCCCTTCGCCCACGCGGCGGTCGCGGAAGCCGAAGGCGAGGCCGTGCGCTTCGAGGCTCACGAGGCCCGCCGGAAGGAAAGCGCCATGAGCGCCACGAAGGCCGGCGTGCCGACGAACGCCGTGACGACGCCCGGCGGCACCTCCGTCGCGAATGCCGCGCGGCACAGCGTGTCCACGAGCAGCATGAACGCGGCGCCCATCACCATGGCGAGCGGCAGCAGGCGCGCGAAGGCGGCCCCGGCGACGAGGCGCGCGGCGTGCGGGATGACGAGCCCGATCCAGCCGATGACCCCCGCGACGGACACGGCCGCGGCGGTCATCAGCGTCGCGCACGCGATGATGGCGAAGCGCAGCGCGCCCACGGGCAACCCCAACGAGCGCGCCTCGTCTTCCGACAAGGCGAGCACGTCGATGCGCCAGCGAAGGAGCGCGAGGGGCACGACGCCCGCCAGCATCGCCGCGAGCATCGGCGCGAGGTCGTGCGGGAGCACGCCGGTGAAGCTGCCCAGCAGCCAGAACGTGATCGCCGGCAGCTCGTTGTACGGATCGGCGAGGTATTTCGCGAGCGCGATGCCGGCGCCGAACGCCGAGCCCACGACCACGCCGCTGAGGATCAGCGTGAGCAGCGGGTCGCGCCCGCGTACCCAGGAAGCCACGGCCACGACGAGCCCCACGGCCGCCATGCCGCCCGCGAAGGCGAACGCCTGCACCGCGACCACGGGCAGTGCGAGCAGGATCGCGGCCGCGGCGCCGACCGCGCACCCGGCGGACACGCCGAGGATGTCCGGCGACACGAGCGGATTCTTGAACAGGCCCTGGTAGGCGGCGCCCGCGGCCGAGAGCGCGGCGCCCACGGCGAGCGCCGCCACCACGCGCGGCGCGCGCACCTGCACGACGACTGCCTGCACGTTGTCCGCCACGCCGCTGTCGCTGCCCGTGATCGCCGCCCACAGCGCCGACCAGACGTCGTGCGCCGACACCGGGAAACGGCCGACGCCGAAGCTCCACATCACCAGCAGCGCCAGCATCGCGCACGCGCCGGCGAGCCAGAGCCGAAAGCGCGCGCGGCCCGCGCGGCTCACGGCCGCGGGCTCGGCTCGGGCTCGAAGGCCTCGAGGATGCGGCCCGCTCCCTCGGCCGAATATCCCGGAAGCGTGGCGACGATGCGGGCGAACTCCGCGCCCCTCAGCAGCTCGATCAGCCGGCGCATGGCGGGCGCATCGAGCGCGGACGCATGGCATGCGAGGTAGTAGCGCTCCGTGCACAAGGGCACGAAATCCAGGCGGTAATGCGCCGCGGCCGCCTGCACGCCGATGCCCACGTCGGCCTGCTGGCCGGCGATGAGCGCGGCGACCGCCCCGTGCGTGACCTCTTCGCTCTCGTAGCCCTGGATGCGCGCGCGGTCGAGGCCGTGGGCGGAAATGAAGAATTCGAGCAGCGCGCGCGTGCCGGAACCGCGCTGGCGGTTGGCGAGCCGCACGCCGGGACGTGCGAGATCCTCGATCGAGCCGATGCGCTTGGGGTTGCCCGGCCGCACGACCAGGCCCTGGGTGCGCGTGGCGAAGGAGACGAGGCGGTAGTCGTCGAGCGGAAGGCCTTCGGCGAACCGGCGCCGCAGCAGCTCGCCCAGCGCGCCTTCGGGCACGTGGAATCCGGCGATGTCGCATTCGCCGCGGCGCAGCGCGGCCAGCGCATCGAAGCTGCCCTTGTACTCGACGTCCATCTCGATCTCGGCCTGCGCGGCGAGCTCGCGCAATGCGCCGATGGCGTAGTCGTGGCTCGCCTGCACCGCGAGCGACGACGACACCTCGCTCAGCGACTCGTTGAGCGAGCGCGCGAACTCGGTGGCGAGGTTGTCCAGCTCGGGCGCGAGCCGCGCCTGCGCGCGCCGCCCCGCCCACAGCAGCCGCTCGCCGAGCGCGGTGAGCGTCGTCCCGCGCCCGCGCTCCTTCGCCACGAGGGCCGCGCCGAAGAATTCCTCCCACTCGGCGATCAGGTTCCACACGTGGCGATACGACATGCCGGCTTTCTCGGCGGCCTGCGTGAGCTTGCCGGACGCGTCCAGCTCCGCGAGGATCGCGACGAGCTGGAAGTCGAATTCGCGCTCGGTTTCGCCGCGGAAGCGCCAGACGGGACGGATGTCGATGCGGATCATCGCGGCATTATCCCGCGTTACGCGGCGGGCTTGTAGTTGGGGAAGAAGAGCTGCTGGCCGTTGATCCTGTAGCTCGCGATGGTCTGCTGGCCTTGCGGCGAGACCAGCCAGTCGATGAACTCCTGTCCCATCTCCTTCTTCACGTGCGGGTGCTTCGCCGGGTTGACGAGCATGACGCCGTACTGGTTGAAGAGCTTCTCGTCGCCCTCGACGAGGACCACGAGGTCGTCGCGGTTCCTGAAGGAGAGCCACGTGCCGCGATCGGCGAGGCAGTACGCGCCCATGGCCGAGGCGGTGTTGAGGGTCGGCCCCATCCCGGAGCCGGTCGCGCGATACCAGTCGCCGCCGGGCTCGATGCCGGCCATCTTCCAGTAACGCAGCTCCGCGGCGTTGGTGCCGCTCTTGTCGCCGCGGGAGGCGAACGGCGCATGCGCCGCGGCGATCTTCTTCAGCGCCGCGACGACGTCGTTGCCCCTGGCGTGCGCGGGATCCGATTGCGGGCCGACGATGACGAAGTCGTTGTACATGACGTCGAAGCGCTTCACGCCGAAGCCCTCGGCCAGGAATTTCTGCTCGGCGGCCTTGTCGTGCACGAACACGACGTCGGCATCGCCGCGTCGTGCCATGTCGAGCGCCTGCCCCGTCCCCACCGCCACGACGTGCACGTCGAAGCCCAGCGCCTTCTTCGCCTCGGGCAGCAGGTACTTGAACAGGCCCGACTGCTCCGTGGAGGTGGTCGAGGCGACGGTGATGAAATCCCCGGCCGTCGCGGCCGGCGAGGCGAGGAGCGAGGCGGCCGCGACGGCGGCCAGGAGATGCGCTGCGGCGAAGCGTCGGGCGAGGCGTGCGATGCGGCGATTCATGGGAGCTCTCCTTCGAGGAATCGCGCCGCCTCCGGCGAGGCGGGCGCGCGGAAGAATCGTTCGGCCGGCGTGCGCTCGGTGATGCGCGCCTCGTGCAGGAACACGATCTCGCGCGCGAAGCGCCGCGCCAGGCCCAGGTTGTGCGTCGTCATGACGACTGTGGTGCCGGCCGCGTGGATGTCGCCGGCGATGCGCTCGACCTCGGCGGCGGCGGCGGGATCGAGGTTCGACGTCGGCTCGTCCAGGAAGAGCAGCGCGGGCTCGAGCGCCCACGCGCGTGCGAGGGCGATGCGTTGCTGCTCGCCGCCGGACAGGCCCCGGGCCGGCCGGCGCGCGACATGGGCGAGCCCCACGCGCTCGATCGCCGCGAGCGCGAGCGCCTCGCGCATCGACCGCGGCACCTCGTTCACGGCGAGCCCGTACTCCACGTTCGCGAGCGCGGAGCGCCGCAGCAGCACCGGGCGCTGGAAGACCATGGCCTGCGAGCGCGGGCGCGAGGCCGATCCGTTCCAGCGCACCGTGCCCGCCGCCGGCTCGACCAGCCCGTGCAGCGCACGCAGCAACGTGCTCTTGCCCGCGCCGTTCGCGCCGAGCACGCCGATGCGATCGCCCGGCCGGATGTCGAGGTCCACGTCGCGCAGAGCGAGCACGTCGCCGAAGCGCACCGTCACGCCGCGCGCGCTGAGCGGGAAGAGCATGGGCTCAGGCATGGCGGCGCGCGCTCCATTCGCGCAGCGTGTACGCCGCGGCGTTCAGGCCGAGCACCAGCAGCATGAGGATCACGCCGAGCGCGAGCGCGTGGGGGAGGTCGCCCTCGGCCGTCTCGAGCGCGATGGCCGTGGTCATCACGCGGGTGACGCCGTCGATGTTGCCGCCGACGATCATCACCGCGCCCACTTCCGAGGACGCGCGGCCCAGCGCCACCAGCACGACGGTCAGCAGCGAGAAGCGCAGGTCCACGAGCATGGTCGGCACCGCGCGCGCCGGCGATACACCCAGCGACGTGAGCTGCTCGCGGTACTCGCCCCAGGCGTCCTCGACCATCTGGCGCGACAGCGCGGCCACCGTGGGCAGCACGAGCAGCGTCTGGGCGATGACGATCGCGGGCGGCGTGAACAGGATCCCGAGCGCGCCCAGCGGGCCCGCGCGCGACAGCAGCAGGTACACGACCAGCCCCACGACGACGGAGGGCAGGCCGAGCAGCGCGTTGAGCGACACCACCACCACCCGCCGCCCGCGAAAGCGGCGCACTGCGAGCCAGGCCCCGAGGGGCAGCCCGAGCGCGCAGGCGAAGGTCGCCGACGCGAGGCTCACTTCCAGCGAAAGGGTGACGATGCGCCGGAGCTCCGGATCGGCGCCCGCGATGAGGCGCAGGGCGAGCGCGAGGCTCGCTAGGATGTCCGACATCCTCCGATTCTCGCAAACCCGCCGCGAAATTCAGATATGAAGCGGGTTGCCTATTCGCCTCACGCCCAGCCCACGCTGCGCCGGTCGATGGCGATCGCCTTCACGAGGGCATAGACCGGCTGCCCGGGCGCGATGGCGAGGCGTTCGGCGGATTGCCGCGTGATGCGCGCCACCAGCGGCGTGGAGCCGACGCGCAGGGCGACATCGACGATGGCGCCGAACTCCTCCGAGAGCGCCTCGACCGTCGCCGGCAGCACGTTCTGGAAGCTCGCCGCGCGCGGCGCTTCCAGCGCGATGGCCACGTCGCGGGCGCGGATGCGCGCGCGCACGGTCGCGCCGACCAGCGCGTCCACGTTCGGCACCACGAGCTCGCCGCCGTCGAAGGCGAGCACCGTGAGGCCGTAGCCCTCGTCGTGGCGCTCGACCCGCGCGTCGATGACCGCGCCGGCCTCGAAGCGCCCCGTATGGGGGCGCAGGTCCGCGCGCCCGAGCACCTCGGCCACGGCGCCCTCGGCGATCGTGTGGCCGTCGGCGACGAGCACCAGGCGGTCGGCGAGGCGCGTGACTTCCTCGACGGCATGGCTCACGTAGACGATCGGCAGCCGGAGCTCGTCGCGCAGCAGCTCGATGTAGGTGAGGATCTCCGATTTGCGCGCCGCATCGAGCGCGGCGAGCGGCTCGTCCATGAGCAGCACTCGCGGGCTGGCGAGCAGGGCGCGGCCGATGGCCACGCGCTGCTTCTCGCCGCCCGAGAGTGTCGCGGGGCGCCGCTCCATGAGCGGTGCGAGGCCGAGCAGCCCCACGACGCGCCCGGCGTCCACGAAGCGCTCGGCGCGCGGCGTGAGGCGCTCGCCGTATGCGAGGTTCGCGCGCACCGACAGGTGCGGGAACAGCAGCGCGTCCTGGAAGACGTAGCCGACGCGGCGCGCCTCGGGCGTGAGGTCGATGCCGCGCTCGCTGTCGTACAACGTGCGCCCGTCGATCGCGATGCGCCCCGATTCGGGCTGCGCGAGGCCCGCGATCGCATCGATGATCGTCGTCTTCCCGGAGCCCGAGCGTCCGAAGAGCGCGACGATCGGCACGTCGCTGTGGAAATGCGCTTCGAGGCGGAAGGCGCCGCGGCGCAGCCGGACGTCGACGTCGATCATCGCGCGAGCTCGCGGTGGCGCCGCGCGAGCCATTCCGATACGGCGAGCGCGGCGAGCGAAAGGGCGACCGACAGCAGCGAGAGCCGCAGCGCCTGCGCATCGCCCTCGGGCACCTGCGTGGCGCTGTAGATGGCGAGCGGGATGGTCTGGGTCTCGCCCGGGATGTTGGCCACGAACGTGATCGTGGCGCCGAATTCGCCCAGCGAGCGCGCGAACGCGAGCAGCATGCCGGTGAGGACGCCGGGCCAGGCGAGCGGCAGCGTGACGCTGAAGAAGATGCGCCACGGGCCCGCGCCGAGCGTGCGCCCGGCCGATTCGAGCCGCGGGTCGACCGCTTCCATCGACAGGCGCACGGCGCGCACCAGCAGCGGGAAGGCCATGACCGCCGCGGCGAGCGCGGCGCCGGTCCACCGGAACGCGAACACGATGCCGATGCGATCGAAGGCTTCTCCCAGCGGGCCGTGGCGGCCGAAGAGCACCAGGAGCGCATAGCCCACCACGACGGGCGGCAGCACGAGCGGCAGGTGCACCAGGGCGTCGAACGCGATCTTGCCGGGGAAGCTGCGCCGCGCGAGCAGCCAGGCCGCGCCGATGGCGAACGGCACGCTCGCCAGCACGCTCGCCACCGCGACCCTGATGCTGAGAAGCAGGATGCCGAGCTCTTCGGCGCTCAACATGGGCTCAGGGCTCGCGGAAGCCGAATTGCGCCCAGATGCGCCGCGCCGCGGGGGAGCGCGCGAACGCGATGAACGCATCCGCCTCGGGCGGCGCATCGCGCAGCGGCGCGACGACGTAGCGGATCGGCGGATGCGTCGATGCCGGGAACGTGTCCACGATGCGCACGCGCGGCTCCACCTTCGCATCCGTGCGATACACGATGCCCAGCGGCGCCTCGCCGCGCGCGACCATCGTGAGCGCGGCGCGCACGCTTTCGGCCGGCGCGATGCGCTTTTCCACCGCGCTCCACACGCCGAGCGATTCCAGGCTCGCGCGGGCATAGCGGCCGGCCGGCACGGCGCGCGGATCGGCGAGCGCGAGGCGCCGGTTGCCCAGGGCGGCCGCCAGCGCGAACCCCGGCGCGATGCGCAGGCTCACGGCGCTCGCGGCGGGGGCGATGAGGACCAGCTCGTTGCCGAGGATCGCGCTCGGGCTGCCCTGCACGAGGCCACGCTGCTGCAGGTACGCCGTCCACGCCTCGTCGGCGGAGAAGAAGGCGTGCGCCGGGGCGCCCGCCTCGATCTGCCGCGCGAGCGCGGAGCTCGCGCCATAGACGGCGCGCAGCGGCGCGCCGCCTTGCTCTTGCCAGGCGCGCGCGACCGCATCGAGGGATTCCTTGAGGCTCGCGGCGGCGAAGACGGTGAGCGTCGCGGCGCAGGCCTGGCCCGCGACGAGGAAGAGGAACGCCGCCGCGAGGGCCCGGATCAGCGCCTGGCTTCCGCGATCAGCTTCTGCAGCTCGCCCGACTGGTACATCTCGCGCATGATGTCGCAGCCGCCGACGAACTCGCCCTTCACGTACAGCTGCGGAATCGTGGGCCAGTTCGCGAACTGCTTGATGCCCTCGCGGATCTCGGGCTCCTGCAGTACATCGACGGTGTACACGTCTTCCGCGCCGCAGAGCTTGAGGATCTGCGAGGCCGTCGCCGAGAAGCCGCACATCGGCATCTGCGGCGAGCCCTTCATGTAGAGCACGACGGGGTGCGAGCTGACTTGCTCGCGGATGGTGTCCTGGACGGTCATGGAAATCTCCGGATGGTTGGGCCCCGGACCGTAGCCGCGACGGCGGCGTCCGGGGCGACGACTAGATAATCTTACCGCCTGCGACGCGCGGGATACCGGCGAGGTCGCGAATCGAGATCCGCTCGGCGAATCCGGCGGCGGCGAGCAGCGCCTCGACCGCGTCGGCCTGGTCGTAGCCATGCTCGAAGAGCAGCCAGCCTCCGCGCTCGAGGTGGCCGCGCGCGCCCGCGACGATCGCGCGGATCGAGTCCAGCCCGTCGCCGCTGCCGTCGGTGAGCGCGCCGGCGGGCTCGAAGCGCAGGTCGCCTTGCGCGAGGTGCGGGTCGCCGCGGGCGACGTACGGCGGGTTGCTCACGATCATGTCGAAACGCCCCCCGGCGATGGGCTCGTACCAGCTGCCGTGCCGCACGTCGATGCGCGCGGCGCAGCCCAGGGCGGCCGCATTGGCGAGCGCGAGCTGCAACGCCTGCCCGCTCGCGTCCGTGCACGTGACGCGCGCGTCGGGCCGCTCGCAGGCGATCGTCAAGCCGATCGCGCCGCAGCCGGTGCCCAGGTCCACGCAGGAGGCGCCGCGCGGCAGGCGCTCGAGCGCCGCCTCCACCAGCGTTTCGGTCTCGGGCCGGGGGATCAACACGTCGGGACCCACGACGAAGTCGCGCGAATGGAACTCGCGCGTGCCGACGAGGTAGGCGACGGGATGGCCCATCGAGCGGCGCGCGACCAGCGAATCGATCCGCGCGTCCTCGCTCTCGGTGAGCACGCGCATCGGGTGGGCCACGAGGTAGGCGCGATCGACCCCGAGCAGGTGCGCGACGAGGACCTGCGCGTCGATGCGGCCGATCGCGGCGGCGGCTTCCTCGAGGGCGGCCTTGAGCGTCACCATCGCGGGGTTGGTGCGCACGCCATCAGCCGTTCTCCGCGAGGCCGGCGAGCTGCTCGGCCTGGTGCTCGGCCTGCAGCGCGGCGGAGATCTCGGAAAGGTCGCCGTCCATGATCTGGTCGATCTTGTAGAGGGTCAGGTTGATGCGGTGGTCGGTCACGCGGCCCTGCGGGAAGTTGTAGGTGCGGATGCGGTCGGAGCGGTCGCCCGAGCCGATGAGGCTCTTCCTCTCGCTCGCTTCCTTCGCCGCCTGCTCGCGCTGCTGCTTGTCGCGGATGCGCGAAGCGAGCACGCGCCACGCCTGCTCGCGGTTCTTGTGCTGGCTGCGCGCGTCCTGGCACTCGACCACGATGCCCGTCGGCAGGTGCGTGAGGCGCACGGCGGAGTCCGTCTTGTTCACGTGCTGGCCGCCCGCACCGCTCGCGCGGAACGTATCGACACGGACGTCGGAGGGATTGATGTCCACGTCGGTCGCTTCCGCCTCCGGCATCACCGCGACGGTGGCGGCCGACGTGTGGATGCGGCCCTGCGTCTCCGTGGCGGGCACGCGCTGCACGCGGTGGCCGCCGGATTCGAACTTGAGCCTCGAGTAGGCGCCGTCGCCGACGATGCGCGCGATGACCTCCTTGTAGCCGCCCGCCTCGCCGGCGCTTTCGGAGACGACCTCCACCTGCCAGCCGTTGCGCTCGGCGTAGCGCGCGTACATGCGGAAGAGGTCGCCGGCGAAGAGCGCGCTTTCGTCGCCGCCGGTGCCCGCGCGGATCTCGAGGAAGAGGTTGCGCTCGTCGTTGGGATCCCTGGGCAGCAGCATGCGCTGCAGCTCGGCCTCCAGCGACTCGAGCTTCGCGCGCGAGGCGCGCATTTCCTCCTCGGCGAACTCGCGCATGTCGGGGTCGCGCGCCATGTCGGCCGCGGCCGCGATGTCGGATTCCGTGCGCCGGTACTGCTGGAATGCCTCGGCGATCGGCGAGATCTCCGCGCGCTCCTGCGAGAGCCTGCGGTAGTTGTCGAGGTCGTTCACGACGTCCGGATCGGCGAGCCGCAGGTCGATTTCCTTCAGCCGCGCCTCCAGGCTCGCCAGGCGTGCCGCGATCGATTCCTTCATCGGTCCTCGCCCGAATCCGCGGGTTCCACCTCGGGGTAGAGGCGCTCTATGGCGCGCACGAGCTGCTCGCGCTCCGCTTCGGCCGCGCGCGAGAGCGCCTGCGTCGGGTGGTGCAGGAACTTGTTCGCGAGGCCCCTGGCGAGCGCCTCGAGCACGACGGCGGGGTCGTCGCCTCGGGCGAGGCGCGCCCTGGCGCGGGCGAGCTCGGCATCGCGGTACTGGTCCGCGCGCCGGCGCAGCTCCACGATCGCGGGGGCGGCGGCGCGCGAGCCCTGCCAGGCGCGGAAGGCCTCGACCTGCCTGGTGACGAGCGCCTCGGCTTCGTCCACCGCGGCATGGCGGCTCTCGATGCCCTGCTGCGCGATGCCGCCGAGGTCGTCGATGGTGTAGAGGAAGACGTCCTCGAGCTTCGCGACGGACGGCTCGACGTCGCGCGGCACGGCGAGGTCGACGATGAACATGGGGCGGCGGCGGCGCGCCTTGAGCGCGGACTCGATCATGGCGCGGGTGATGATCGGGTCGGCCGCGGCGGTGCCGCTCACGACGACGTCGAACTCGTGCAGGCGCGCCGGCATGGCATCCAGGGCGATGGGCATGGCCGCGAAGCGCTCGGCGAATTCCTGCGCGCGCGCGAAGGTCCGGTTCGCCACCACGATCGAGTTCGGCTGCTGCGCGGCGAAGTAGGTGGCCGCGAGCTCGACGATCTCGCCCACGCCGACCAGCAGCAGTTTCGTGCGCGACAGGTCGCCGAACACGTTCTGCGCGAGCTTGAGGGCGGCGGCCGACATGGAGATCGACTGCGCGCCCAGCGCGGTATCGGTGCGCACCTGCTTGGCCACGTTGAACGTCTGCTGGAAGAGGCGGCCGAGCAGCGTGCCCATCGTGCCCGCCTGCTCGGCGTTGCGCACGGCCTGCTTCACCTGTCCCAGGATCTGCGGCTCCCCGAGCACCATCGAGTCGAGGCCGCACGCGACGCGGAAGGCGTGCCGGACGGCGGCCTCGTCGGCATGGCAGTAGATGCAGCCTTCGATGTCCACGCCTGCGCGCCGGCCCTCCTGCACCAGCCAGGCGCGCGCCGCCTGCGGGCCATCCGCGCGGCAATAGATTTCCGTGCGGTTGCAGGTCGAGACGAGCACGGCCTCGGCCACGCCGGGCTGGGCGGCGAGCTCGGCGAGGGCATCGGGCTGGCGTTCGGGCGGGAAGGCCAGCTTCTCGCGAACCTCCAGGGGCGCGCTCTGGTGGTTGATGCCGAGGCAGTAGAGGGGCATAGGGGGTCGAAAATTATATCAGCCGGCCCCTTGCGGGCCGTTTCCGCGGCTTTGTGCGCTATGCCCTATTCTCCGCGCCATTTCTGGGGTAGCCTCACTTTACAAACAGAATACAATGTCACCAGTATCGACTTGATTTAACGGCCCCTTTTTATGGCAGCACAGCCCCACGCCTTCAGCGCCCTCGGGCGCGCCCTGGTCCAGCACGGCCGCCTGCAGCAGGCGGACGCGAACGCCATCCAGGCGGAGGCCGCGAAATCCAGCCAGCCGTTCATCCAGCAGCTCGTCCAGTCGCACAAGCTCTCGGCGAAGGAAATCTCCCAGTTCGCCGCGGAGACCTTCGGCTATCCGTTGCTGGATCTGAACGCCGTGGACATCGACCAGCTGCCGCTCAACCTCATCGACGCCAAGATCGTCCAGAACCACCGCATCGTGGCGCTGGGCAAGCGCGGCAATCGCGTCTTCGTGGCGATGTCGGATCCCTCCAACGAGCAGGTGCTCCAGGAGGTGAAGTTCGCGACCGGCCTCAACATGGAGCCGGTGGTCGTCGAGGACGACAAGCTCGCGGGCGTCGTCAAGAAGCTCGGCGACTCCTCGGCCAAGGCTATCGACATGGCCACGGAGGACGTGGACCTCTCGGGCATCGAGGTCACCGACGGCGAGGCGCAGGGCGACACGGTCAGCAGCGACGAGATCGACGACGCGCCGGTCGTGCGCTACGTGCACAAGATCATGCTCGATGCGATCAACGGCGGCGCCTCGGACATCCACTTCGAGCCGTACGAGAAGTTCTACCGCATCCGCTACCGCACCGACGGCATCCTCTACGACGTGGCGCAGCCGCCGCTCGCGATCAAGGAGAAGATCGCCTCGCGCATCAAGGTGATCTCGAAGATGGACATCTCCGAGAAGCGCGTGCCGCAGGACGGGCGGATGAAGATGGTCCTGTCGAAGACGCGCGCGATCGACTTCCGCGTGAGCTCGCTGCCGACGCTTTTCGGCGAGAAGATCTGCATGCGGATCCTCGATCCCTCGAGCGCGACGCTCGGGATCGACGCCCTCGGCTACGAGCCGGACCAGAGGGAGAAGCTGCTCGCCGCGGTCCAGCGCCCCTACGGAATGGTGCTGGTGACCGGGCCGACGGGCTCCGGCAAGACGGTGTCGCTCTATACCTGCCTCAACATCCTGAACAAGCCGGGCGTGAACATCTCGACGGCCGAGGACCCCGCGGAGATCAACCTGCCGGGCATCAACCAGGTGAACGTGAACGACAAGGCGGGGCTCACCTTCGCGGCAGCGCTCAAGTCGTTCCTGCGGCAGGACCCGGACATCATCATGGTGGGCGAGATCCGCGACCTGGAGACGGGCGAGATCGCCATCAAGGCCGCGCAGACCGGCCACATGGTGCTGTCGACCCTGCACACGAACGACGCGCCCACGACGCTCACGCGCCTCATGAACATGGGCATCGCGCCGTTCAACATCGCCTCCTCGGTGATCCTGATCACGGCCCAGCGCCTGGCGCGCAAGCTGTGCAGCTGCAAGAAGCCCATCGACATCCCGGAGGAGGCGCTGCTCAGGGCCGGCTTCCGCGAGGATGATCTGGATGGCACATGGCAGACCTACGGTCACGTGGGCTGCGACCTATGCAAGAATACGGGCTACAAGGGCCGCGTGGGTATCTACCAGGTGATGCCGATCTCGGAAGAGATGCAGCGCATCATCATGAAGAACGGAACCGCCATCGACCTCGCCGACCAGGCACGCCGCGAAGGCGTGAGCGACCTGCGCCGGTCGGGGCTCATCAAGGTCATGAAGGGGATGACTTCCCTCGAGGAAGTCGAGGCGGTAACCAACGAGTAGGGAGGCGTTCATGGCAGCGGTCGCGAAAAGGGAGCGCGCGGAGGTCAAGCAGTACAACTTCGCGTGGACCGGCAAGGACCGGAACGGCAAGGTCGTCAAGGGCGAGATGCGCGCCGGCGGGCAGAACGTCGTCGTCTCCGCGCTGCGCCGCCAGGGCATCCAGGTCTCCAGCGTCAAGAAGGCGCGCACCGCCGGCGGCAAGAAGATCACGGAGAAGGACATCACGGTCTTCACGCGCCAGCTCGCCGTCATGATGAAGGCGGGCGTGCCGCTGCTGCAGGCCTTCGACATCGTGGGCCGCGGCCATGCGAATCCCTCGGTGGGCAAGCTCCTGCTCGACATCAAGACGGACGTCGAGACGGGTTCTTCCCTCGCGCAGGCTTTCCGCAGGTACCCGCTGCATTTCGATGCGCTGTTCTGCAACCTGGTGGCCGCCGGCGAGCAGGCGGGCATCCTGGACGCGCTCCTCGAAAGGCTGGCGACCTACAAGGAGAAGATCCTCGCCATCAAGGGCAAGATCAAGAGCGCGCTGTTCTACCCGACCGCGGTCATCGTGGTGGCGCTGATCGTCACGGCGGTGATCATGATCTTCGTCATCCCCGTGTTCAAGGACCTGTTCAAGAGCTTCGGCGCGGACCTTCCGGGCCCGACGCTCGTGGTCATGGCGATATCCGACTGGTTCATCGCGAACTGGTGGTGGCTCTTCCCAGGCATCATCGGCGGCGTCTGGTTCTTCCTGTACTCGTGGAAGCGCTCGCTCGCCATCCAGCGGGTCATGGACCGGCTCGCGCTGCGCCTGCCGATCTTCGGCGAGGTGATCCGCAAGGCGGCCATCGCGCGCTGGTGCCGGACGCTCTCGACGATGTTCGCCGCCGGCGTGCCGCTCGTCGAGGCGCTCGAATCGGTCTCCGGCGCCGCGGGCAACTACGTCTACTTCGCGGCGACCAAGCAGATCCAGAGCGAGGTCTCGACGGGCACCGCGCTCACGGCCGCCATGACCAATTCGGGCGTGTTCCCGAACATGGTGCTGCAGATGACGGCGATCGGCGAGGAGTCGGGCGCGCTCGACGCGATGCTCGGCAAGGTGGCCGACTTCTTCGAGCAGGAGGTGGACGAGGCGGTGGAATCGCTTTCCTCGCTCATGGAGCCGCTGATCATGGTCATCCTGGGCGGCCTCATCGGCAGCATCGTCGTCGCCATGTACCTGCCGATCTTCAAGATGGGCCAGGCGATCTAGGCGGCCGCGAGGACCGCTGGAAAAGGGCGCGGGCGGTCCCGCGCCCTTTTGGTTTGGAGAGAAGAACAAGAACATGCAATTTCTCGACGCGCTCGAGGCATCGCGGCCGTGGCTGATGGCCACCGCGGGATTCCTCGGGCTGTGCGTGGGCTCCTTCCTGAACGTGGTGATCCACCGCCTGCCGAAGATGATGGAGGCGCGCTGGCGCGCCGATTGCGCGGAGCTCGAGGGGCGCGACCCGCCGCCCGCCGAGCCCTACAACCTCGTGAAGCCGGACTCCGCGTGTCCCTCCTGCGGCGCGCCCATCCGCGCCTGGCAGAACGTGCCGGTCCTGAGCTGGGTCGCGCTGCGCGGCAAATGCGCATCGTGCAAGGCGCCGATCGGCGTGCGTTATCCGCTGGTCGAGCTCTTCACCGGCGCGCTGTCGGTGCTGGTCGCATGGCGCTTCGGCTACTCGTGGCAGCTTCCGGCGAGCCTCGCCTTCACGTGGGCGCTCGTGGCGCTCACGTTCATCGATTTCGACACGCAGCTGCTGCCCGACGACATCACGCTGCCGCTGCTGTGGGGCGGCCTGGCCGCGAACCTCTTCGGGGTCTTCATCGACCTGCGCGCCGCGGTGCTCGGCGCGATCGCGGGCTACCTCGTGCTCTGGGTGGTGTACTGGGGCTTCCGGCTCCTCGCGAAGAAGGAGGGCATGGGCTACGGCGACTTCAAGCTGCTCGCGGCGATCGGCGCGTGGACCGGATGGCAGGTGCTGCCGTTCGTGATCGTCGCCTCGGCGGGCGTGGGCGCGATCGTGGGCGGCCTCGTGCTGTGGCTTTCGCGCCGCGGCGCGGACACGCGCATCCCGTTCGGGCCCTATCTCGCTCTCGGGGGCATCCTGGGGCTGCTCTGGGGACGCGAGGCGATCACGTGGTGGCTTGGGTTCTTCCCGGGATGACCTTCGTCGTGGGGCTCACCGGCGGCATCGGCTCCGGAAAGACCACGGTGGCGAACCGGCTCGCCACGCTCGGTGCGGCCGTGATCGACACCGACGAGATCGCGCGCGACATCACGCGGCCCGGCGGCGAGGCGATGCCCGAGATCGCGCGGGTGTTCGGCGAGCGCTACGTCGCCGCCGATGGCGCGCTCGACCGCGCGGCGATGCGCGCGCTCGCATTCGGCGATCCGGCGGCGCGCTCGCGACTGGAGGCGATCCTGCACCCGGCGATCCGGCGCGCGGCCGATGCGCAGCTCGCGCGCGCGAGCGGCCCGTACGCCCTGGCCGTGGTGCCGCTGCTCTTCGAGACCGGCGGC
>DASTGG010000401.1:0-2533 GCA_035719385.1 Usitatibacter sp.
GGTGCGTCCCCGGGGTGCGTCCCCGGGTTCGGTTCTCGACCTGTGCACGGGCTCGGGGTGCCTCGCCATCCTCGCTGCGCTCAAGTGGCCGCAGGCGCAGGTGGATGCGGCGGACATCTCCGACGACGCGCTGGCCGTCGCGAAGATCAACGTGGACCGCTACAAGCTCCAGGATCGCGTGCACCTCGTGAAGTCGGACCTCTTCGACGCGCTGGCCGGGCGCCGCTACGACCTCGTCATCTCGAATCCGCCGTACGTGAAGGCCGCCTCGATGCGCACGTTGCCGCAGGAATACCGCAAGGAGCCGCGGATGGCGCTCGCGAGCGGCACGGACGGCCTCGAACACACGCGGCGCATCCTCGCGCAGGCGCGCGCGCACCTGAACCCCCGCGGCACGCTCATGGTCGAGATCGGCCACAACCGCAAGGCGCTCGAGCGCGCATACCCGGGGCTGGCGTTCCGCTGGCCACGCGCGAGCGCGGGCGCCGGCTACGTCTTCGTCCTCGCCCGCGAGCAACTCCCGCCCGCGTGAAATAATAGTTGCATGCCCATCGCCATCGACCGCATCGACCACCTCGTCGTCACCGCCTGGGACATTGACCGCACCGTCGACTTCTACCGGCGCGTGCTCGGGATGGAGCCGGTCACGTTCGCCGGCGGGCGCCGCGGCCTCGCGTTCGGCCGCCAGAAGATCAACCTGCACCAGGCGGGCCGCGAGTTCGAGCCCAAGGCGCTCAAGCCCGCGCCCGGCACCGTGGACCTGTGCCTCATCGCCACCACGCCGCTCGCCGAGGCCATCGAGCACATCAAGGCCTGCGGCGTGGCCATCGTCGAGGGGCCGGTGGCGAGGACCGGCGCGCTCGGGCCGATGCAATCGGTTTACATCCGCGATCCCGACGGCAACCTCATCGAGATCTCCAATTACGAGGACATGCACGAGAAGGGCGCCCCATGATCTCCGATCCCGCCGCCATCGCCACCAGCCTCGCGAACCTGCGCAAGGACTACGCGCTGAAGACGCTCGAGGAGAAGGACGTCGATCGCGATCCCGTCAAGCAGTTCGGCGTCTGGATGGTCGAGGCGATCCACGCGCAGGTGCCGGAGCCGACGGCGATGACGCTGTCCACCGTGGACGCCCGCAACCGCCCTTCGGGCCGCATCGTGCTGCTGAAGGGCGTCGATGCGCGCGGCTTCGTGTTCTACACCAACTACCACAGCCGCAAGGGCCGCGACCTCGAGGTCAACGCGGCGGCCGCGGTCACGTTTCTCTGGAAGGAGCTCGAGCGGCAGGTGCGCGTGGAGGGAACGGTGGAGAAGGTGACCGAGGAGGAATCGACCGCGTATTTCGCCACGCGCCCGCTCGGCTCGCGCATCGGCGCCTGGGCCTCGCCGCAGAGCGAGCCCATCGAGGACCGCATGTGGCTCGAGTCGCGCTGGGCCGAGCTCACCGGGAAATACGGCGAGCACCCGCCGCGGCCGCCGCACTGGGGCGGCTACCGGCTGCTGCCGGAGTACGTCGAGTTCTGGCAGGGGCGGCTGAGCCGCCTGCACGACCGCATCGCCTACACGCGCGCCGATGGCGCCTGGAAGATCGCCCGGCTCGCCCCATGACCCGCATGGCGCCCTTCGACATGAAGGTTCTCGAAGCGGAGCGGCTCACGGGCGAGGCGCTGGAGCGATCCCTCGAACGGATGCTCGAGGAGCACGCGAGCGGGGACATCTGGATCTTCGGCTACGGCTCGCTCATGTGGAACCCGGAGTTCGATTCCGACGTGCACCACGTGGCGACGATCTTCGGCTACCACCGCGAGTTCTGCCTGTGGTCGCGCATCAATCGCGGCACGCCGGAGCAGCCGGGCCTCGTGCTCACGCTCGAGCGCGGCGGAAGCTGCCGCGGCATCGCCTATCGCCTGCGGCCGGCGAGCGCGCGCGAGCAGCTCTCGCGCCTCTGGCGGCGCGAGATGTCGATGGGCTCGTACATCCCCCGCTGGCTCGAGTGCCACTGCGGCGCGGACCGTTTCGAGGCGCTCGGCTTCGTCGTGAACCGTTGCTGCACCGGCTACGCAGGCAAGCTGCCCATCGAGACGATGGTGCAGGCGATCGCCACGGCGCGCGGCAAGTACGGGTCGAGCGCGGACTACCTCTTCAAGACGGAAGCCACGCTCGAGCAGCACGGCATCCGCGACGCGCGCGTGCGCCAACTCGCCGAGCGCGTGCGCGCCCACATCGCGGACGATCCGGCGCGACGCGCCAGCGCCACGGGACGATTCGCCGCGGCGGCCCTGAAGCCCGCCACGCGCGGCACCGGCGAATGACGCCCGTCACCGCGACCGGGGGACCACGATGAGAATCGCAACAACCGTCCTCTTCGCCGCGATCGCGGTGGGCCAGGCGCCGGTGATCGCGCACGCCGCCGGGCGCTACTACGCGGGCGTCGCGGCCGGCGTGACGAGCGTGAGCAGCGACTACGCGCAGCAGGTCGTGAACGCGCGGACGTCGGACCCGGGTGGGCCGCCGACGGACGTCACGCTCG
>DASTGG010000402.1:0-5308 GCA_035719385.1 Usitatibacter sp.
TTTCAAGCGTCACATCACTGCAGGTACGTGTAACGCTGCGCGCGCCCGCAGAAGCCGCCGCTGTTGCCGTCGAACTTGTAGATGCCCGGGAAGCGCAGCTCGGCCATGTAGCCGGTGCTCGTCGTGGGCGCTACCGGCAGGCTCGTCAGCGTCGAGGTCTGGTTCAGGAAGTTGAGTTTGCCCGGGCCCGTGATCGTGCCGGTCGCGAGGTCATACGGGAACAGCCCCGCAGTGGGTGGCGGCACGAAATTGCCCGCGGTCGCCAGCGTCACGTTCTGCGGCAGCACGGTCCACGCCATGTCGAGCGTGGCGGCGCCCGTGAGGCTGTGGCCGATCGCCGGTGCAGTCGCCACGATGACGCGCGCCGGGCACTGGAGGTCGAGCTGCCGCCTCTGGTTCGCCGAAACCGACTGCGCGACGATGTGCATCATGTTGTCGGAAGCAATGGCCGGTTGCGGGCCATTCGGATCGACGATGAACCAGGCGGGCGCGAGTCCCGCCGCGTGGATCAGCGGCACGCCATTGATCGTCACGACGGTGTCGGGGGGCGTGAACAGGGTGCCGGAAAGCTCGGCGAGCACGAAGCCGCCGACCGTCGCTTCACCGGGCTGGGCCAGGTCGACGAGGAACATGCCCTGCTGCGTCATGATCTGCATGCCGCCGCCGCCACCCCCGCCGCCACCGCCGCCACCGGGCACGCCACCACCGCCACCGGGCACGCCACCTTGGGCGAGGGCCAGGCCAGCCATGGAACCTGCGGCCAACGCGGCCGCCACGAACACCGAGAGCTTCAGCAACTTCATTTCCGGACTCCTTGGGGGTAGGGAGCCGGTGTATTTGCACGGCCCATGCCAGGCCAAATGACCCTATGTAGGCACTTGACGCAACAAGGGAAGCCCGCTTGGCTTGCGCGAAGCTGAAGGCCCTGTGGCGATTTGCCCCACCCCCAAGCGGGGGAATTGCCCATCCCGCTAGGCGCGCAGCAGGTCCAGCGGCCGGTAACCCGGGCCGAAAACGCTCTCGCCGCGGCCACCCCACCAGCGCTCCACCACCGTGGCCCAGACGCGGCGGGTATCGATCGCCGGCGCCACGCCGCCGATGGGATAGAGGCGCTGCACCTTCGGCGCTTCGCCGTGGAGGCCGCCGCGCACGCGCCCGCCCATCACGAAATGGGTGTTCGCGAGCCCGTGATGCGTGCCGCGGTCCTCGTTTTCCATGGGAGACCGGCCGAATTCGTCGTACGTCGCCACGAGCGTGTCGTTCCAGCGGCCCGTCTCGACGAGCCCCGCGCGCAGCGCCGCGAGCCCCTCCGCGAGCCGCCGCAACGCATCGCCGTGGTATTTCACCTGCTCCCAGTGGCAATCGACGGAGTGGTGCTTGTCGTCGTCGAGCCCGTTGAGCGTCACGTGGATCACCGGCACTTCCGGCTCCCGCGCGGCGAGCTCTACCGCCGCGCGCATGGCGCGGCCGAACGGATCGTCGGGGAACTGCGTCTTCAACGCGACTGCGGCAGCGGGCTTCAACTGCGCCAGGCGGTGGGCGCCCGGGGTGTTGACCGTCGTGACGCATTGGCGGAAGTCGCGCTTCTCGAGGAATTCGCCGGGGTGGTGTATCTCGACCACGCCGAGGCGCTCGCCGCGGAACGGCCCCATCGGATCGGCCTGGCGGGTGTCGAGCATGTCGAGCGCGAAGGCGTCGGGCGCCTGCGCGCCGCGGCGCTTGCCGGCAAGCGCGCGCGTCACCCATCCGTCGCCGAGGATTTCGCCGTCGCAACCGGTGAACGCGATTTCCTCGTCGCGATAGTGCTGCTGCGTCACCTCGGCGTAGCCCACGCCCTGCACGAGCGCCAGCTCCTGCGCTTCCCACGCGGGCACGAGCGATGCGAGCGACGGGTGGAAGCCGTGCGTGCCGGTCACCTTGAGCACGCTGTCGCGGGCGACCGCGATGTTGGGGCGCACGCGGTAGTACGTCTCGTCGGTGTACGGCACCCACGTGTTGTAGCCGTCGTTGCCGCCATAGAGGTACACCATCACGAAGAGCCGCCGCGGCGCCGATTCGGCGAACAGGCGCGGCGCATGGATGGCGACGGGCGCGGCGGCGAGCGCCTTCAGCAGCCGGCGTCGCGCGGAAGAGGGCGCTTTCACGATGCAGTGCGCGCGCGGGGCTGCGCACCCTGCGCGCGGATCCACTCGCCGATCTCGAGCGCGGAAGACACGATGGCGTCCGCGTCCCATTCGGTGGGCGGGGTGCCGTCGCCGAGATAGCCGTATCCGGCGACGATGACCGGCATGCCCGCCGCGCGCGCCGCCTGCACGTCGCGCTCGTCATCGCCCACATACAGCGTTGCTTCGGGCGCGACGCCGATCCGCCCCGCCGCGTACAGCAACGGGTCCGGGAAAGGCTTGGGCCGCGGGCACGTGTCGCCCCCCACGATGGCGGCGGCGCGCCCCGCGAGGCCCAGCTCGGCCAGGATCGGGCGCGCGAAACGCTCGAACTTGTTCGTCACCACGCCCCACGCGATGCCGTCGGCTTCCAGCGCATCGAGCAGCTCGCCCATGCCGGGAAACAGCGTCGTGTGGACGCAAGGCTCGCGCCCGTAGATGTCGAGGAATTCCTCGCGCATCGCCATGAAATCGGGATGCTCGGTGGTAATCTCGAAGGCGCTGCAGATCATGCCGCGAGCGCCTTTCGATACGTGCGGCCGCACCACCGACTCTTGCACCGGCGCGAGGCCGCGGCGCCGGCGCATGGCGTTCACGGTGCGCGCCATGTCGGGCGCGGTGTCCGCGAGCGTGCCGTCGAGGTCGAAGAGAACCGCCTGGATCATCGGCGTGCGGCCACCAGGTAGTTCACGTCCACGTCGCGGCCGAGCGAATACACCTTCGTGAACGGGTTGTACGTCATGCCGGTGAGGTCCGCGACGGACAGGGCCGCCCCGCGGCAGAAGCCCGCCAGCTCCGACGGGCGGATGAATTTCGCGAACTCGTGCGTGCCGCGCGGCAGAAGCCGCAGGACGTACTCGGCGCCCACGATCGCGAAGACGAACGACTTGGGATTGCGGTTGATCGTCGAGAAGAAGACCCAGCCCCCCGGCCGCACGAGCCGCGCGCACGCGCGCACGACGCTCGCGGGATCCGGCACGTGCTCGAGCATCTCCATGCAGGTGACGACGTCGAACGACTCGGGCGACTCCTCGGCGAGCGTCTCGGCGGCGATGTGGCGGTATTCGACGCTCGTGCCGCTTTCGAGCCGGTGCAGCATCGCGACCTTGAGCGGCTTCTCGGCGAGGTCGATGCCGGTCACGGTGGCGCCGGATTTCGCCATCGCCTCGGCGAGGATGCCGCCGCCGCAGCCCACGTCGAGGATGCGCTTTCCCGCGAGCCCGCCGGTGAGCCGCTCGATGTGGCCCAGCCGAAGCGGATTGATCTCGTGCAGCGGGCGGAATTCGCTGTTGGGGTCCCACCAGCGATGCGCCAGCGCGCTGAATTTGGCGAGCTCCGCCGAATCGTAATTGGTGCTCATGCAAGCCTCTCCTGCCACCAGCGTGCCTTGTCGAGCAGGTCCTGCTCGTCGATACCCGTAAGACGCCGCTCCTCGAGCCGCGGTTCTCCCGCGACCCAGACGTGCGTCACGTGCTCGCGGCCGGCGGCGTAGACCACGTGCGATACCGGATCGAAGCATGGCAGCGTCTCGAACGATGCGAGCTCCACCGCCGTGAGATCCGCCCACTTTCCCGGCTGGATCGAGCCGATGTCGCGGTCGAGGCCGAGGGCGCGGGCGCCTTCGAGCGTGGCCATCTCGAGCGCCTCGAAGGCGCCGACCGCGCTCGCGTCCCCGCTCGCCGCCTTGGCGACGAGGGCGCCGGTACGCATCTCCGTCATCATGTCGAGCCGGTTGTTGCTCGCGGCGCCGTCGGTGCCGAGCCCCACGCGGATCCCGCGCGAGCGCATCGCCGCCACGGGCGCGAAGCCGCTGGCGAGCTTGAGGTTGGACGACGGACAGTGTGCCACGGACACGCCTTCGCGGGCCATGACGTCCATCTCGCCCTCGTTCACGTGCACGCTGTGCACGGCGATCAGGTGCGGCCCCACGATGCCCAGGCGCTTCAGCCGCTCGAGCGGGCGCACGCCGTGGCGCGCGACGCTCGAATCGATCTCCGATTGCGTCTCGTGCACGTGCGTGTGGATCGGCGCGTCGAGCTCCTCGGCGAGCACCGCGATGTGGCGCAGCGTCTCGTCGCTCACGGTGTACGGCGCATGCGGCGCGAGGCAGAAGGAGAGCAGCGGCTCGCCGCGATAGGCATCGCGCGTGGCGAGGCCCTTCTGCAGGTAGTCGGCGGCGTCGGTGGCGTAGGCGCTCGGGAATTCGACCGCGATCACGCCCAGCGCGGCGCGAATGCCGGCACGCAATGCCGCGCGCGCGGTCGCGCCAGGGTAGAAGTACATGTCGTTCATGCACGTCGTGCCGCCGCGCAGGAGCTCGGCGAACGCGAGCAGGCTGCCGTCGTGCACGAACTCGTCGTGCACATGCTTCGCCTCGGCCGGCCAGATGTGCTCCTGCAGCCAGGTCATGAGCGGCAGGTCGTCGGCGATGCCGCGAAGCAGCGACATCGCCGCGTGGCAATGCAGGTTGACGAAGCCGGGCACCACGACGTGCCGGTCGAGGTTCACGACGCGCCGCGCATCGAACCGGGCGAACGCCTCGGCGCGCGGCAGGACGGCGACGATGCGGCCGGCATCGACCGCGATCGCGTGATCGTCCAGGACGTGGCGCGGCGCCACGGGGGCGATGTGCGCTGCGCAGATGAGGGTGTCGATGGGTCTCATGGGAGAAACAAAAAACCCCGCCGGAGCGGGGTTTTCTGCCGGTTGACGAGCCGGGTTACTTCTTCACGCCCTTGAACTCGATGTCCACGCGGCGGTTCTTCTGGCGGCCTTCCTTCGTCTTGTTGGTCGCGACCGGCTGGCTCTCGCCCTTGCCGATGGTCGTGATCTTCGACGCCGGGATGCCCTTGCTCACCAGGTACTGCTTCACCGACTCGGCGCGGCGCTCGGACAGGCGCTGGTTGTACTTCTCGGTGCCGATCGAGTCCGTGTGGCCGGTGGCGATCACCATCTCGAGGTCCACGCCCTGCAGCTTCGCGAGCGCGTCATCGATCGCCTTCTTGCCGTCCGGGCGCAGGACGGACTTGTCGAAGTCGAACAGCGCGTCGGCCTGGATCACGATGGCCTGGCGGACCGACGACGGGGCGGGCTTGGCGGCGGCAGCCGGGGCGGCGGGTGCCGTGGGGGCGGCCGGGGCCGACGGC
>DASTGG010000403.1:0-14578 GCA_035719385.1 Usitatibacter sp.
TCTTCTTCATGCTCGCGCCCGAATCCCAGCGCGAGGAAGCCGACCGGCTCGTCGCCGCGCACTTCGCGGAACGCAGGCGCTTCCCCTCGGCGAAGGCCATGGCGCCGATGCCGGTGCTCGGCGTGCCGGGATGGCATCCGCGCACGGCATCGGAAGAGTTCTATGGTGAGTCGTCGTACTTCCGCTCCAGGAAACGGGAGGGGAGATCGCCATGAGCGCACGCGGATGGTTCGCCAGCTGCGCCTGATCTAGTCATCGTGGGGATCGATCCGTCGGCGAAAGGCCGCTTCCATCGGGGATTCTTGCCGTGCGTCGCAAAGCGCTCGCGCTGCGGGTGCGGCGGCCGCAATCTGCCTGCCGGCAGCTTCGGATCGTTGGCCTCGATCCTCCAGACAAAGGCAGCCAGCCATGAAAGCGATCATCGTCAGCCTCGTCATCGCAGTTGCGCTCGCCGGCGTGGTTCGGGATGTAGGTGGTTTCTTTCCACCCGCGCCCGCACCCGACGACAGGCGCACTTGCACCCTCACTGTGATGTGGGATCCCGCGGACCCGGGCAGCGTTGCCCTGCGCGGCATCAGCCCGGCGTGCAGCCCATCCCAGGACACCGCCATGAGCTATGTCATGCTGTACAGCACAATGAGCGGCGGAGCGTGCGCCGCCACTCCGAAATAGCGGATTCGGCGGAGTAGCATCACATGAGCGCTGCCCTTGGATGGGAGTGCTCATGAGGCTGCTGATTGCGCCTGGATTCGTCCGGAACGATCCCGAATACGCTCCGTTCGGCATCGCTTCGCTTCGGGGCATCACCCCCGCACGGCTCGCCGTCGTCGCGCTCGTTTGCGCGATATCCTGGGCCGGTTACTGGGTGGTGTACTGGCGGGCCGGGGGCTTCTGGATCGCCTTCGCCGGGTTCATGGAGGGATGGGGCCGCATCTTCGTGGCGGCGGTTCCCGCATTCGTCCTGATAATCGCGGTCGAGCGAACATCGCGCGGACCGGCGCCGCGCCGGGTCGCGGCGCTTGCCGCGGCGGTCGTCATCGCAGCGATGCTGTTTGCCGTGGTCGCGTCGGCCCTGCGATTGCTGCATGGCATTGGAAACCCGCAAGCGGAGCTCCAATACCGCATCGCCAATTTCCTGCGGGCGGCTACGCTCGGCGGGCTCTTCGCGGCGCTCATGTTCTTCGTTACGCGGCGGCGTGATGCGGCGCGCGCCCTTCAACGCGAGCGGCTTGCCCGCGCGGATATCGAGCGGCAGACGGCCGAAGCGCGCCTGCACCTGTTGCGCGCGCAGATCGAGCCCCACTTCTTGTTCAACTGCCTGGCGAGCGTCAGGCGGCTCTACGAAACGCGTCCCGCGGAGGGCCGCACGCTGCTCGTGCACCTCATCGAATACCTGCGCATGGCCCTGCCGACCCATCGAGTCGACTTCGCGCGAGTGGACGAAGAGGCTGCCCTCGCGAGGCGGTTTCTCGAGATCTTCAGCATCCGGCTGGGGACGCGGCTGGCCGTAGCCATCGACATTGCGGCGGATGTCGGGTCGGCGAGGATTCCTCCGTTGATCGTGGCGTCGCTCATCGAGAACGCCATAAAGCACGGCATCGGCCCGCGCGCAGGCGGCGGCGAGGTGGCGCTGCGCGCATGGCGGGACGGCGTGCGCCTCATCGTGGAAGTGTCCGACGATGGCGTGGGGTTTCGGGAGCACTTCGGCACCGGGGTCGGCCTGGCGAACGCACGCGCCCGCCTGCAGACGCTTTTCCATGGCGCAGCCAGCCTGGACCTGTCGACCAACGCGGCTGGAGGCATCACCGCGCGGATGAGCCTGCCTTACCGTGACTGCGACGCCATGGAGGTTCGCTGATGCGGCTGCTGGCGATATGGCGACGGGCATGGACGCTCCTGTCGTGGAGGCACTGGAGCATCGCCGCGGCTCTCGGCGTGGCGCTGTCGTTGATCACGCCGTTGGTCCAGTTTGACGTGAACCTGCATTGGGCGCCGCGACGCATGTTCCTCGACATCCCGTATTACGTCGTTTGCGCGTGGCTATTTCTCTGGGCCGTCGCGCTGGCCGAAGCGTCGGTGCCCGGCCGCGAGACGCCTTCGATGGGGCGCTATCTCGCATGCGCGCTCGGCGCGGCCGTGGCATGCGTCGCGATCGCATTCGCGATCGCGCCGCACATCCGTTGGGCATCGATGCAGGTGGCAGGCGGCAAGGTGATTCGCATGACCGAGCCGCCCCTGACCAACAAGCGGCGGATCGCGGCGCTGCACCGGCTGGGACTCCAGACCGCGCTTCACGGCGTCCTCGCCGTCTCGGTTTTCGTCGTGCTACGCAATTCACAGCGTGCGGCCCAGGCGCTTGCCGACGCTCAAATGGAACGCGCCGAAGCGGCCGCTCGCCTGATGTCCTCACGCTTGCAGGCCGCGCAGGCCGAGATCGAGCCGGCGGCGGTGCTGGCTGCGCTCGAGGACATCGAGCTCGCATACCAGGTGGATCCTGGCGCGGCGGAGGAGCGCCTCGATGCGCTCGCCGCCGCCTTGCGCGGCGCCATCCCGCGCTTCCGCGCGTCCCATGCGGCCGCCGTGCCATGAGAGCCCGCGCCATCGTGGCGGAAGACGAGCCGCTGCTGCGCGAGAATCTCGTCGAGCTGCTCGGGGCGGCGTGGCCCGAGCTGGAAATCGTCGCGGTCGCCGCCGACGGTTTCCAGGCTTTGCGAGCGGTGAATGAGCATCGTCCCGACGTGCTTTTTCTCGATATCGAGATGCCTGAAGCGTCGGGATTGGAAGTCGCGCGCCGGGCCAGCGGATGCCACGTCGTGTTCGTGACCGGCTACGACAGGTACGCCGTCGCGGCGTTCGAGCAAGGTGCAGTGGACTACGTGATGAAGCCGTTGTCCGGCGTGCGCATCGCTGCCGTCGTCAAACGCGTCAAGGAACGCTTGCGATGGCCGCCGGCCAGCCTGGCGGCATTGGTGGACCAGCTGGCGAACGCGCCGTCGAGTGGAGGCCGCTATCTTCGCTGGATAAACGCCTCGCGCGGCGAGGATGTGCAGCTCATCACGACGGACGAGGTGCGGTATTTCCAATCCGATACGAAGTACACCCGCGTCGTGGCCGCGCACGCCGAGGGTCTGATCCGAAAGAGCATCAAGGAGCTCGTGGACGAGCTGGACCCGCTCATGTTCTGGCAGATCCATCGCGCCGCCATCGTGAACGTCCATGCCATCGAACGGGTCACGCGCGGATTGCGGGACGGCGTGTTGCTCGCTATCAGGGATCGTCCCGAGCTGCTCAGCGTGAGCCAGCCGTATGCCCATCTCTTCCGCAAAATGTGATGCCGCCTCGCGTCGCTCGGAGGGAAGCGTTCTATGATCAGTCGTCCTGCTTCGCCTCGAACCCGCAGTGAGGGCAGCACCATGAAACCCGCCCTTCCTGATGTCCCTGGCGCTCGCCTGCGCGCTCGCCGCGCCGGCGGCGTCGTCCCAGCCGCTGCCGGAGCCGCCCGTCGCGGTGCGCGTGAACCAACTGCCCCACCACGTGCGCGATCGCGTGCAGGCCAAGGCGGCCCAGGGGATCACCGCGCTCGCGCGTTACCTGGAGCTCACGCGCACGGTCTACCGCCTGCGCCTCATGGACGTCCTGGCCGATTACGACCGCTCCAGCTTCGCGCTGCTCGGCGAGGATCCCACCGAGCGGGAGGTCGAGGATGCGATCCGCGCGGGAAAAGCGCGCCCCATACGGTAAACTCGCAAGGTGAAGCAGGCCAGACGGTCGCTGTGCCACCTCGCGTCGCACAGAGGAAAGTCGGGACTCCACAGGGCAGCGTAGCGGGTAACCCCCGTCCGCCGCGAGGCGAGGATCAGAGGAACAGAGACGAGTCCACGGGCAACCGTGGGGTGAAACGGCCAATCTCTACGCGGAGCAACACCAAGTAGGCAGACGTTGACGTGGCCCACCGAGTCTGCGGGTAGGTGGCTCGAGCCGTGCGGCAACGCACGGCCCAGAGGAATGACCGTCATACCCCGTCCTCCGGGACAGGGCGTAACAGAATCCCGCTTATCGGCTTGCTTCACTCGAATTCACGATGAAGAAGATCGTTTGTGCCGCCGCGCTCGCCGCGGCGCTCCCCGTGCTCGCGCAATCGCCGGGCGACGCGCAGCTCGACGCGGCCATGGCGTTCGCGCGCACGTATGGCGTCGTGCGCTATTTCCACCCGTCCGACTCGCTCGACCGCGTGGACTGGAACCGCTTCCTCGTCCTCGGCAGCGAGCGCATGGCGAAGGTCGCCGATCGCGCGAGCATGGGCGCGCAGCTCGAGGCTTTGTACGCGCCGATCGTCGATGGCTTCAAGGTGGTGCCCAGGGGAGCGCCCGCCCCGGCCATCGAAGGCGACGGGCCGCTCGTCGAATGGCGCCACCTCGGCTACGGCATGGAGCCCACGCCGCGCACGGCGCCGTTCGTGAGCTGGCGCACGCACCACGATCCGCTGCATGACGGCAAGATCAAGGGAGCGTATTTCCAGCACGAGGCCGAGGCCGCGCGGGTGAAGGCGGATCCGCCCATCGTGCGCGTGCCGGCGGGCGAGGGCGAGGCGCTCGTGCCGGTGTCGCTGCCGATGTCGGCCACGAAGGTCGGCGAAGCGCAGGACGCGCGGCTCAAGGCGCTCGCCAAGGCGCTGGAGCCCGTGGCGATTGCCGGCGATACGGCCACGCGCGCGCAGGCATGGGCCGACGGCATCGCGGCCTGGAACGTCGCGCGGCATTTCTATCCGTATTGGTCCGGCGTTCGCGTCGATTGGGAGCAGTGGCTGCGCGAGTGGCTCGCCGCGCAGCCGCAGAAGCAGTCGCGGCACCAATTGCGCGACGAGCTGCGCCGGCTCATCGCGCCGCTGGGCGACGGCCTGTCCGGCATCGCCGATCTCGAGGACAAGCGCCCGAGGGCGTTCCTGCCGATCTCGGTGCGGCCGCTGGGCGAGCGCTGGGTGGTGGAGGCGTCCCTCGTCCCCGATCGCGTGAAGCCGGGCGACATCGTCGTGGCCGTGGACGGCACGCCCGCGACGCAATACTTCGCGCGATCGATGAAGCGCGAATCCGGCTCTGCGCAGTTCGTGCGCTGGCGCGCGGCGCGCGACCTGTGCTTCGGCATCGGGGGCACGAAGGTCTCGCTGGGGCTGGAGCGCGCGGGCAAGCGGTTCGACGCGCAGCTCGACTACGACCGCAATCGCCTCGCGGGCGCGCCGCGTCCCGATCCGATCGCGGAGCTGCAGCCCGGAGTCTTTTACGTGGACCTCACGCGACTGCAGGCTGCCGCGTTCAAGGTCGCGAGCGCGAGCCTCACCTCGGCGCGCGCGATCGTGTTCGACCTGCGGGGTTTCCCGTCGCCCGAGGCGGCGCTGGTGCTGCCGCTCTGGCTCACGGGCCCGGATCACGCGCAGTGGATGATCGTGCCGCGCTTCGATGGGCCGTACGCGCGATCGACGACCGGCTGGTCCACCGGCTGGCAGCTCGAACGCGATGCGGCGCTCGCGAAGCCGGCGAAGGTGTTGCTCACCGACGCGCGCGCGATTCGCGATGCCGAATCGCTGGTGGGCTACTTCGCCGGGCAGAAGACCGGCCGCATCGTGGGCGAGGCCACCGCCGGCGCGAACGGAAATCCCGTCGCGGCGACGTTGCCCAGCGGCATGAAATTCATCTTCACGGGCACGCGCATCACGCGCCACGACGGCAGCATCTTCCACGGCGAGGGATTCAAGCCCGACGAGGAGGTCGTGCCGAGCGTGGCGGGACTCGCCGCGGGCCGCGACGAAGTGCTCGAGCGCGCCGTTTCCGAAGCGTCGAAACACTGACCGTCCGGGTCAATCGCGCCACTCCATGTCGCCGCACGGCGACGGAACGCCCTTTTCTACGTGCCGTGTGACGCACTTCACACGGCATTTTCGGTGATTGATCGATCATGGCGCCGCGCGGTCGAACGCGTGGCGGGTTGAATCGCGGGTACATGAGAAAAACATTTTTCATCGGCGTACTGGTTTCGAGCTTCTTTCTGGGCGGCTGCGTCGCGGTCGGCATCACCGCGCTCGGCGTCGGCATGGCCACCGGCGTGTCGCACACGCTGAGCGGCATGGTCTACAAGACGTTCACGTCGACGCAGGCGAATGTGAAGCGCGCAACGCTCGGTGCGTTCCACCGCATGCAGGTGAAGGTGGTGAAGAGCGAGCACAAGGGCAATACCGAGACGATCCACGGCAAGGCCGGCGATCGCGACATCGAGGTGGAGCTCGAGGCGCTCACCCCGAACACCACGCGCATGCTGGTCACCGCGAAGAAGGACGGCGGCATCCTGCGCGACGGTGCGACGGCCACCGAGGTGATCCTGCAGACGGAAAAGCTTGTCGGACCCACGTAACCAGGAGGTTTCACGATGAGAGCAAAGATGCGAATGCTGGCCGCTTCCACGCTGGTCGCGCTCGCGCCGTTCGCGGGCGCCGCGGACACGACCACCGGCAGCGGCACGCTCGACACGCAAGTGAAGGTTCTGGACAACACGGGCGCGAGCCGCGGCCAGGCGCTGGTCGCCTCGCGCATCGCCTCGAGCTTCACCAACCTCGCAGGGTCGCAGTCGAACTCGCTCGCGCTGGTGAACGGCCTGCGCACGGGCACCGCCGTGACGCTCACCTACACGACGACGACCGGCACCGGCGCGACCGCCACCACGACGACCACGACGAGCACGCTCACGCCGCCCACGAAACCCATGGGTTGGGGCAACGTGAAGATCGCGCTCGCGCTCGCGCAAGCGCAGCTGCAGCAGCTCGGCATCACGAACCCGACGGCGACGCAGCTGCAGGCGGCGCTGAACGGCGGCACGATCACGAGGGCCGATGGCACCAGCGCCACGCTGCAGGGCGTGCTCACGATGCGCGCCGGCGGCATGGGCTGGGGCCAGATCGCGCAGGCCGGCGGCACGAAGCTCGGCCCCGTGATCAGCTCGCTCAGGCAGACGCAGGCGAAGGTGGCGGCGTTGCCGGTCGCCAAGGGCGGCTCGACGACGACCACGACGTCGACCACCACTGCGACGAACACGACCACGAAGAGCGGTGCCGTGACGACCGCGAGCACGCACGGCAAGTCGGCCGGCGTCACCACCGCGCACGGCAAGTCGAGCGGCATCACGACGGCGGGCGGCGCCGACGCTTCGGCCGCCGGCGGCGCCAACAGCTCCAAAGGCCTCACCACCGCGGGCGGCACGGCGGCGGGCACGCATTCGCGCGGCCTGGTCACCGCGGGCGGCGCGACGGTTTCGCAAGGCCCCGGCGCGATGGGCGGCGGCCATGGCAATGGCGCCGGCATCGTGACGGCGGCCGGCGGCAGCGGCGCGGGCTCGGCCGCGGCGACGATGCACGGCCACGGCGGCGGCGCGGGGATCGTCTCGGGGGCTGGCGCTGGTGCGGGTTCGGGCGCCGGCGTCACCACGGCGAATGGCAATTCAGGCGGCGGCCACGGCAATGCCGGCGGCAACGGGAAGGGCAAGGGCGGCTGAGCCCGAAGCCACTTCCCCATCCCTCCAGAAGGGCCCGGCAACGGGCCCTTTTCGTTTGTAGCGGCGGCGCGCTTATCCACAACGAAACACCGCCCTTCCTGACAAGTCACTTTCAATTATTCCGCTAACTCATTGAAAACACTTGTTATGCGTTATCGCAAACGCGTTCCGAAAGCCGCGCTAACCCCTTGTCTCACAAGAAAAAAGTGCCTTTCATTTCGCTTGACTCCCTGTAGCTCGTTCTCTACAGTGTGCAGACGTGGGGAAAAGTGGGAGAAATGGTGTTTCAAGGGGCGACGCATCTCAACCTCGATGCCAAGGGGCGCATGGCTATCCCCACCCGCGCCCGCGAGCCGCTCACCCTCGGCGGTACGGTTAAGTTAGTCCTTACTGCGCACCCCGACGGCTGCCTCCTGCTGTACCCGTACCCCGCCTGGGAGCCGATTCGCCAGCGGGTCATGGCGTTTCCCGCCCTCGACCGTCAGGCGAGCCTGTGGAAGCGGCTGCTCGTGGGCTTCGCCGAGGAGCTCGAGCCCGACGCGGCCGGGCGACTGCTGATATCGCCCGAGCTGCGCGACTTCGCGCACATCACGCGCGAGGCCATGTTCGTGGGCCAGGGCAGTCATTTCGAGATCTGGGACCTGGAGAGCTGGAACCGGCAGCTCGAGGCCCTGAGGACCGGAGGCAATCCGACCCTGCCTCCGGGGATGGAGAACTTCTCTCTGTGACGCGGCGAACGACCCTGGCTCCGCCGCTCACGCAAGAGAGCGCAACGCCAGCGTCGACTCCCTTCCAACGTGAGTGAGGTCTCCCATGTCCCGGTCCTACTCGAAGAAACCATGTCCGCCCTCCGTGTCCGCGAAGACGCCACGTATGTCGATGGCACCTTTGGTCGCGGCGGGCACAGCGCGGCCATCCTCGCCCGTCTCGGTGTTCGCGGAAGACTTCTCGCTTTTGATCAGGACCCCGCGGCGCATGCGGATCGCGCGCTCCAAGATCCGCGTCTTGAGCTGATCCACGCGAGGTTCTCGACCATGACCGAGGCGCTGGCCGCTCGCGGGATCAGGCAGGTGGCCGGCGTGTTGCTGGACCTGGGGGTTTCCTCGCCCCAGCTCGACGTGCCCGAGCGCGGCTTCAGCTTCCTGCGCGAAGGACCGCTGGACATGCGGATGGACACGACACGCGGCGAGACAGCCGCGGAGTGGCTCAACCGTGCCGAAGAAAACGAGATCAGGGAGGTGATCCGCACCCATGGGGAAGAACGGTTTGCTAAATCGATTGCAGCAGCGGTTGTTGATGCAAGGCGCCGCGAGCCTTTCCGCACTACCCGCCAACTTGCCGAGGTCGTGGGTCGCGCGGTCCGCACGCGCGAGCCGGGGCAGCATCCGGCGACACGGACCTTTCAGGCTCTTCGGATTCACGTCAATCAGGAGCTTGAAGAGCTCGAGGTAACGCTCCCGCAGGCGGCGGCGCTGCTCGAGCCGGGCGGGCGGCTCGCGGTCATCAGCTTCCACTCGCTCGAGGACCGCATCGTGAAGCGCTTCATCCGCGAGCAGTCCACGGCGGACAGGCTGCCGCGCGGCGTGCCCGTGCGCGCGAAGGACCTGCCGCCGGCGCCGCTGCGCGCGATCGGCAAGGCGGTGAAGCCGGGCGACGAAGAGGTGCGGCGCAACCCACGCGCTCGGAGCGCCGTGCTGCGCGCCGCGGAGAAGGTCGCATGATCCGCCTGAACCTCCTGCTGCTGCTTCTCGTGATCGCCTGCGCGCTCGGCGTCATCACCGCGCAGCACCAGGCGCGCAAGCGCTTCGTGGACCTCGAGAGCGAGCAGGCGGCGTCGAGGAAGCTCGCCGAGGAGTGGACGCAGCTGCAGCTCGAGCAGAGCACGTGGGCCACGCACAGGCGCGTGGCGACGATCGCGACGAGCCAGCTCGGCATGCGCATGCCCGACGCCGCGACCACGACGGTGCTCACGGTGGAGGAGGCGAAGCCGTGAGGTTCGAGCGCAAGTTCGACCGCAAATTCGAGCGGCGCACGCCCGAGCTGCGCCTGAAGCTCGAAGGCTGGCGCTCGCGTTTCGTGCTCCTCGTCGCCATCGGCGGCTTCGTCGTGCTGCTGGGCCGCGCCTTCTTCCTGCAGGCGCTCGACACCGGCTTCCTCCAGGCCAAGGGCGAGGCGCGCTACACGCGCGTGATCGACCTGCCCGCCTCGCGCGGCCCGGTGAAGGATCGCAACGGCCAGCTCCTCGCCATCTCGACGGCGGTCGAGTCGATCTGGGCGATTCCCGACGAGCTCGACGACGTGGACGCCACGCACCTGCGCAAGCTCGCGCAGGCGCTCGGCGTGGACGTGCGCGACATCCGCCAGAAGATTGCCAACAAGGATCGCCAGTTCGTCTTCCTCAAGCGCCAGATTTCGCCCGAGCAGGCGGCGAGAGTGATGGCGCTGCGCGTGCCGGGCGTGTTCCAGCAGCGCGAGTTCCGCCGCTTCTACCCGGCGGGCGAAGTGATGGCGCACGTCGTGGGATTCACCGGCATCGAGGACAACGGGCAGGAGGGCATCGAGCTCGCGGCGCAGCAGCGCCTCGCGGGCCTGCCCGGCTCGCGCAAGGTGATCAAGGACCGCAAGGGCCGCATCATCGAGGACGTCGACGCGATGCGCCCGCCGCGCGACGGCCAGGAAGTCACGCTCGCGCTCGACCAGCGGCTGCAGTTCCTCGCGCACCGCGAGCTGCGCAAGGCGGTCGAGGCCTATCGCGCGAAGGCGGGCTCGCTCGCCATCCTGGATGCGCGCAGCGGCGAGATCCTCGCGCTGGTGAACCAGCCCGACTACAACCCGAACAATCGCGCCGACGTCACCGGCCGGCAGACGCGCAACCGCTCGGTGACCGACCTCTTCGAGCCCGGCTCGACGATGAAGCCGTTCACCATCGCCGCCGCGCTCGACGACGGCATCGTGAAGCCCGACACGCCGATCCAGACCGCGCCGGGGCGCCTGACCATCGGCCGCGCGACGATCAGCGACGCGCATCCCCACGGCCTGCTCACCGTGGCGCAGGTGATCCAGAAGTCGTCGAACGTCGGCACCGCGAAGATCATGCTGCAGATGCGCCCGCAGCGCATGGGCACGCTCTTCGAGGCGCTCGGCTTCGGCTCGGCGCCGCAGACGGGCTTTCCCGGCGAGGCGAAGGGGCTGCTGCGCCCGTGGGCGCGCTGGAGGCCGATCGAGCAGGCGACGATGTCCTATGGCCATGGCATCGCCGTGTCGCTGCTGCAGGTCGCGCGCGCCTACACCGTGTTCACCAACGAGGGCACGCTGCTGCCGCTGTCGCTGCTGCGCCAGGATGGCCATCCCGTCGGCCGCCGCATCTATACGAAGCGGACCGTCGACGAGGTGAACCGCATGATGGAGATGGCGGTCGGGCGCGACGGCACGGCGCCGCTCGCGCAGGTGCCGGGCTATCGCGTGGCCGGCAAGACCGGCACGGCGTACAAGGCCGACCGCGGCGGCTACGACATGCACCGCTACGTCGCGTCGTTCGTGGGATTCGCGCCGGTGAGCGACCCGCGCTTCATCGTCGCCGTCATGCTCGACGAGCCGTCGGGCGCCAAGCACTACGGCGGCGACGTCGGCGCGCCGGTCTTCTCCTCGGTCATGGGCTCGGCGTTGCGCCTGATGAACGTGCCGCCGGATGCGCCGCAGACGCTCAACGTGCAGGCGCCCACCAGCCGGAGCGCCGGATGATCGCCGCGCCCGGCTTCCTCGACGCCGAAGGCCGTGCGCTGCTCGAGCGGCTGGGCCAGCTCGGCGTGCCGCTCGCCGACCTCACCGCCGACTCGCGCGCCGTGAAGCGGGGCTCGATCTTCGTCGCCTATCCCGGAACGGTGCTCGATGGCCGCAACTACATCGCCGATGCGATCGCGCGCGGCGCCGCCGCGGTGATCTGGGAGCGCGCGAACTTCACCTGGAACGCCCGCTGGGCGGTGCCGAACCTGGGCGTGGCGAACCTGCGCGCCCGCATCTCCGAGATCGCCGGCCACGTGTACGGCAATCCGTCCGAATCGCTCTGGATGGCGGGCGTCACGGGCACCAACGGCAAGACCTCGGTGTCCCAGTGGATCGCCGCCTCGCTCGACTCGCTCGGGCGCCGCTCGGCCGTGCTGGGCACGCTCGGCAACGGGCTCGTCGGCGAGCGAGTGGAAGCCAGGAACACCACGCCCGACCCGATCGTGCTGCAGCGCCTGCTCTCCGAATACCTGCGCCGCGGCGCGCGCTGCGTCGCGATGGAAGTGTCCAGCCACGGGCTGCACCAGGGCCGCACCTCGGGCGTGCGCTTCGACGCGGCCATCTTCACCAACCTCACGCGCGACCACCTCGACTACCACGGCACGATGGAGGCCTACGCCGAGGCGAAATACGGGCTCTTCTCCGCGCGCGGCCTCACGCAAGCGGTGATCAACGCCGACGACGAATGGGGGCGGCGTTTCGCCAGCCGGCTGCGCGGCCAGAAGCTCCGGGTGGCGACGTACGGCACCGTCGCCGGCGCCGACCTGCGCGCTTCCGGCGTGAAGCTGTCGGAGTCGGGCGTGGCTTTCGACGTGGAAGGCGAATGGGGGCGCGGTGCCGTGCGCGCGCCGGTGCTGGGCGCCTTCAACGTCTCGAACCTGCTCGCCGTGATCGGCGCGCTGCTCGCCGCGGGCATCGAGCTGCCGCAGGCGATCGCCGCCGTGGCACGCCTGCAGCCGGTGCCCGGACGCCTCGAGCGCGTGGGCGGCGACGGCCGCCCGCTCGTGGTGATCGATTACGCGCACACGCCGGACGCGCTCGAGAAGGCGCTCGCGGCGCTGCGCCCCGCGGTCGCGCGCGGCCATCGGCTGGTCTGCGTGTTCGGCTGCGGCGGCGACCGCGATCCCGGCAAGCGTCCGCTGATGGGGCAGGCCGCGGTGCGGCTCGCCGACCACGTCGTCGTCACGAGCGACAACCCGCGCAGCGAGGACCCGCACGCCATCATCGAGCAGATCCTCTCCGGCATCCGGGGCGCGGGCGCCGAGGCGATCGAGGACCGGCAGGTCGCGATCTTCTCGGCGGTGCACCACGCGCGGCCCGGCGACGTCGTGCTGCTCGCGGGCAAGGGGCACGAGACGTACCAGGAAATCGCCGGCGTGCGCCATCCCTTCAGCGATCGCGAGGTGGCGACCGCGGCGCTCGCCGAATGGGAGGCCCACGCATGATGGACCTGCGCGAGGCCGCCCGCGCCGTGGACGGAGCGCTGCACGGCGAGCCGCGGCGCTTCCACGGCGTGACCACCGACAGCCGCAGCGTGAGCGACGGCGACCTCTTCGTCGCGCTCAAGGGCGAGCGCTTCGACGGCCACGAATATCTCGGCGAGGCGCAGCGCCGCGGCGCCGTGGCCGCGCTCACCTCGCGCCGCGTCGATACGCAGCCCCCGATGCCGCAGGTGGTCGCCGGCGACACGCGGCTCGCGCTCGGGCGGCTGGCCGCGCACTGGCGCTCGCGCTTCGCGCTGCCGCTCGCGGCGCTCACGGGCAGCAACGGCAAGACGACCGTGAAGGAGATGCTCACGTCGATCCTCGAGGCGCACTTCGGGCATCGCTCGGACGTGCTCGCCACCGAAGGCAACCTCAACAACGACATCGGCATGCCGATCACGCTGCTCAGGCTGCGCGAGCATCACCACTGCGCGGTGATCGAGATGGGCATGAACCACGAGGGCGAGATCGATTACCTCACCCGCATCGCCCAGCCGACGGTGGCGATCGTGAACAACGCGCAGCGCGCGCACGTGGGCCTGCTGGGCAGCATCGAGGCGATCGCGCGCGCCAAGGGCGAGATCTATGCGGGCCTGCATCCCTCCGGCGTGGCGGTCGTGAACGAGGACGACGCCTTCGCCGGCTACTGGAAGGGCCTGAACCGCGAGCACCGCGTGGTCACCTTCGGCTTCGCCTCCTCGGCGCTCGTGCGCGGGCGCTTCGAGGGCAGCGAGCTGCGCGTGCAGGTGCCGAGCGGGGCGTTTTCCGTGGCGCTGCAGGTGAGCGGCGAGCACAACGCCCGCAACGCGCTCGCCGCGTGCGCCGCCGCCTTCGCGCTCGAGGTGCCCGTCCACTCGATGCGCGAGGGGCTTTCGGCCTTCCGCGGCGTGCCCGGCCGGCTGCAACGCCGGCGCGGCCACGGCGGCGGCACGGTGATCGACGACAGCTACAACGCGAACCCCGAGTCGATGAAGGCGGCGATCCGCGTGCTGGCGCAGGAGCCCGCGCCGCGCGTCCTCGTCATGGGCGACATGGGAGAGCTCGGCGCCGGGTCCGACGCGCTGCACGCCGAGGTCGGCACGTTCGCCCGCGAGGCGGGCATCGATGCGCTGCTGGGCCTGGGGGCGGGCACGCGCCATGCCGTGGCGGCGTTCGGGGCGCGCGGCACCGCGTTCGACGACATCGAGGCGCTCATCGCCGCCGCGCGCGCGGCGAGCGGCGACGGCGGCACCGTGCTCGTGAAGGGATCGCGCTTCATGCGGATGGAGCGCGTCGCCGACGCGCTCGCGCCCGGGGGAGAACGCCATGCTGCTTGAGCTCGCGCAATACCTCGAGAGCCACGTGCGCACCTTCAACGTGTTCACGTACATCACGTTGCGCGTCGTGCTCGCGGCGCTCACCGCGCTCGCGATCTCCTTCATCGTGGGGCCGGCCATGATCCGCAAGCTCACGATGTACAAGATCGGCCAGGCGGTACGCGACGACGGCCCGCGCACGCACCTGGTGAAGAGCGGGACGCCCACGATGGGCGGGGCGCTGATCCTGGTCTCGATGGGCATCACCACGCTGCTGGTGAAGGGCTCGCGGTTCATGCGCATGGAACGCGTCGCCGACGCGCTCGCGGGCGCGGGAGGAACGCATGCTCTTTGAAGTCGCGCAGTGGCTGGAGTCGTACATGCGGGCGTTCAACGTGTTCACCTACATCACGTTGCGCGTGGTCCTGGCGGCGCTCACCGCGCTCGCCATCTCCTTCATCGTGGGCCCGGCGATGATCC
>DASTGG010000404.1:0-17348 GCA_035719385.1 Usitatibacter sp.
GCCGCCATACACGTGCGCCGCCCACGCGAAGAGCGCGACGAAGATCACGAGCGGCGTGACGGTCCAGCCGATCTCGAGCGGCAGGAAGCGCGACGGCGCGCCGGAGCGGTCGACGTTCGCGCCGCGGCGGTAGCGCAGGCAGAACACGAAGATCAACACGAAGATCGCGAGGGCCACCAGGCCGGTGACGGCGAGCACGGTGAAGAAGATCGCGTCGACGCGCGCGGCGCTGTCCGAGGCCTGGGGCAGGAACCATTTCATGGCGCGTCGTGCCTCGAAGCGGGCCGCGCGCGCCATCGCCACGCGAGGAACGCCGCCACGGCGGCGCACAGTGCGGCGAGTACGCGGACGGCATCCAGGATATCCGGCGTATAGCGCCCCGTCGCCGGATCGAAGTGGTAGCACAGAAGCAGCAGGCGATCGGCGAGGCCTCCCGTGCGTCCCTGCGCCGCCTGCGCGAGGGCGAGGCGCACGTCCGACGGCTCGAAGCGCACGCCGAAGAAATAGCGCGACACGCGGCCGTCGGGCGACAGCACCACGAACCCCTCCGGGTGCGCGAAAGCGTCGCGGTCGCGCTCGTAGCGATAAGTGAAGCCCACGGCCTTCGCGAGCTCCTGGACGGATGCCGAGTTGCCGCCGAGAAAGCGCCAGGCGTCGCGATCGCGCGCCGGCACTCGCGCGCTGCCGTGGGCGAGCACGGCCGGGCCTTCGCGCTCGTCGATGCTCACGAACACCGCGCGATAATCGCGCCCGGCCTGCAGCCCCGCGCGCTCGAGCGCCTCGGCGGCGCCGGGAACCGTGAGCGCGCACAGGTCCCTGCAGCGGACGTAGCCCAGCAGGAGCACGGCGGGGCGCCGCGCGAGCGTGTCGCCCAGCGTCGTGGCGTGCCCCGAGCCGTCCACGAACGGCAACGCGAGCGGCACGCGGGCACCCAATCGCTGCTCGAAAGCGATGCCCGCTTCCGGATGCGGTCCCACGTGGGCATCGGTCGCGAGCGGCGCGAGGGCGGCGAACAGCGCGACCGCGAGCGCGCGCATCACCGCCCTCTCCCGGCCTGCGCCTCGTCCACCATCGCCTTCATCGCCTCCTCGATGGGCACGTAAGGCTCGCCCGTCTTCGGGTCGACGCCGCGCCCTTCGAGCCGCGCGCGCTTTTCGCGCAGCAGCGCCTCGCGCTCCAGGCGAGGTGCTGTCTGCTGCACCGGCCCCTCGATATTCGGGCGCACGGCGTTGTTGGGCGCGTTCGCGGGCGACGCCGCGAACGGAAGCTCCGCCCATGCGCCGAGGAGCGCCAGCGCGATGCCGCCCACCATGATCGCCACCGCGACGCCGATCGCGCGCGCATCGACGTGCGAGGGCGCGTGCGCGAGCAGGGCCGACTTCTCATCCATGCGCGAGGCCCTTCGCGCCGCGAAGCCGCGCCCGCCGCCGCCAGGCGAGCGCCGCGAGCCCCGCGACCACGGCGAGGGCCACCGGATCGCTCCAGGCGACGCAGAACGCGCCCGGGCGCACCGACGGCACCACCATCCAGTACACCTGCAGCATGTGCACCACGAGCAGCAGCGCCGCGATCGAGCCGAGGAAAGCCGGCGAGCGCTTGGCGTCGCGCGACAGCAGGATCGCGAAGGGCAGCGCGAAATGCAGCGCCACGATGATCCATGCCAGCGCCACCCAGCCGCTTTCGAGGCGGCGCACGTACCAGTGGATCTCCTTCGGGATGTTCTCCGACCAGATGACCAGGAACTGCGTGAACGCGAGGTACGCCCACACGAGCACGTACATGAGCAGGATGTTTCCCAGGTCGTGGAAGCGCTGCCGCAGCGCCGGGGACGGCAGCGGCGGCGCCGCGAGCGCCGCGGCCATCACGCCGAAGGCCGCGCCCGAAAGCATCTGCCCCGTGCCCACGACGAGCCCGAAACCGCTCGAATACCAGCTCGGCGTGAGCGAGGCGATCCAGTCGAATGCCGCGAGGGAGACCGTGAAGGTGTAGACGACGAGGCCGGCGGCGCTCCAGGCGCGCGCGCCGGCGCTTCCGCCCGAGGCGGGATCGACATTGCCGCGATCGGCGCGCCGGTAGCCCCAGCCGAGCAGGCACCACAGGGCGAGATAGGCGAACGAGCGCGCGAGGAAGAACGGCACGTTGAGCCAGCGGCCGGGCGCGCTCGTCCAGGGATAGATCTCGCGCACGCCGAGGGCGATGGGCAGGAACAAGACGGCGACCAGGGGAAGCAGGCGCGCCCCCGCGAGCCATGGGCGCCACACCGGCTCCACCCAGCGCCCGCCGGTGAGCGACTGGACCATGAGGTTCGCGGTCGAGCCGAGCGATACGCCGAGCACGAAGAGCCAGGCGAAGAGATACGAGTGCAGCACGGTGCTCATCGCGCCGCGCCTCCCGCGGCCACGGCGCGCGCGCCCTGGCTGCGCTGCAGCGCGCGGATGTACGCCACGATCGCCCAGCGGTCCTCGGGCGACACGCGGTCGGCGTACGAGTACATGATGCCGTAGCCGTTCGTCATCACGTCGTAGAAATGCCGGTCGGGGGCCTCGCGCAGGCGCTGCGTGTGGTACGACGGCGGATGCGGAAAACCGCGGCGCGCGATGATGCCGTCGCCGTCTCCCAGCGGGCTGTGGCACGGCTCGCAATAGATGCCGAAGCGCTCGCGTCCCCGCTCGAGCAGCGCCATCGTGATCGGGTACGGGATCGACGTCGCCGATTGCGCGGCGATGCGCCGCTTCTCGACGTCCAGCCCTGCTCCTGCGCTGGAGGTGCCGGCGAGGATGCCGCGCGCGTATTCGACCGTTCCCTCCGGCACGTCGCGCGAGGCCGTGGGTGTCGTGGCCAGGGGATCCTGCGCTTCATGCGAAGGGAGCCGGCCCTCGAGGGGACGCTGCTTCGCGCCGTCGTACATGTTGCGCGCGAGCTTCTCGCAGCCGCATGCGAGCAGCAGCGCGAGCAACCATGGCAGCGCCCTCACCACGGCACCTCCATGATCCGCATGGGCTCCAGGCGCTGCAGGAAATGGTGCGCGGCCTGCGCATCGAAGCGGCGCCCCGACGCCGGCAGGCACAGGAAGAAGCGGTTGCGCGTCGAGTGCTCGAACTCGCGCACGTTGAAGACCGGATGGCGCAGGCGCGGCAGGCCATTGGCGACGAACATGGCGACGACCGCCGCGAGCGCGGCGCCGAGCACCGTGAGCTCGAAGGTCACGGGGATGAATTCCGGCCAGCTGTTGAGGGGCCGCCCGCCGGAGTTGATCGGGTAATCGATCACCGCGCTGTACCACTGCAGGAAGAAGCCGACCGCGCCGCCGGCGATGCCGCCAAGGAGCGTGGCGAGCGGCACGCGCGAGCCGGTGAAGCCCACGGCTTCGGCGAGGCCCTCGACCGGAAACGGCGAGTACGCTTCCACCGGCTCGAAGCCCGCTTCGCGCGCGCGGCGCGCCGCCGCCACGAGCGCCTCGGCGCTCGCGAACTCGGCCATGACGCCGTAGATCGCGCTCATCCGCCCTCCTTCTCCTCGTGGGCGAGCTCGCGCATCTCGAAGATCGTGATGGCGGGCAGCACGCGCAGGAAGACGAGGAACAGGAAGGCGAAGAAGCCGATGGAGGCGACGAGCATCGACACGTCCCAGAACGTCGGCACGAAGATCCCCCACGAGGACGGCAGGAAGTCGCGGCTGAGGCTCGTCACCACGATCATGAAGCGCTCCGACCACATGCCGAGCTGGATCACGAGGCTCAGGGCGAAGAGCGTCCACGGCGAGCGGCGCGCGCGGCGCCACCAGAGCAGCTGAGGGATCACGACGTTGCACAGGATCACGCCCCAGTACACGAACGCATACGGCCCGGAAAAGCGGCTCGTGGTCATGCCGATCTCGTACGGGTCGCCGCTGTAGAACGCCGTGAAGACCTCCATCGCGTAGCCGTAACCCACGATGAGGCCGGTGGCGAGCATGATCTTCGCGGCGTTGTCCAGGTGCCGGAGCGTGATGAAGTCCTGCAGCCCGAAGAAATGGCGCATGGGCAGCGCGATGGTGAGCACCATGGCGAAGCCGGAATACAGGGCGCCGGCCACGAAGTACGGCGGGAAGATGGTCGAGTGGTAGCCGGGCGTGTTGCCGATGGCGAAGTCCAGGGACACGATGCTGTGCACGGAGACGACCAGCGGCGCCGCGAGTCCCGCGAGCAGCAGGTAGGCGACCTCGTAGCGCGCCCAGTGCCGCGCCTCGCCGCGCCAGCCGAGCGCGAAGAAGCCGTACACCATTTGCTTCAGGCGCCCGTGCGCGCGGTCGCGCAGGGTCGCGAGATCGGGAACGAGTCCCACGTACCAGAAGACGAGGGACACGAGGAGGTACGTCGAGATCGCGAAGAAGTCCCACACCAGGGGGCTGCGCCACTGCGGCCAGACGTTCATCACGTCGGGATAGGGAACGAGCCAGTAGAAGAACCACGGGCGGCCGAGGTGCAGGATCGGCCACAGGCCCGCGATCCCCGCGGCGAACAGCGTCATCGCCTCGTCGAAGCGGTTGATGGAGTTGCGCCATTTCTGCCGCAGCAGCAGCAGGAACGCCGAGATGAACGTGCCCGCATGCCCGATCCCGATCCACCACACGAAGTTGCCGATCGCGAAGCCCCACGCGACCGGGATGTTCACGCCCCAGATGCCGATGCCCTTCGCGAAGAGGTAGCCCACCGCGCCGAAGAGGAAGAGCGACATGAGGCCGGTGAGCAGGAAGCCCGCGCCCCACACCCAGTGCACGGGCCGGCGCAGGACGATGTCCGAGATCTTGTCGGTGATGCTCGCGTAGCCCCAGCGCGCGGGCAGCAGCGGCTGCGGCATCGTCACGCGTCCTTCACGTCGGGGTTCGGGTTGAGGACGCGCGCGTGATACGTGGTGCGCGGACGCGTGTTCAGCTCGTTCAGCAGCGCATAGTCGAGGTCCGAGCGCTTGGCGCGGCTCACGGCGCTTTGCGGGTCGTTCAGGTCGCCGAAGACGATGGCGCGGGTGGGGCATGCCGCCTGGCATGCCGTGACCACCTCGCCGTCGGCGATGCGCCGGCCCTGCCGCTCTGTCTCGATGCGCGCGCGCGTGATCCGCTGCAGGCAATAGTTGCACTTCTCCATCACGCCGCGCATGCGCAGCGTCACCTGCGGGTTGCGCGCGTCGAGGGGCGGCTCGGCGTCGCGCTTCGCGTAGTGCAGGAAGTTGAAGCGCCGCACCTTGTAGGGGCAGTTGTTGGAGCAGAAGCGCGTGCCGACGCAGCGGTTGTAGACCTGCACGTTGATGCCTTCGCCGTCGTGGACGGTGGCGCCCACGGGGCACACCGCCTCGCACGGCGCGTTCTCGCACTGCATGCACGGCACCGGCTGGAAATGCGTGCGCGGCCTACCGGCCGGTCCCTCGTAATAGCGGTCGACGCGGATCCAGTGCATCTCGCGGCCGCGCGCGACCTCTTCCTTGCCGACGGTCGGGATGTTGTTCTCCGCCTGGCAGGCGATGGTGCAGGCGTTGCAGCCGATGCACGCGGTGAGGTCCACCACCATGCCCCAGCGGTAGCTGTCGTACGTCCACGGCGGATACAGCGATTCCGGCGGCGGCTCGTCGTCGAGGCCCGGAGGCCGGCCGTGCCCGAGATCGGCCACGTTGAAGCGGCGCACGGGCTCGCGCCCCTCCATGCGCGCATGGTTCTGTGTCGTCGCGAATTCGTGGCGGCCGCCCGCCATGCGCACTTCCCCCGCCTCGCGCCACCACGGCGAATGCGCGGGCCGCAGCGCGTAGGCGTCGAATCCCACGCCGTTGCCGACCCTGCCGGCGCGGCGCCGGCCGTACCCCAGCGGCAGAACGATCGTCTCGTCCGCCTGGCCGGGGAGCACCCAGACGGGGGCACGCAGCCGCGCCTCGCCCGCGCCGATCTCGATGACGTCGCCCGTCTTCACGCCCAGGCTCGCGGCGGAGGCCGGGCTCACCTGCGCCGCGTTGTCCCAGGTGAGCTTGCTGTCCGAGCGCGGCAGCTCCTGCAACCAGGCGTTGTTGGCGAACTCGCCGTCGCGCACCGATCCGTCGTGCCGGAAGACGAGCGTCCAGCCGCGGACTGCGCGAGCCGTGAGCGTGGCCTCGCGTGCGGCGACCGTCACCGGCTTCGAGGCGCTGCCGGACACGATGCCCTGGCGCAGCATCTCGCGCCAGCGCGTCTCGAAATCCACGCCGGCGGCGCCGCGCCATTGCGCCTGCACCAGGTCGCGCGCGTTGACGGGCGCCGGCCCCAGCAGCCCGCCCAGCAGCTCGTGCTCTGAGAGCCCGGCGTAGAGCGGCGAAACGAGCGGCTGCACGATGCTCGCCGTGCCGTCGAACGCCCGCGCGTCGCTCCAGTGCTCGAGGAAGTGCGCTTGCGGCACGTGCCATTGACACGCCGCGGACGTCTCGTCGTCGCGAAGCCCGAGGCGCATCGAGAATGGCGCGCGCGCGATGAGCGCGGCCAACGGCATGTCCGCCGGCGCGTCGTAGACGGGGTTGCCGCCGAGCACGAGCAGCGCGGCCACGCGTCCCGCGTCGAGGTCCTGCGCGAGCTCGAGCAGCGACTGCGTGCAATCGATGTCCCCACAGACCGGCTCGATGTACTCGACGGTGGATCCGGGAGCGCCTACCTCGGCGTTCAGCCGGTGCACGAGCGCATGCGCCTCGGGCGCGAGCGATTCCCCGGGCACGATGAGCGCACGCCCGCGGTGCTCGCGCAGCTCGCGTGCCACGGCTTCCACGAGCGGCCAATCCGCGTGCTCCTCGCCGTGCAGCGCTGCCGCAAGCTGCGCGAGCCATGCGGACACGGCCGCGGGGGCGAGCGCGAGGCGGTGATCGGCCACCGCGCCGGCGAGGGTGGGCGCCGATTCCACGGCGTAGAGGCGGTTCATGGGCCGCGCGCCGCCGGGCTGCCGGCGCTGCATGAATTCGCGCGCGTGCCGCAGGTGTCCGGGACCCGCGCCGAGAAAGTCCGCATCGAGCGCGACCACGATGTCCGCATTGCCGAGGCGGTATACGGGCTCCACCGCGCGCCCGAAGGCGAGGCGCGCGCCGGCGAGCGAATGGTCGCGATGCAGCGGCTCCCAGGTGTGGATGCGCACCGCCGGATAGCGCTCGCGCAGCGCGCCCAGCTGCGCGGCGAGCGTGGGCGAGCTGGAGTAGCGCATGAGCAGGCTCAGGCCTTCGCCGTGACGCGCGGACGCCGACGAAAAAGCCTGCGCCAACGCGGTCTCGAGCGCCGCTCGCGTCGAAGGCTGCCCGCGATGCGTGAGCGCCGTTCCGCGCTCCGGGTCCCATAGGTCGAGGACAGCCGCCTGCTCGAACACGCCGGTCGCGCCGAGGCTCGCCGGGTGCGCGGGATTGCCCTCGATCTTCGTCGGGCGGCCCATGTTGCTCTCGACGAGGAGGCCCGTGGCGAGGCCGCCGAGGGTCATCGCCGTGGCGAAGAAGCGCGGCACGCCGGCATCGGCCCCGGGCGCGCGCACGTAGGGCACGATTTCCTCCACGGGCCCGCGGCATCCCGCGCTCGCGAGGGCCGCCGAGGCCGCGGCCAGCTTCAGGAAATCTCGCCGCGTGAGCCGGAAGGGGCCCTGCCCCGCCTCGCCTTCGGCCGCAGGCGCCATCGCCGATTCATCGAGCGCGCGCCAGAGCGAAGCGGGCGTTCCCATGGCGGCCTAACGGTGGCAGGTCGAGCAGTCGGTGAGCCGGCGGGTCGAGGCGATCGGCGTGTCGGGCATGCCGCCCTGTGCGCGCACCTCACTCGTCGGGCGCATCTCGAAGACGCGGCTCGAGGCGCGCCGGTGCGGCTCGGGATCGCGATGGCACGCGAGGCACCATTGCATGTCGAGGCTCGCGACGCGGCGCGTGAGCGGCATGCGGTCCACCGGCCCGTGGCATTCGATGCAGCCCACGCCCTTGCGCACGTGGATCGAATGGTCGAAGTAGACGAAGTCCGGCAGGTCGTGGACGCGGATCCATCGCAGGCGCTCGCCGGTGGCGATGCTGCGGCGAACCGGCGCGAGCATCGCCGCATCGGTGAAGAGCTGCGAGTGGCACGTCATGCACACGTGCGTGGCCGGGATGCCCGCGAAGGAGGAGCGCTCGACGCTCTCGTGGCAATAGCGGCAGTCGATGCCGTCGTCGCCGGCGTGGTGCTTGTGGCTGAAGGGAATCGGCTGGCGCGGCGCCTCGCCCTGCGAGTACGGCCCCTGCAGGTGCTGGTAGGCGACGACGCTCGCCGTCGCGAGCAGGCCCAGGGTTGCCAGGCCGCCGACTTTCATGAGCAGCACGCCGCGCTCGGAGAACACCTGCGCCATGGGCAAGGGATCGCGCCGCGGCGGGCAAAGTTCCCGCGCGCGCGTACCGGCAAGCGTTACCCGCCGATCGTTTTATACAAAAGTACGTCGGTCCGGGCGGCCGGCCGGCGTCAGCGTGGGCCCTGGAGGCGGAACCGCGAAGGATCGAGCTCGGCCTCGAAGCGCTCGATCCAGCGCTGCGCCGCTTCCTCGACCATGTCGAGCACGCGCTCGAATCCCTCCACGCCGCCGTAGTACGGATCCGGCACGTCCTCGCCCTTCCATTGCGCGCTCGCCTCGAGGAAGAGGCCCAGCCGCGCCTTCGCATCGGACGGCGCGAGCGTCCTGAGGATGCGCAGGTGGCCGCGGTCCATGGCGAGGATGTAGTCGTGGCGGTGGAAGTCGTCGCGCGTCACCTGCGAGGCGCGCAGCGGCGTGAGGTCGTAGCCGCGCCGGGAAGCGTGCTTGATGGCGCGGCTGTCGGGACATTGGCCGACGTGGTAGTCGTGCGTCCCGGCGGACGCGACCGCGATGCGCTCCGCGAGCCCGCGCTCGTGGACGAGGCGCCGCAATACCGCCTCGCCCGTGGGCGAGCGGCAGATGTTGCCCGTGCAGACGACGAGGACCGAGAGCGATCGCCTCATGCCGGCGCCGTCACTTCGCGGCCTGCGCGGGCCACTGGTACGTGAAGTCGGGAAGGTTCTCGAGATCCTCGGCCGTGATCGGCTCCTCGAGCTTCTCCTGGCGATGCCAGCCCGGATGGCCATGGGCGATGCGGTACGGATCGTTGTGCCGCGTGTTGTAGCAGCCCAGCAGGCCGATGCGCGACTCCCCCGAATGATTGTCGCCGGAGGCGTGCAGCACGTTGCAGTGGAACAGCACCACGTCGCCCACCTCGAGCTCGATGGGCACGTCGGGCAGGACCCTGAGGATCTGCTCCAGCCGCTCGGGATCGACGCCGCTGTCGGACTCGTCGCCGATGTGCTCGAGGCGGCCGAGCCGGTGCGAGCCCTCGACGAGCGACAGGCAGCCGTTCTCGCGCGTCTGGCGGTCGATGGCGATCATGGCCGTGGCCATGTCGGGAAACAGGTTGCCCATGCCGTACCAGTACGCGTAGTCCTGGTGCGCGCGGAAGCCGACCACCCCGGGATACTTGAGCGCGATCTTGTTGTGGTAGACGTACACCTCGTCGCCGAAGAACGCCTCGAGGCGATCCATGATCTTGCGCGAGCGCGTGGCCTTGGCGAAGGCGTCGCGGCGCGAGGTGTCGTTCCACACGAAGAGCGTCTCGAACGAAGGGCGCGTCCCCTCGGCGCTGGCGCTGCGCTCGATCGCGTGGGCCGCGTGCCGCTGCATTTCCGCGTGCCGCGCCACGATCTGCTTGAGCACCGCCATCTCGTCGGCGGCGAAGCAGCCGCGCACGACCACGTAGCCCTTCTTCCAGAACGAATCGACTTCGGCCTCGAGCCTGGACGATTCGGGGGAGCGGCGGCGAAGCAGGGAAGACAGTCCCATGCGGCCTATTCTACGACGCGCGTTCAGCCTTCCCCACCCACCGCCATGAGCCGGTCGCGCATCACCTTCAGCTCGTCGCGAAGATGCGCCGCGCGCTCGAACTCGAGGTTGCGCGCCGCTTCGAGCATCTCCTTCTCGAGCTTGCGGATGCGCTGGTCGAGCTGCTTCTCAGACAGCCCCTCGACCTTCTCCTCTTCCTTCGCGGCGCGGCGCGTCTCGCGCGCCTCGGTCACGTCGTAGACGCCGTCGATGAGGTCCTTGATGCGCTTGGAGATGCCCTTCGGCTCGATGCCGTGCGCGGCGTTGTGGGCGATCTGCTTCGCGCGCCGGCGCTCGGTCTCGCCGATCGCGGCCTTCATCGAATCGGTCATCGTGTCGGCATAGAGGATCGCGGTGCCGTTGATGTGGCGCGCGGCGCGGCCGATGGTCTGGATGAGCGAGCGGCCGGAGCGCAGGAAGCCTTCCTTGTCCGCGTCGAGCACCGCCACCAGCGACACCTCGGGGATGTCGAGCCCTTCGCGCAGCAGGTTGATGCCCACCAGCACGTCGAAGAGGCCCTTGCGCAGGTCGCGGATGATCTCCACGCGCTCCACGGTATCGATGTCGGAGTGCAGGTAGCGCACCTTCACGCCGTGCTCGGCCAGGTAGTCGGTGAGGTCCTCGGCCATGCGCTTGGTGAGCGTCGTGACCAGCACGCGCTCGTTGAGCTTCACCCGCTTGTTCACTTCCGAGAGCAGGTCGTCCACCTGCGAGGAGGCCGGCCGCAGGATGACGACCGGGTCCACGAGGCCCGTCGGGCGCACGACCTGCTCGACCACCTGGCCCGAGTGCGTGCGCTCGTATTCGGCCGGCGTGGCGGAGACGAAGATCGCCTGCTTCACCTGGCGCTCGAACTCCGCGAACTTGAGCGGGCGGTTGTCGAGCGCCGACGGCAGCCGGAAGCCGTACTCGACCAGCACTTCCTTGCGCGAGCGGTCGCCGTTGTACATGCCGCCGATCTGCGGGACGGTCACGTGGCTCTCGTCGATGACCACCAGCGCATCGTTGGGCAGGTAGTCGATGAGCGTCGGCGGCGGCTCGCCGGGCGCGCGGCCGGAGAGGTGGCGCGTGTAGTTCTCGATGCCCTTGCAGAACCCCAGCTCGTTCATCATCTCGAGGTCGAACTGCGTGCGCTGCTGCAGGCGCTGCAGCTCGAGGAGCTTGCCCTGCTGCTGGAAGAAATCGAGGCGCTCGCGCAGCTCCACCTTGATCGTCTCGATCGCGCGCAGCACGGTCGCCCGCGGCGTCACGTAGTGGCTCTTGGCGTAGAGCGTGAACCGCGGGATGCGATGCAGCAGCTCGCCCGTGAGCGGGTCGAAGAGCGTGAGCGACTCGATCTCGTCGTCCCACAGCGAGATGCGCAGCGCCTGCTCGCTGTTCTCCGCCGGGAAGACGTCGATCGTGTCGCCCCGGCAGCGGAACGTGCCGCGGCGGAAGTCGATGTCGTTGCGCGTGTACTGCATGCCCGCCAGCCGCGCGAGGATGTCGCGCTGGGATACGGGGTCCTTCTCGCGCAGGACCTGCCGCATGTCCTGGTAGTCGCCCGGGTCGCCGATGCCGTAGATGCACGACACGGTCGCGACGATGACGGTGTCGCGGCGCTCGAGCAGGCTCTTCGTGGCCGACAGGCGCATCTGCTCGATGTGCTCGTTGATCGACGAGTCCTTCTCGATGTAGAGGTCGCGCGAAGGCACGTACGCCTCCGGCTGGTAGTAGTCGTAGTACGAGACGAAGTACTCGACGGCGTTCTCGGGGAAGAACTCGCGGAATTCCGAGTACAGCTGCGCGGCGAGCGTCTTGTTGGGCGCGATGACGAGCGCCGGGCGGCCCAGCCGCGCCATCACGTTGGCCATCGTGTAGGTCTTGCCGGAGCCCGTCACCCCGAGCAGCGTCTGGTAGGCGAGGCCGTCGTTCACGCCCTCGGTCAGCTTGTCGATGGCCTGCGGCTGGTCGCCGGCGGGCGCGAACGCCTGGTGCAGGCGGAAGGGGCTGTTCGGAAAGGTGATGACGTCCATGCGGGCTTTCGGGGGAACCGGATATTTTATCAATTCCCCGCGCCAAAACCGCACGGCGCGCCATTCGACGACCCGCCCGTCGCTCGTCGCCTCGCCTCCGGAACGCTTTGCTGCGGCGCATCAAAGGCTTAAAATGGGGTGATCTGCCCTTTCATCCCGCCCTCCGGAGCTTCCCATGTCGTTCGTCTCGAACCGCCTCAAGGCCATCAAGCCCTCGCCCACCCTCGCCGTCTCCGCCAAGGCGGCCAAGCTGAAATCGGAGGGCAAGGACGTGATCTCCATGGGCGCGGGCGAGCCCGATTTCGACACGCCGCAGCACATCAAGGACGCGGCGGTGGAGGCCATGAAGAAGGGCTTCACCAAGTACACCGCCGCGGGCGGCACGCCGTCGCTCAAGAAGGCGATCATCGCCAAGTTCAAGCGCGACAACGGCCTCGACTACACCGAGAAGCAGATCCTGGTCTCCTGCGGCGGCAAGCAGACGTCGTTCAACCTCTGCCTCGCGCTGCTCAACCCGGGCGACGAGGCGATCATCCCCGCCCCGTACTGGGTCTCGTACCCGGACATGGCGCAGGTGGCCGACGGCAAGCCGGTCTTCATCCCGACCGGCATCGAGCAGGGATTCAAGATCACGCCGCAGCAGCTCGAGCGCGCCATCACGCCCAGGTCGCGGCTCATCTGGATCAACAGCCCGTCGAACCCGACCGGCGCCACCTACACCGCCGCGGAGCTGAAGGCGCTGGGCGAAGTGCTGCGCAAGCATCCGCGCATCGTCATCGCGAGCGACGACATGTACGAGCACATCCTGCTCGACGGCTCGAAGTTCGTGAACATCCTCAACGTCTGTCCGGACCTCTATGACCGCACCGTCACGATGAACGGCGTGTCGAAGGCCTACTCGATGACCGGCTGGCGCATCGGCTACTGCGGCGGCCCGCAGGAGCTCATCGAGGCGATGGAGAACGTGCAGTCGCACAGCACCTCGAACCCCGCGTCGATCTCGCAATACGCCGCCGAGGCAGCGCTGAACGGCGACCAGTCGAACATCGAGGTCATGGTCAAGGCGTTCAAGGAGCGCGGCAAGTTCGTGGCCGAGGGCCTCAACCGCATTCCGGGCGTCAAGTGCCTGCAGCCCACCGGCGCGTTCTACGCCTTCCCCGATTGCCGCGAGGCGATCCAGAAGCTGCACGCCGCGGGCAAGCTCAAGGAGCCGACGGACATCGCGTTCTGCGAGTACCTGATGGTGCAGCCGCAGGGCGTGGCGGCGGTGCCCGGCTCGGCCTTCGGCGCCGAAGGCTGCCTGCGCATCTCCTTCGCGACGTCGATGGACAACATCAGGAAGGCGGTCGAACGCATGGCCGCGGCCGTGGAGCAGGCTCGCGTCGCCGCCTGAGGCCACGAGCACCGCAACGAAAGCGCCGGCTCGCGCCCTGGCCGGTCACCTACCCTGCTGACGATGTAAGTCTTCGCAGTCCCCCTGACGCCCGGCGGGCCCGAGTCCGCTGGGCGTTTTCCTATCGAGGAGATTTCGCCTACGCGCTGAACGGGAAGACCTTGTGCCTGGCCATTGGGAATGGCGACCTTTATTTCGGCAGCAAGAATAGCCAGATCGCGACGCTCGTTGAGCGACACTCTCGCTATCCCAACTGGATTTAGAGTTTGCCGGTTCTATCGCCCAACGGCGAACCTGAGGCGCGTCAACGAGTTTTCGACGATGAAGATGGTCGCGGTCTTCGTGCTTGCTTTGCTCGCGGCAGTAGCGCGAGGCGCGGGCATTCGAGAAATCGAAATCCCAGCAGCTGCGGGTCAACCGACGATCGTCGCGCAGCTCTGGACCCCCTGCGCGACATCCGCGGCAGACCTCATCGTGAATCGTGGAAGTCCGCCGACCATCATCCGCGGCGTCAACGGTTGCGCGCTTCCGCGGGAGAGCTTGCCGCTCGTCCTCATTTCGCACGGGATGCTCGAAGACAGGTTCAGTCACCACGACACCGCGGAATTCCTCGCCGACGCGGGTTTCGCCGTCATAGCGTTGAATCACACACAGGACGCTGCGGTCAACATCGGGAACAAGTCGGTCGAGGACATTTCGTCGCTGCTCGTCCGCCCGGTGGATATCAAGCGCGTGATTGATTTCGTTCTCGCGCATCCACCCGCGGGCCTTCACATCGACGGCGACCGCATTGGGTTCTTCGGCTTCTCTCGCGGCGGATACACCGGCCTCGTCCTCGCGGGCGCGGTGCCGGACTTCTATCGGCTCGTGATTCCATGCCCGGAAAAGTACCTGATGTGCCGGCAGATCAGGGAGCACAAGATCCCGCCTCGCGTCACGGGGTACGAGCCCCGGATCAAGGCCTAGGCGATCGCCGATCCCGTCGATTTGTTTCCGACCCGGTCGAGCCTGCGGAACGTGACAGCACCCGTGCAGCTATGGAGCTCCGAGCACGGTGGAATGGGCATAAGGCCCGAAGACGTGTCTGCCATCGAGCAGAACCTTCCCGTCAAACCGGATTTTCGCCGCGTCGCGGGAGCAGGACACCTTTCGTTCGACTGCCCATGTTCTCCGGATCAGATGGCCGCGCGCCCATCAATTCTCGTTTGCACCGATCCGCCGGGCTTCAACCGCGCCGAGTTCCATAAGGACTTCAATGCCGGCATGCTCGATTTCTTTCGTGCAAACCTGTCGATGTCCCGTTCGGGTCGTTAACCGCCTGCCCGACGCTTTCCGGCCAGAAGCGGACATCTTCGGCCATGCCGCTTTGAATGTTGGCGCCCTCCCACATGGGCAGGCATGCTTCCCGGCGCCCTCAACAGTCCAAGCATATTCCCACCAGACCCAGGACGAGGAGGATCAACATCGGATCAATCAACATGGCTGCTATCACGAGCAGTATCAGCATCGCCACTGGCGCGGCGACGATCCAGCTCAGTAGGCGAAATAGCCGTTTGCTCCTGGGGCCCATTTACGCAGGAGTACCTTATCGGGGAGGGCACGCGAAATCATTCCTCCCCGACGAAGTGTTGCGTTTGATGTACGACATGTCGGCGTCATTATTGGTGTCACGCCTTCCGACAAGCTTCTCGACTATTTCGAGACACGTCCGAGAAACTCACGGTTGCGTCACGGCGTTATCTGGGAGTAATGCGAGCCTGCCTTGTACCTCTCGTCATCGTGGCAACGATCGCGATTTCCGCGCTGCCTCTCCAATGGTCGGGGAACGCGTGAAGTGCAAGCCCGCTCGAACGACGTCCGCTTCGGGGTCGTTAATCACCCGTCACTAATTGGTCAGGAGCGGACATCGCGTGAGCGCGCCGGGGCTGCGAAGCCTGCGGACCCTTACGGTCAAGCCGCAACCGCATCGCGCCAGCTTGGGTAGCGAAGCACGACGCCGAGATCGCGCTTCATCCGCGTGTTGTCGATGCGGCGGTCCGCCAGGAGCATGCCGGCGACTTCCGGGTCGACTGTCGAAGCATCGATGCGCTCGGGAGGCGCGACCCCCAGTTGCGATGCGATCGCGTCAGCCACTTCGCCGATGGGCGCTGGATCGTCGTCCGAGACGTTTACCGGACCGGAGGCAACGGATCGCGCGGCACGGATGATGGCCTCGACGAGATCGTCGACATGGATTCGGCTGACGTGGGTGCGGCCGTCGCCGAGGATCCGATACGTCCCCGCGCGGATACGATCGACAAGGCCGCGTCCCGGACCGTAGATGCCGGCCACGCGCAAGGCAACGGCGCCGGGTGGCAAGGCCGCCTCCGCGAGCATACGTGCACGCCCGAGCGACGTGACCGGCTCGCAGGGCCAGCTTTCGTCGACCCATGCGCCGTTGCCCGGCCCATAGACGCCGGTGGACGACACGTAGACAAGCCGCCGTGCGCCGGCAAGCAGCGAAACCTCGCCAGCGGGGTCGTCGCCCGGAGGGGCCAGGCAGACGACGATCGCATCCGTTGGAAACCGGACCGTTTCAGGACGCGAGAGATCGAGGGCAATGGTTGCGTCCCCGCCGTGACGCCGCGTCGCCGTGACGCGCTCGCCCTCGGCGAGGAGCCGCGCGACAAGGCGATTGCCGGTATAGCCGGCCCCGATGACGAACCAGTGCGCCACGTGACCAGTGTACTTCGGCCGCTTTGGGCCGGAAAGCGGACGGCGCGAGGAGTCTGATGCTCGCTAGAAAGAAGAAGGCCCGCGAAAGGTCGAAGGATTTTCTGTTTTGCGGCCTTGCGCCAGCGTCAACAGGTTAAGTGACCGGCTGGGCTTGCGCCGGCTTTCTTCATTTGCGTGCCGCCGCCTTCAGCCTCGCGAAAGGCATCCACGCGAATTGGCCGTCGCCAATGTGGCGGCGCAGCCATTCCGTCCCGCAGATGGTGCAGGCGAACGCGGTCCCGTGGGCCGGGCGATCGTCGAGGATCGGGCCGAGGGCGGGATGTCCTTCGAAACCGCGGGGCGCGGGGTCGCAATGCCGGCACTTCATCGGCGAGACTTTGCCGCCCGCTGCCGTGCCGGCGTTTGATGCAGATCAAAACGTATTGCCGGGCGATCAGGCGAGCCGGTCGCGCAGGCGGCGTGCCTGGATCTCGGCCAGGCGCGTCGCGGCGGCCGTGAAAACCGTCGTCACGTTGTTCAGCAGCCCCCTCGCCGTCTCGTCGCCGCGGAACAACAACTCCTCGCGGGCGAGGCTCACCGCGATGCCGGCTACGTCCAAGGCCGTCTCGAACGGCGCGATGCCCGCGCCCGTGGGGATCGATGCGAGGTCGGTCGGCGGAATCGTCCCCAGGAACTCGCGAAGGACACGCACGAGCTCGCCTTCGGATTCGCACGATTGCAGCAACGGAATCCAGCGTTCGGGACGGTGCACGTGGGCTCCTGTCGGTCCTTCAAGCTGCATTCTCGTGGAGGTCGAGCCTGCATTCAGTCGGCTACCTCCTACAGCCGTAGGCGGGCCTCAGCCGAGGCTGAGATGCGCGACGGTGTGCCCCATCTTCGTGACGGTCCGCCCGAGCGCGAGCGCGAGCTCGTTGCGCTGCGACAGGGCTTCCTGCATCGAATCGCACAACCGGCTGCCCGCGACGGGCACCGGCATCACCTTCGAATCGTCGGTGGGAACGGCGGCGCCGATCACCATGTAGCGGTGATCGTCCAGCGCACGCATGATGGTCACGAGGATATCGAGGTCCATGCGTACCTGCCCACCGGCGCTCTGTATTCAGCGGTCCGCGTCATGCTCTTCCAGCTTCCTGAAGGCGCCCGGGGCCTGCTCGTAGTAGAAGCCCGCTTCGAGCAGGTTGCGGTTCACCGGCCGCGCGGTCGATAGCAGCGGCGTGCATCCGAGCGAGGCGATTGCCTCTGCGGTGCCCCACATGTGCATGGGGCACACCTCGCAGGATCCGCGGACGAGGCGGGTGAAGCGATAGACCGTCACGTCGTCCGGGTCGGGGAAAATCCGGTCGTGCACGAGCCGCGCCGTTTC
>DASTGG010000405.1:0-14889 GCA_035719385.1 Usitatibacter sp.
ACTGATGCGCAAACACCGGATCGACTCCGCCGCTTTCCGCGCGCTGCAGCGCTGAGCGTCCCCCGCTTCGCCGCTTCGCGGCCGCCGCGCGGGGGGCTTCCCGTGCCGCCCGCGCGCCCCGCGCGCCCCGCGCGCCCCGCCAACGCGCGGACCCGGTCATTCGCTTGCACGCGGTGCGACATTTTTGTCCATGCCCGCCCGCCGCGCACGCGCACGGCAGTGCCGCGCAGCGAGGACAAATAGGTCCTGCCGCCTCGCAGCCTGCCGCTTGCGACGCCATGCAAAACAAGAGCTTGCGGGCGAAGCCTGCCGATCCGCCGCTGGCACCTAACGTGCGTGATGGGGGGCCTCGACCGAGCCCTCATGAGACCCGATGCTCCCATCGCCGAAATCGCGCGCGGCGTCGCGTGTTACCTCTGCAAGAACCCCTGCGCATGCGACGGACGGGACGCCATCGCCCGATGGTGGCTTGCGCCCGGCCACGTGTACGGCGATGCGGACATCGAGCGCGCGATGGGCCTGCTCGTCGGCCGCGGGCTCGTTCGCGAGATCCACGCGGTGGACGGACGCGTGCGTTACGCGATGCGCGAAGGCGGACTGCCCGGCCTGCAGTCGTTGTGCCGCACCGGGGAGCTGCCGTGCGGCGAGTGGCGCGCCATGGGCGGCCGGTAGCCCGCGGACGTAGCCGTGTACCAATCCCTGCACGCGGTGAGCGTGACGCTGCAGCAGTTCATCGACGGCGAGATCAAGGCCGACTCCTTCCTGTTCGCGCCGGCGGCACCTTACCGCCTGCGCGGCATGAGCGTGATGCTGAACACGCCGAAGGAAATGGACGACAACAACAAGGAAGGCGTCTCCCTGTGGCTGTACCGGGTGGTTCGCGACGAGCAGCGCCTCAACGACCCGCCGCTGCGCATCAGCTCCACGCAGCTTCGTCCCGCGCCGCTGCCGCTGCGCCTGCATTACCTCGTGACGCCGTTCACCAACCGCACCAACATGGGGGACCCCGATACCGAGCAGTACCTGCTGGGCAAGATCATGCAGTCGCTGCATACGCGGTCCGTGCTGCGCGGCGCGCTGCTGCGCGGCGAGCTCGTGGGCAGCGGCGCAGAGCTGCACGTGCGCCTGGAAACGCTTGGCCTGGAGGAGATCGCGCGTGTCTGGGACGCGCTCGACGGTTCCTACCAGCTCGCGGTCTCCTACGAAGTCGCCGTTGTGGACATCGACAGCGCCCAGGAGCCCGAGGGCGTCACTCCCGTCCAGGAGCTCGTGGCCGACATCGGCCAGGTGGTCGCGCCCGCATGAGCCGCCGATCCATCCTCGTCGACGGCGACGTGCGCACCGTTGCGTTCGTCGAGCCGCCACCGGCGGCGCAGCGCCCGTGGGCCGTTGCCTTCGGGCGCGCGCAGGACGAGATCTGCGAATCGCCCGTCGCTTCGTTGCTGCGGGTGAAGGTGGTGCAGCGCGCCATCGGCGTGAACTACGGCGACGACGGCGCCTTCTGCCTGGTCGCCCGCCCGTGGCTGCGTTTCCCGCCATTGCTCGCCGCCGCGTACGACGTGCAGGCCACGGTGCGCGCCGAGGGCTATGCGCCGCTGGATATCGAGCTCAACGTGCCGAGCGCGCAGCGCACGATCGCCGCGCCCGCGCCGGTCGCGGGGGCGACGGTGCTCACGCTCAACGACACCACGGCGCTCGAGGCCGGCCAGTTGCTGCTCATCGGCCCGGCCAACGCGCCGGCCGAGCGGCGGCGCATCGACAACCTCGGGCCCGGCGCGCAGCAGGTGACGCTCGCGAGCGGCCTCGCGAACGCGCGCGCCGTGGGCGACCCCGTCGTCGCCGATGCGTGGACCCCCGTCGACCTCGGCGTGCTGGGCCTGCGGCGCGAGCCCGTGGTGATTCGCGGGCGCGCCGTACGCCGCGATGCATCGGCCGGCATCGATGTCCCCGTCGCGGGCGCCACGATCGCGGTCACGGATTTCTGGTGGACGCTCGGCGCCGTACGGCTTCAGCAGCCGGGCGCGATGACGCAGCCGAATCCCGCGTTGCGCGCGTTCGCGCTCGGCATTTCGCCGGGACTCTACGCGTCGCGCCCCGTGCCCGGGGGACAGCTCGCTTCGATCGCGCTCGCGCCGGCCGCGATCGAGCACCTGCTGCTCGGCGATGCCGCCGCGGGCGATGCGCGCATCCGCGTCTCGAACCGCGCGCCGCTCGCCGCCGGGGCGCTGCTGCGCGTCGATCCCGACGCGGGCGACGATGCGGAGACGCTCGAGATCGCGAGCGTCTCGGGCTATGGCCCGCCGGACCAACCGGGCGACGTGCAGCTGCGGTTCGCGCTGCGGCGCGACCACCGTTCCGGCGTGCGCGTGCTGCTGCTCAATGCGGGCGCCGTCGCTGCGCCGAAGACGCTGCGGCGCGCCGCCGCGCCGGGCGACCGCTGCGTGTTCGTCGACGACGCGAGCGGAATCGCCGCAGGCACGAGCGTGCGCGTATCCGGCGGCACCGCGGCCGATGAGGAACAGGTCGCCGCGCCCCTCACCGCCTCGAGCGACGCACAGGGCTACTTCCGCCTGCCGCCATTGCAACGCATCGCCGCGCTGCGGCTGCGCGCCTCGGCCGCCGCCCTCCCCGCTTTCGACTTCCGATTCGAACCCGACCTTGCCGCGCGCGAGAACTGGCTGGACGTGGTGTTCGCCTGATGCGCGCAGGCCCCTTCAGCGACAGGAGATACCGACATGCCGCAATACCTCGCCCCTGATGTCTACGTCGAGGAAATCGACACCGGCTCGAAGCCCATCGAGGGCGTGAGCACGAGCATCGCCGGCATGGTGGGCGTCACCGAGCGCGGACCGGTCGACGTGCCGGTGCTGGTGACCAGCTACGGCGAGTTCGCCAACTGGTTCGGAGGTGCGCTGCCCGCCGACGAGTTCGGCCTGCACCGCTTCCTTCCGCACGCCGTGCAGGGCTTCTTCACGAATGGCGGCAAGGAGCTCTACGTCGTGCGCGTCCTCGACACCGGGCTCGCCCATGCCGCCGCCGCGGTGCTCTTCGACCGCACGGCGCCCGCGCCCTTCGCCGACACGATGCTTCTGCGCACCGCGCCGGAATCGAGCGGCACGGCGGCCAACCCGCCGCCGCTCGTGGTGATGCCCGACGCCAACCTGGCCCAGAACGACTGGATCCGCATCGGCGACGGCAGCGGCGCGGAGTACCGCCAGGTGGCGCTCGTGCCGGTGGCGGAAACGGTGCTGCTGCCGCTGCAGCTGCCCCTCGGGCACTCGCACGACGACGGCGGTGCGAACAACGCCCGCGAGTTCACGTTCGTGCCGGCGGGCGGCGCCATCGACCTCACCGCGGATGCGGCCCCCGGGGCGCGCATGCTGCAGGTGGACGGTGCGACGGCGGACATCACCGCGTTGAACGCAGCGAACGTCCTCGTGCGGATCGGCGGCGCGACGGGCGAATTCCGCTACGTCGCGGGCATCTCGGACATCGGGCCCAGCACTGCGGGGCGCTCGCGCGCGCGCATCACGCTCGATGCGCCGCTCGCATTCGGCTATGCGCACGCGGTCGCGACGCTCCAGGCGCTCACACTGACTGCGACGGGCGCGACGGCGAACCTCACGCCGGCGGTGCGAGCGGGCGAGAGCCTGCTCTTCGTGAACGACCGCACGCCCTTCACCGCGGGCAACCTGCTCGTAGTGGATCCGGGAACCGCGGTGCAGGAAGCGCGGCTCATCGGCGAGCTGCGCGAAGTGCAGGTGGCGTCCGCCACCACGCGGCCCTATGCGGCGGGCTCGCTCGTGCAGGTGGTGACGCTCGGCGACGATGCGACGAGCCAGGTCACGGCGGCCGTGGGCGCGGGCCCCAATCCGATCCCGGTGAGCGACGTGCGCCCGTTGCGCGTCGGGCAGGCCGTGCTGGTCGGCCATGCGGGCGCGTACGAGCTGCACGTCATCGCGACGGTCGTTCCGGGCGCGGCCCCCGCGGGCACGGTCACGACCGTCGCGCCGCTCGCCACGAACAAGGTCGCCGGCGACATCGTCGTCGCGCGCCACATGCTCTCGGCCGATGCGAATCCGGGCACGCCGTTCCTGGCCCTCACCGATCGCAGCGCGCTTTCGGCGGGCGACGTGCTGCGGCTCACCGACGGCGCGGGCGAGGAATACGTGGAGGTCGCGGCGCTGCCGTTGCCGGCGCCTCCCGGCGTGTGGCCCAACCCGGGCAACGTCGTGCTGCGTGCGCCGGTCGCGGGGCACTACGCGCGCGCGACCGCGCAGGCGGTGCGGCAGAACGCGCCGCAGCCCGATGCCACGCTGCAGCCCTCGACGCTGGCGTTGCCGGCCGCGGCCGCCGCGACGCAGCTGCTCGTGTCCGACGCGACCGGCTGGACGGCCGTGGCGCCGCCCGGCGGCCGCTTCATCCGCGTGCTCACGCCGGAAGGCGGGCATTTCTACCATCGCGTCGCCGCGCTCGGCGCCTCGATCGCGCCGAATCCGCCGGCCGGCAACGAGGCCCGCCTCGTCACGCTCGCCAACCCGGCGCTCGAACGCTCCCACGCCGCGGGCAGCATCGTGATCGAGCGCCAGCCGCTCTTCGACGTGCAGGCGCTCGATGCGGGCGCGTGGGGCAACCGGCTGCGCATCGCGATCGAGGACGAGCCGAGCGGACTCGTGTCCGCGACGCGCTTCCAGTCGGTGACCAACGCCACGCGCGCGCACCTCGCGTCGCTCTCCGGCATCGAGCCTGGCACGGTCCTCGAGCTCAGGCAGGCCGACGGGACGGTCCTCGGCAACCCGGTGAAGGTCGCGAGCGTCGATCGCGGCAGCGCGCAAGTGACGTTCGACGCGGCCAATCCGTTGTCGCCCGCGCAGATGGGCGCGGCGCCCACGCTATCGGTGCGCTCGCGCGAGTTCCGCCTGTCCGTGTACTGGTATGCGCGTCCGGATCCCTCTGCGCCGACGCGCGCCGAGCCCCTGGCGCCGGTCGAGGTGTTCCGCAATCTCTCGATGGACGTGCGGCACAGCCGCTACTTCCAGGCGATCATCGGCGACATCGACGGGCCCACGCGCCTCGCCGACCATCGTCCCGAGGGCGAGTCGTGGTACATCCGCGTGCACGACCCGGCGCAGGACCTCGCCGAGCCGGCCCGCACCACGGCGCTGCAAAGCCTGCGCCTCGGGCCCGAAACCCTCGTGGACGTGCTCCCCGACGGCCGCACGCGCCCGGCGCGCCAGGAGCTCGCCGCCGGCGACGATTCCCTCGGCACGCTCGGCGACGACGGCTACGTGGGCGCCGATGCCGCCGATCCCGAGCAGCGCACGGGCCTGTTCTGCCTGCGCAACGTCGAGGACATCAGCATCATCGCGATCCCCGGGCGCACGTCGGCCGCGGTGCAGGGCGCGCTGATCGAGCAGTGCGAGAGCCTGCGCTACCGCTTCGCGGTGCTCGACGGGCCGGCGCCGCCCGACGACAGCCTGAACGACGTGCAGACGCAGCGCCAGCAATTCGACACGAAGTACGCGGCGCTGTACCACCCGTGGCTGCTCATTCCCAACCCGTTCCCGGGCACGCCGGGCGCCGCGACCGACTACCCGGTGCCGCCTGCCGGCCACATGGTGGGCGTCTATGCGCGCACCGACATCGACCGCGGCGTGCACAAGGCACCCGCGAACGAGGTGGTCTTCGGCATCACCGGGCTCACGCGCATCGTCAACAAGGAGCAGCAGGAAGTCCTCAACCCGTACCCGGTGAACATCAACGTCATCCGCGACTTCCGCAACGCGAGCCGCGGAATCCGGGTGTACGGCGGGCGCGTGATCACCAGCGACTCGGACTGGAAATACGTCAACGTGCGGCGCCTGCTCATCTTCATCGAGGCTTCGCTCAACCGGGGGCTGCAGTGGGTCGTCTTCGAGCCGAACGCCGAGCCGCTGTGGGCGCGCGTGCGCCGCGCGATCACGAACTTCCTCACGCTGGTGTGGCGCAACGGCGCGCTCGAGGGCACGAAGCCCGAGGAGGCGTTCTTCGTGAAATGCGACCGCACCACCATGACGCAGACCGACATCGACAGCGGCCGCCTCATCTGCGTCGTGGGCGTGGCGCCGGTGAAGCCCGCCGAGTTCGTGATCGTCCGCATCGGCCTGTGGACGGCGAACGCCGACCAATAGCCGCGAGGAGAGCCGACACATGGCAACCGCAGAACGCAGGGACCCGTACCGCTCCTTCAACTTCCAGCTGCAGATCGACGGCGTGCCGCTGGGCGCCTTCAGCGAGGCGAGCGGCCTCACCGCCGAGGGCGACGCCGTGGACTACCGCGAGGGCACCGACATGCAGTCGAACGTGCGCAAGCTGGTCGGCCTGCGCAAGTACTCGAACGTCACGCTCAAGCGCGGCTACACGCAGGACAAGTCGCTGTGGCAGTGGTACGGGAACATCGTCAACGGCACGCCCGATCGCCGCAACGTCACCATCGTCCTCATGAACGAGGCCCACCAGCCGGTGCTGCGCTGGCACGCCGAGAACGCCTGGGTGAACAAGATCGAGGGACCGAGCTTCAAGGCCTCGGGAAACGAGGTCGCGATGGAATCGGTCGAGCTGGTCCACGAAGGGCTCACGCTCGAGGTGTAGGCCCATGCCCTCGTACGCCACGCCCGGCGTCTACTACGAGCGCGTCGACGCCGGCGCCCCGGCCATCGCGCCGCTGCGCACGGACATCGCCGGCTTCGTGGGCATCGCGCGCGCCGGCCCGCTGCACCGCGCGGTGCCGGTGGACAGCTGGCGCCAGTTCCAGGCATGGTTCGGCGATTTTACCGGCGCGGGCTACCTCGCCTACGCGGTGCGCGCGTTCTTCGAGAACGGCGGGCGCCGCGCCTGGATCGTGCGCATCGCCTCGCCCGCGGCCGCCTGCGCGTCGCGTGTCATGCGCTCGCTCGATCCCGCGACCGCAACGCCGGGCGCCGACGCCTGGCGCGTCGCCGCGAGCAGCGCGGGCGTCTGGGGCAACGATCTCGACGTGCGGCTGGTCGAGACGCACCGCGCCCAGACGCGGCTCGTGCCGCGCGCTTCCGCGCCCGCCTACTCGGCCGTCGCCTCGGTGAGCGGCTTCGAGCGCGGCACCCTCGTGCGCGTGCCGGTCGCGCCGGGCCAGGTGCAGTTGCGCTACGTCGCCGCCATCGATGCCGACGCCTCGCGCCTGTACTGGGTGCATCCCGACGCTCGCCTGCGCCGGTCGTGGGAGCGTCCGCTCACGGGTGTCGATCCCGACGCCACGCTGCTCCTCGAAAGCGTCGAGTACACGCTGCTCGTGCGGCGGCTGGGCCAGGTCCTCGCCTGCTACGAAGCGCTCGCGCCGATGCCCGAGCATCCGCGCTACGGGCCGCGGCTGCTGCCGGGGCTGCCGCTGCCGCCGGACGATGCGCGCGGATGGCGGCTGCCGGACGCGCCCGAGCCGCTGCGCATCGATGAGCTGCGCGACGATGCCGCCGTGGCGCTCGCGCAGCCGCTGGAGTCGGGCGGCGAGGAGCAGCCGCTCGTGGCGGGTGCCGACGGGCTTGCGGCGCTCACCGTGCGCGACTTCGTCGGCGAGGCCACCAGCGTGCTCGACAGCGACGCCGTCCGCCGCGAGGCCACGCGCGGCATCCGCGCGCTCGCGAGCGCCGACGAGGTGGCTCTGGTCGCGGTGCCGGACATCCACATCCAGCCGGTCGCCCCGCGCGAGAAGCGGCCGCTGCCCGAATGCGTGCCGGACCCGTGCCTGCCGCCGCCGCCCCCGGGGCCGGCGACCCCGCGCCTGCCGGCGGTGGGCGACCTGCCGCCGCGCTTCGCGGACGAGGACGTGTTTCGCGTGCAGTCGGAGCTGGTCGCGCACTGCGAGGGACGGCGCGACCGCGTGGCGCTGCTCGATGCCCCGTATGCCACCGCGCGGGACCCGCGCCTGGGCGTGACGGCGCTGCGCGCATGGCGCCGGCGCTTCGACTCGAGCTATGCCGCGCTGTATTTCCCGTGGCCGCGCGTGAGCGATCCGCTGCGCCTCGGCGGCGCGCTCACGCGCGACGTGCCGCCCAGCGGCCACGTCGCCGGCTTCATCGCGGACACGGACCTTCGCGTCGGCGCGCACAAGGCGCCCGCCAACGGCGCGCTCGCCTGGATCCAGGACCTCACCGTCGCGGTGGAAGACACCATCCACGGCGTGCTGAACCAGGAGCGCATCAACGTGCTGCGCGCATTCCCCGGGCGCGGGCTGCGCATCTTCGGCGCGCGCACGCTGTCGAGCGACCCCGATTGGCTGTACCTCAACGTGCGCCGGCTGCTGCTCATGATCGAGAAGGCCATCCTGCTGTCGTGCCAGTGGGCGGTGTTCGAGCCGAACTCGGCGTCCACGCGCGGCAAGCTGCACCTCGCGCTCACCAGCTTCCTCATCGCGCTGTGGCAGCGCGGCGCGCTTGCGGGCAAGAGCGCGCGCTCGGCCTTCTTCGTGCGCTGCGACGAGACCAACAACCCGGCCGCCGATCGCGCCGAGGGACGCATGCTGGCCGAGGTGGGCGTCGCCCCGGCGAGGCCCTTCGAGTTCGTGGTGCTGCGCGTCGGCCGCGTGGACAACCAGTTCGAGGTGAGCGAGGAACCGACGCTCGGGAGGGTCGCCTGATGGCACTGTTCGGGATCGGCGTGGGCGGGCGCTGGGATCCGCCGCTCAACCACAACTTCATGGTCGCGCTCGTCGACTCGAGCAGCCCCCTCGCCTCGATCGGCACGTTCGCGCTCGACGCGATCTTCAACGTCCCGATCGGCGGATTCAGCGAGTGCAGCGGCCTCGAGATGGCGATGCAGCCCGAGGAATACAAGGAGGGCGGCAACAACGGGCGCGTGCTCAAGTTCCCGAGCCGCGTCACCTGGACGAACCTCACGCTCAAGCGCGGCATCGGGTTCGACACCACGCTCTGGGACTGGCACTACGGCTTCGTGACCGGCGAGGGCACGCGCCGCGACGGCACCATCACGCTGCTCGACGAGGAGCGCAACCCGAGCGTGATCTGGTTCTTCCGCCGCGGGCTGCCGGTGAAGTACTCGGGGCCGGCCCTCAACGCGACGCAGAACAGCGTGGCGATCGAGACCGTCGAGATCGCGCACGAAGGCATCTACCAGGTAGGCGGCCTGGGCATCGCGAGCTCCGCGCTGGGGGCGATCGCGGGAATGGTGGGTTGAGCGCATGAACGTCGAGATCGGGGAAGTGACGAGCACCGTGCGCGCCGTGGACTCCGAGGCGCTGCTCTCCCCGCGCATGATGCAGCGCCTGGTGGCGGCGGTCGCCGACGAGATCCAGGCGCGCGACCAGCACGACGCGCGCGTGCGCGCCGAGCGCCGCGTGACCGGCGGCGTGAGCGCCGAGCGCGACGAGGAGGCCGCCTAGATGCAGCAGCTCGAGAAGGCCATGCTGATGGCCACCTACAGCGACGGCTCGATGGACTTCGTCGACGTGCAGTTCAACCCGACGGAGCTCGCGTTCGAGAAGGCCGCGCAGCTCGCCGAGATCGCGATCCCGGGCCTCGACTCGCCACTCGTGCAGTTCGTGCGCGGCCAGAGCGAGAAGCTCACGGTGGACCTGTTCTTCGACACCACCGAGAACGGCACGGGCGCCGGCGCGACCAGCGTCACCACGCTCACCGACCGCGTCTATTCGCTGGTGAAGATCGAGCCCTCGGGCCACGCGCCGCCGATCTGCACCTTCATCTGGAACTCGAGCTTCCCCGGCGCGGACCTGAGCCCCGCGGCGGGCAACCAGCGGCGCAACGAGTTCCAGTGCGTGGTCGACTCGGTGCGGCAGAAGTTCACGTTCTTCAGCCCCGAAGGGGTACCGCTGCGCGCCACGCTCACGCTGTCGCTGCGCGAGTACAAGACGCTCGACGAGCAGCTGCGCCAGCTCAACCTGAGCTCGCCCGATCGCTCCCACAGCCACGTGACCGGGCGCAACGACACGCTCGCGCGCCTCGCCGCGCGCTACTACCACAAGCCCGGCGAGTGGCGCCCGATCGCCGACCGCAACGGCCTGGACGACCCGCGCCGCCTCGACGCGGGCCTGTTCCTCGCGATCCCCCCGATCCGCTGACCCCCGCCATGGACGTCACCACCCTCGGCCAGGAATCGGTCCGCCAGCACGGCTTCTACGTGCCGCAGTTCGAGGTGCGCATCGAGGGCGTGGGCCTGCCGCGCGACGTGCTGCGCGACGTGGTGCAGCTCACCTACAAGGACAACATCAAGGAGATCGACGGCTTCGAGCTCACCGTGAACAACTGGGACGCGACGACGCGCGCATTCAAGTACTGCGGCGGCGAGACGGCCGCCGACCTGAAGGGCTCCACGCGCGACAGCCAGCGCTACAAGCTCTTCGAGCCGTGCAACAAGGAAGTGCAGGTCTGGATGGGATACGCGGGCGACCTGCGCCAGGTGCTGCGCGGCACCTTCACGACGATGGAGCCCGACTTCACGGCGAGCGGCCCGCCGACGCTCAACGTGCGCGGGCTGAACGCGCTGCACCAGCTGCGGCGCAAGCAATACAGCACCACGTGGGGCGACAAGCGCGACAGCGAGATCGCCCGCGACATCGCCACGCTCACCGACAAGGACCTGGGCAAGGACAAGAAGCGCTTCCCGATGCCGATCGTGGTGAGCCCCAACGCGCTCGGCAAGGAGCAGCCGCTGCCCTACGTCTCGCAGAAGAACCAGTACGACATCGACTTCCTGCTCACGCGCGCGCTGCGCCTGGGCTACGTGGTGTACATCCGCGAGGGCGATCCGTCGGCGAGGAGCGCCGACGAGCGCAAGACGCACCTCTATTTCGGCCCCTCCGACGGCTCGGTTCCCGGGCAGCGCGACGTCACCTTCGAGCTGAAGTGGGGCGTGTCGCTGGTGGACTTCAAGCCCACGCTCACCACGGCCAACCAGATCCGCTCGGTCACCGTCAACGGCTGGGACCGCGCCAAGAAGAAGCCGATCACGGCGAAGGCGACGCTCGACGACAAGGAGATGAACGTGAACGCGGACATGCACGAGCTGCTGAACGCGTGCGATCCGCGCGAGGAGGTGGTCGTCGACAAGCCGGTGTACGCGGAGAAGGACGCGAAGGCGCTCGCCCAGGCGATCCTCAAGGACCGCACCAAGGAGATCGTGAAGGCGAGCGGCACCTGCGTCGGCCTGCCCGACCTGCGCGCCGGCCGCCGCGTGCGCATCGCCGGCATGGGGGCGCGCTTCGACGGCGACTACTTCGTCACCGAGACCACGCATACGGTCAACGATTCCGGCTACGTCACGAAGTTCAACGCGCGGCGCGAGGCGACCGGCGCCCTCGGGGGGCTCGAGTGAAGGAGATCAAGGGCATCGTCACCGGCACCGTGAAGGAGATAGACCCCGCGGCCGCGCGCGTGCGCCTCGACTTCAACTGGATGCAGCCGCCGCAGCGCAGCCACTGGGCGCCCATCGCCGCGCTCATGTCGGGCAAGGGCCGCGGCACCTACTACATGCCGGAGATCGACGACGAGGCGCTCGTCGCCTTCGAGCAGGGCGACTTCGACCACCCCTACGTGATCGGCTTCCTCTGGAACGGCGTGGACACCCCGCCCAGCAGCGAGCCGCGCCTGCGCCTCATCCACTCGGTCAACGGCCACGAGATCGGCATCTACGATCCGCCCGCCTCCGCCGGCGACAAGGGCTTCATCCGCATCGCCGACGCGCACGGCAACGTCATCGAGCTCGGAAACCGCCACATCACGATCATCGGCACGGGCAACGTGCAGATCAACGCGCCGAACGTGACCATCAACGGCCGGCTGGTCGCGCCGGTCGGCCCGCCGATCTGAGGAATCCATGGACGTCACCGCCACCATCGACGTGCCCTGCATCGAGCTGCCGAAGATCTCCGACATGCCGAAGATCACGCTGCTCGGCGGCGCGGAGCTCAACGCGCTCATGGACATCGCGGCCAGCCCGCCGACGGACTGCAGGCTGAACTTCAGCCTGCTGCTGCAGATCGGGCCGCTGTTCGGGAGCATGGCGTGCCTCTTCAAGATCCTGAACGTGATCTCGAAGCTCAAGGATTTCGTCGACGCGGCCACGCCGCCCTTCAGCAAGCTGCCCGGAACGATCCCCGCGCTCATCGGGGCCATCGGCGACCTGGAGAAATGCATACCGCCGCTGCAGATCCCGGACCTGCTGCGCATGCTGAAGTCGATCCTGCTGCTCATCCTCGGCTACCTCGCGTGCGTGCTGGAGCAGATCGACTCGATCCTCAAGTTCCGCGCGACCATCGACCTGTCCTCGGCGAGCGACAACCCGGCCCTCTACGAGAGCCTGGAGTGCGCGCAGAAGAGCGCCGACGCCGCGATGGGCAACATGATGCTGTCGCTCAAGCCGCTCGCGCCGATCATGCTGGTGGTGAAGATGATCGCCGGGATCGCGATGCCCTCGCTCGAGATCCCGGACCTCGCGTCCATCTCGGCCGAGGGCAGCGACGTCGAGAAGACGGTCGCGGGGCTCGAATCCATGGTCAAGACGCTGCGCGACCTCGTGCAGACGATCCCCGGCTGAGGCGCGCCCATGGCCACCTACGACACGCGCGCCTTCCTCGGCATCGGCTGGAAGTTCCCGCTGCAGGTGACGCCCGGCGGCGCCATCGCCCAGGCGCGGCACGAGCAGCGCATCGAGGAGTCGATCTTCCTCATCCTGTCCACGGCGCAGGGCGAGCGCGCCATGCTGCCGGACTTCGGCTGCGGCATCCACGAGCTCGTGTTCGCGCCGAACAACGCCGCGACCCAGTCGCGGGTGACCCAGTCGGTGCGCAAGGCGCTCACGGCGTACGAGCCGCGCATCGACGTGCTCGACGTGGCGGCCGAGGCGGCGCCCGGCGAGGATAACCTGCTGCTCGTCCGGGTGAGCTACCGCATCCGCGCCAACAACGCGATCGGCAACCTCGTCTACCCGTTCTATGTGAACGAGGCTTCCTGATGCCCCTCGTCGACTACCTGCCGAACATCGACGATCGCCGCTACGACGACATCGTGAGCGAGATCCGCACGCGGATCGCGCGCTACGCGCCCGAGTGGCGTCCCGGGGAGGCGGCGTGGACCGACGTGAACGACAACGATCCCGGGATCACGTTCGCGCAGGTGTTCGCGTGGCAGGCGGAGATGCTCCTCTACCGCATGAACCGCGTGCCGCTGCTCAACTACATCAAGTTCCTCGAGCTGCTGGGCATCGAGCTGCGCGCGGCGGAGCCCGCCCGCGCGGAAGTCACGTTCCCGGTGAAGGACACGCACCCCGATTCCACCGTGCTGGTCGCCGAACGCACGCAGCTCACCGCGGACCCGGGCGACGGCTCGCCCCCGCTCGTGTTCGAGACGGTGCGCGGCCTGGTCGCCCTGCGCGCGCGCCTCGACGCGGTGCTCGCGTCCGACGGCTCCAACTACACCGACGTGACGGCCGCGAACACAGACGCAACCCCTGGCTACCAGCCGTTCGGGCCGCAGGCGCGCGCGAGCGCCGAGCTCGCCCTGGGATTCGCCGACACGGCGCCGCTTCCGGCCGGAGCGCTGGACCTCGCGTTCGTCGCCACGGGCGATGCCGACGCCAACGATTTCCTGGCGTGCGCGACACCCGTGTATCCGCCCGCGACGCTCGCGTGGGAATACTGGGACGGCGCGCGGTGGCAGTGCCTCGACGTGCTCAAGGACGAGACGGCCGCCCTCACGCGCAGCGGCCACGTCGTGCTTCGCATTCCGGCGAAGGGCGTGTCGGCCAAGGCGAAGCTCACCGGCGATCCGAAGGAGCCGGCGCGCATGTGGCTGCGCGCGCGCGTGAAGGCGAGCCAGTACGAGCGGGCGCCGACGCTGCTCGCCGTGCGCACCAATACCGTGGCCGTCGAGCAGGCCGAGACGATCCGCGACGAGGTGCTCGGCGGAAGCGACGGCAGCCGCAACCAGCGCTTCCAGCTCGGCAACAAGCCCGTCGTGCGCGGCTCCCTCGCGCTCGAGGTCGAGCAGAGCGACGAGGGCTACGAGCCGTGGACCGAGGTCGAGGACCTGTCCGCCGCCGCCCCTCACGACTTGGTGTACGTGCTCGATCGCGCCACCGGCGAGATCCGCACCGGCGACGGGGTGAACGGCGACATTCCGGTCGCGTATGTGGCCAACCCCACCGCCAACGTGGTCGCGCGCGAATACCGCACCGGCGGGGGCAAGCGCGGCAACGTCGCGGCCCGCGCGATCGACACGCTGGTCACGTCCATCGCGGGCATCGACGACAACGCCGTGGGCAACCTGCAGGCCGCGCACGACGGCCGCGACGAGGAATCGGCCGAAGAGGCGATGAAGCGGGCGCCGCAGAGCATCCGCAGCCGCGAGCGCGCGGTGACCGCCGACGATTTCGAGTACCTCGCGGCGCAGGCCGGCAACGTGCGCCGCGCGAAGGCGCTGGCCATGTTCCATCCGCAGTTCCCCACGACGCAGGTGCCCGGCGCCGTGTCCGTGATCGTCGTCCCCGACTCCGACGAGCCCGCGCCGGTGCCGAGCGAGGGACTGATGCGCACGGTGTGCGCCTACCTCGATGCGCGCCGCCTGCTCACCACGGAGCTCTACGTGATGAAACCGGCGTACCAGCTCGTCTCCGTGCGTACTGAGGTGGTGGTCGCGGAGGACGCGGACCTCGCCGAGGTGAGCCAGCGGGTCGCGAAGACGCTGCTCGACTACTTCCACCCGTTGCGCGGCGGCGAGTCGGGCGCGGGCTGGCCTTTCGGCGAGTCGATCTACTACTCGCGCGTCTACCAGCGCGTCTTCGGCGTGGACGGCGTGGCGAGCGTCACCACGCTCGTCATCTCGGTGGACGGCGACGAGCAGCCCGAAT
>DASTGG010000406.1:0-13061 GCA_035719385.1 Usitatibacter sp.
GAAGGCGGCCGGTTATGCGCTCGTCGCCGTCGCGCTGAGCTTCGCCGCGATGTACTGGTGGCTCTTCATCCGCCCGACGCCGCCGGCCGCGCACCGGGCGCCGGAAAGCGCCGCGCCTGTGGCCGTCGCGCCGCCCGCCGAGCCCGCACCTGCGCCCGCGCCGGCTCCCGAAAACCCGCCAGCGACGCCCGCTTCGGCTGCGCCCTCGACGCCCGAGCCGCCGAAGGCCGAGCCCACGAAGACGGCCGAGGCGCCCCAGGCGGCCGTCACCAACGGCTCGCCCGCGGCCGCTCCCGGCGAGTCGGTGCTCGCGTTCCACTTCAAGGGTGAATCGTGGGTCGAGGTGCGCGACGCGAAGGGCAAGGTCCTCATGCAGCGCACCAATCCCGCCAACAGCGATGCCACGGTGACCGGACGGCCGCCGCTGCGCGTCATCGTCGGCAACGCCGCGCAGGTCACGCTGCGCTACAACGATCGCGATTTCCCGCTCGAGCCGCACACGAACGTCGCCGTCGCCCGTTTCACGCTGGAGTAGTTCCTTCAATGCACCCCAAACGCCGCCGTTCGATCCCGGTTCGCGTCGCCGACAAGGTCATCGGCGGCGATGCGCCCATCCTCGTGCAGTCGATGACCAACACCGATACCGAGGATGCGACGTCCACGGCGCGGCAGGTGGCGGCGCTCGCGCGCGCGGGCTCCGAGATCGTGCGCATCACCGTGAACACCGTCGAGGCGGCGAAGCAGGTGCCGGAAATCCGCCGCAAGCTCGAGGCGATGGGCGTGCAGGTTCCGCTGGTGGGCGATTTCCACTTCAACGGCCACAAGCTGCTCACGCAGGTGCCCGAGTGCGCCGCGGTGCTCGACAAGTACCGCATCAACCCGGGCAACGTGGGGCACGGCTCGAAGCGCGACGAGCAGTTCTCGACGATGATCGAGAAGGCGATCGAGCACTCCAAGCCGGTGCGCATCGGCGTGAACTGGGGCTCGCTCGATCCCGAGCTCCTCGCGCGCATGATGGACGCGAACGCGAAGCTCGCCACGCCGCTCGACGCCGATGCGGTCATGCGCGAGGCGCTCATCGCCTCGGCCCTCGAGAGCGCGGCGAAGGCGCAGGAGATCGGGCTTGGCGCCGAGCGCATCGTGCTGTCGTGCAAGGTGTCGGCGGTGCAGGACCTCGTCGCGGTGTATCGCTCGCTCGCGGCGCGCTGCGACTACGCGCTGCACCTGGGACTCACCGAGGCGGGCATGGGCTCCAAGGGCATCGTCGCCTCCGCCGCCGCCATGGGCGTGCTGCTGCAGGAGGGCATCGGCGACACCATCCGCATCTCGCTCACGCCGGAGCCGGGCGGGGACCGCACGAAGGAGGTCATCGTCGCGCAGGAGCTGCTGCAGACGATGGGGCTGCGCTCGTTCACGCCCATGGTCTCGGCCTGCCCCGGCTGCGGCCGCACGACGAGCACGTTCTTCCAGGAGCTCGCCGACAAGATCCAGTCGTACCTGCGCGCGCAGATGCCGGCGTGGCGCACGCAATACCCGGGCGTGGAGGAGATGCACGTCGCCGTCATGGGGTGCGTGGTGAACGGGCCGGGCGAGTCGAAGCTCGCCAACATCGGCATCTCGCTGCCGGGCTCGGGCGAGAAGCCCGTGGCGCCGGTGTTCGTGGACGGCGAGAAGACGGTCACGCTCAAGGGCGAGCGCATCGCCGAGGAATTCCAGGCGATCGTCGAGGAATACGTGCGCACGCATTACGGCCCGGACGCTTCAAGGCCGCCGGCTTCCCCCAGGAAGGACATTCCCATCCGGGCGGTGAATTCATGAGCGCGAAGCTGCAGGCGATCCGCGGCATGGAGGACGTGCTGCCGGATGCGAGCCCGCTGTGGGAGCGGCTCGAGGAAGCGTGCCGCACCGTCTTCCGGCAATACGGCTACCGCAACATCCGCACGCCGATCGTGGAGCCCACGGCGCTCTTCGTGCGCGGGCTGGGCGAGGTGACGGACATCGTCGAGAAGGAGATGTACGTCTTCGAGGACCGCAACGGCGAGAGCCTCGCGTTGCGCCCCGAGGCCACCGCGGGCATCGTGCGCGCCGCCATCGAGCACAACTTCCTCTACAACGGCGCGCTGCGCGTGTGGACCGGCGGTCCCATGTTCCGCTACGAGCGCCCGCAGAAGGGCCGCTACCGGCAGTTCCACCAGTACGACATCGAGGCGCTCGGCTTCGAGGGGCCGGACGTCGATGCCGAGCAGATCGTGCTGCTCTCGCGCCTGTGGAAGTCGCTCGGCGTGCGCGACGTCGAGCTGCACATCAATTCCATCGGCGATGCGGCCGACCGCAAGGTGCATCGCGACAAGCTGATCGCGTACTTCGAGAAGCACGCGAGCCTCCTCGACGAGGACGCGAAGCGCCGGCTGCACACCAACCCGCTGCGCATCCTGGATTCCAAGAATCCCGCGATGCAGGACATGATCGAGGGCGCCCCGCGCCTGCTCGACCACCTCGGCGAAGCGGCCTCCGCGCACTTCGAGCAGCTCAAGTGGCTCCTCACCGAAGCGGGCCTGCCGTTCAGCGTGGACCCGCGCCTCGTGCGCGGCCTCGACTACTACAACCGCACGGTGTTCGAGTGGATCACGCCGCGCATCGGCGCGCAGGCGACGATCGCCGGCGGCGGGCGCTACGATGCGCTCTTCGAGCAGCTCGGCGGCAAGCCCACGCCCGCGTGCGGCTTCGGCATGGGCATGGAGCGCGTGCTGCTCGCGATGCAGGCGAGCGACGTCTCGGCGCGCTTCGAGCCGCACGCCTTCGTCGTGCACTCGGGCGAGACGGCCGAGCGCATGGCGTGGAAGTTCTCCGAGCGGATGCGCGACGCGGGGCTGCAGGTCGTGCTCGGCGCGGGGGGCAGCTTCAAGGCGCAGATGAAGAAGGCCGATGCGAGCGGCGCGCGTTTCGCCATCATCATCGGCGACGACGAGGTGGCCGCGAACAAGGTCACCGTGAAACCCATGCGCGGCGGCGAGCAGCAGGCGCTCGACCCGCAGGCCGCGATCGCACTCGTGGCAGGCGCTTAAGACCAACAGGGAAGGACCGCGATGGCCGGATCATACGATTTCGAGGAACAGGAACGAATCGCCGAACTGAAGGCGTGGTGGGAGGACAACCGGTGGTACGTGATCGGCGCGATCGCGGGCCTCATCCTCGCCTTCGCGGGCTATCGCGGCTGGCTGTACTGGAGCGCGAAGCGTGCCGAGGACGCCGCCGGCCTGTACACGCCGGTCGAGGAGGCGGCCAAGGCCAACGACCTCAAGCGCACCACGGCCGCGGCCCAGGCGTTGCGCGACAAGCACTCGGGATCCTTCTACGCCTCGCAGGCCTCGCTCGTCGCGGCGAAGGTGGCTTTCGACGCCGGCAACTACGACGAGGCGCGCAAGCAGCTCGAGTGGGTCGTGGACCACGGCATCGAGGAGCATCGCGGCGTGGCGCGCCTGCGGCTCGCCGCGGTCCTGCTCGAGCAGAAAAAGTACGACGAGGCGCTCAAGGTGCTCGACGGCAACAAGGACGAGGCGTTCGCCGCCCCGGTCGCGGACATGCGCGGCGACATCATGCTCGCGCAGGGGCGGCAGGACGAGGCGCGCGCCGCCTACAAGGCCGCGATCGAGAAGGCCGAGCCGCGCAACCCGGTTCGCAGCATCGCGGAGACGAAGCTGAACGCCCTGGGAGGCGCGCAATGAGGCTTCTTCCGGGCGTGCTTCTCGCCGCCACGCTGCTCGCCGTGGGCGGCTGCAGCTCGTGGAACCCGCTGGTCGCGATGGGCATCCGCAGCGAGCCGGCGCACAAGCCCACGCCGCTCGCGCCCATCAATGCGACGGTGACGCCGCGCGCGGCATGGAGCGCCAACGTCGGCAAGAGCGGCGGCTTCGCCTTCCGCCCGCAGCTCGAAGGCGATCGCGTGTATGCCGCGGCCGCCGACGGCGCCGTGAGCGTGCTCGACGCGGAGAGCGGCCGCCAGGTCGCGCGCTACGACACGAAGAAGAAGCTCTCGGCCGGCGTGACGGTGGGCGAGGGCCGCATCGTGCTCGGCACGCTCAAGGGCGAGGTGATCGTCCTCGATGCCGCGACCGGCAATCCTGCGTGGACCACGTCCGTCGCCGGCGAAGTGATCGCGCCGGCGGCCATCACGCGTCAGTCCGTGATCGTGCGCACCTCCGACGGGCGCATTTTCGGGCTCGCGCCCGCCGACGGCAAGCGCCAGTGGGTGTTCCAGCGCCCGACGCCCGCGCTGCTGCTGCGAAGCGAGGCCGGCGTGCTCGTGAGCGGCGGGGACGTGGTGGCCGGCTACCCCAACGGCAAGCTCATCGCGCTCGACCTCGACGACGGCAAGCTCACCTGGGAAGTCACGGTGTCGCAGCCGCACGGCACGACGGAACTCGAGCGCATCGCCGACGTGGCCGGGCTGCCCGTGATCGAGAGCGGCACCATCTGCGCGGGCGCCTACCAGGGCAAGATCGCCTGCTTCGACATCCAGACGCGCAACATGGTCTGGTCGCGCGACGTGTCCACGCCTGCCGGGCTCGCGCGCGGCGCGAAGCACGTGTACGCGGTGGACGACACCGGCGCGGTGCACGCGCTCGACAAGGCCACCGGCACCAGCGTGTGGAAGCAGGACAAGCTCCAGTACCGCAAGCTTTCCGCGCCGGTGGTGGTGAGCGGCTACGTCGTGGTCGGCGACCTCCAGGGCTACATCCACGTGCTCTCGCCCGACGACGGATCGATCGTGGGGCGGCTCGCCACCGACGGCACCGCCGTGGAGGAGCTCGTGCCGGTCACCGACGGGCTGCTCGTGCAGACCGCCGGCGGCATCGTTTCGCGGCTCCGGTTCTAGCGCGCCGTGAAGCCGACGATGGTGCTGGTCGGACGGCCCAACGTCGGCAAGTCGACCCTCTTCAACCGGCTGACGCGCTCGCGCGACGCGCTCGTGGCGGACCAGCCGGGCCTCACGCGCGACCGGCACTACGGGCAGGGGCGCCTCGGCACCAAGCCCTTCATCGTCGTGGACACCGGCGGCTTCGAGCCGGTCGCCAAGGACGGGATCCTTTCCGAGATGGCGCGCCAGGCCGAGGAAGCGATCGCCGAGGCGGACGTGATCGTGTTCGTCACCGACGGCCGCGCCGGGCTCGCGCCGCAGGACCGGCGCATCGCGCAGACGCTGCGCGAGGCGAGCGTGCCCGTCTTCCTCGTGGTGAACAAGACCGAGGGCATGAACGAGGCGGTCGTCACGGCGGAGTTCCACGAGCTCGCCATGGGCGAGCCGCGCGGCATCTCGGCCGAACACGGCGAAGGCGTGCGGCAGCTGGTGGAGGACGCGTTGGCGTCCTTCCCCGAGGAGCCCGAAGAGGAGGGAGTGCCGGACCATCCCCGCGTGGCCATCGTCGGCCGGCCCAACGTCGGCAAATCGACGCTGGTGAACCGGCTGCTCGGCGAGGAGCGCATGATCGCCTTCGACCAGCCGGGCACCACGCGCGATGCGATCGAGGTGGAGCTCGACTGGGAGGGGCGCCGCTACACCCTCGTGGACACGGCGGGCATCCGGCGCAAGGGCAAGGTCTTCGAGGCGGTCGAGAAGTTCTCCGTCGTGAAGACGCTGCAGGCGATCGAGCGCGCCAACGTGGTGATCCTCGTGGTGGACGCGGCCGACGGGATCACGGAGCAGGACGCGCACATCGGCGGCTACATCCTCGAGGCGGGGCGGGCGCTGGTCGTGGCCGTCAACAAGTGGGACGCCATCGACGCGGACAAGCGCAAGGACGTGAAATCGGAGCTCGAGCGCAAGCTGCAATTCCTGGAATTCGCCGAGTTCGTGACCATCTCGGCGCGGCACGGCAGCGGCATCCCGAGCCTGCTCAAGGCCGCGGACGGCGCCTTCGCGGCCACCATGGCCAAGCTCTCCACGCCCAAGCTCACCCGGGCGCTGCAGGAGGCGGTCGCGCAGCAGCAGCCGCCCATGGCCGGGCGGTTCCGGCCGAAGATGCGGTATGCGCACCAGGGCGGCTCCAACCCGCCGATCGTGGTCATCCACGGGTCGGGCCTGGACGGGGTCAAGACACCCTACCGCCGGTACCTGGAGAACACCTTCCGCAAGGTCTTCAAGCTGAAGGGCACGCCCATGCGCATCGAGCTCAGATCCAGCGCGAATCCCTTCGAGGGAAGGAAGCGTCCTTTGACGGAGAAGCAGGACGCGCAGCGCCGGCGTCGTAAAATCATCTCCAAGCGCCGCTACGGTTAAGGCCGGGGGTGCGTCCCCGGGGTGCGTCCCCGGGTCCTGTGGTTGAACTAGGGCAGGAGCGGGGTGTCCTTCGAGCGGTGGCGGCAAACCTGCTATAAAGTAGAGTCCAGAAGCCAGTACGGCCCGGCGTAGACCGGGAAACCCGAAGACAGAACAGGGGTACAACAATGAGCAACAAGGGCCAATTGCTGCAGGACCCGTTCCTAAACACGTTGCGCAAGGAGCATGTGCCGGTCTCGATCTACCTGGTGAACGGCATCAAGCTCCAGGGGCAGATCGAATCCTTCGACCAGTACGTCGTCCTCCTCAAGAACACCGTGACCCAGATGGTGTACAAACACGCCATCTCCACGGTGGTGCCGGCTCGCCCGGTTTCGGTACCGCTTGAGCATTCGCCGGAATCCTGAGCGCCCGCGCGCGATCCTCGTAAGCCTCGACATCGGCTCGTCCCGGGATGCGGAGCGGGCCGAAGAGGCCACGCGCCTCGTGGAGAGCGCCGGAGCGGACGTCTCCGAGGTGGTGCGCGGCCGCCGCGACCGCCCGGATCCGAAGACCTTTGCCGGGTCCGGCAAGGTCGAGGAGATCCATGTCGCGGTCGTCGAGCACGACGCGCGGGTGGTCGTCTTCGACCAGGCGTTGTCGGCGGCGCAGGTGCGCAACCTCGAGCGCGCCCTGTCCGACGAGCGGCGCGAGGTGCGCGTCTACGACCGCACGGACGTGATCCTCGACATCTTCGCGCAGCGCGCGCGCACGAGCGAGGGCAAGCTCCAGGTCGAGCTCGCCCGCCTCGAGCACCTGTCCACGCGCCTCGTGCGCGGATGGACCCACTTGGAACGCCAACGCGGCTCCCTCGGCAAGACCGGCGGCCCGGGCGAGAAGCAGATCGAGCTCGACCGCCGCATGATCGGCGAGCGCGTGAAGAAGCTGAAGGAGCGCCTGCGCAAGTCCGCGCGCATCCGCGCCACGCAGCGCGGCGCGCGCACGCGCAGCGGCATCTTCCGCGTGGCGATCGTGGGCTACACGAACGCCGGCAAGTCCACGCTCTTCAACCGCCTCACGCGCGCCGACGCGTTCGCCGCGGACCAGCTCTTCGCCACGCTCGATACGACCACGCGGCGCGTGTTCCTCGGCGAGGGCGCCACCATCGCGCTGTCGGACACGGTCGGCTTCATCCGCGACCTGCCGCACACGCTCGTCGATGCCTTCCGCGCCACGCTCGAGGAAGCGATCCAGGCCGATCTCCTGCTGCACGTGGTGGACGTCGCCAATGCGCAGCATCGCGAGCAGATCGACGCGGTGAACGCGGTGCTCGCGGAAATCGACGCGGCCGACGTGCCGCAGATCGTCGTGCTGAACCAGATCGACCGCGTGCCCGGCATGCAACCGGAGGTGGTGCGCGAGTCGTATGGTAAGATATTGAATATCAAGGTAAGTGCCTTCACGGGCGCCGGCATCGACCTCCTGCGGGAAGCCCTTGCCGAAGTGGCCCGTGACGCGGCCTCCGGCCTGGCCACAGCCGCCTAGAACAACACCCCGACTCCATGCCTCCGAACGAGCCCCAGTGGGGCAAGAAGAACAACGAAGGTCCGCCCGACCTCGACGAGATCCTTCGCAAGCTGCAGCAGAAGCTCGCCAACCTCCTCGGCCTGCGTCGCGGCACGCCGCCGGGCGGCACGAGCGGCCCGCCGCGCACCTTCGGCCCCGCCATGTTCGGCGGCGGCGTGGCGTTCGTCATCCTGCTCATCATCGCGGTCTGGCTCGCGAGCGGCTTCTACATCGTGAACGAGGGCGAGCGCGGCGTCGTGCTGCGCGTGGGCCGCTACCTCGAAACCACGACGCCGGGCCCGCGCTGGCACCTGCCGTATCCGATCGAGTCGGTCGAGATCGTGAACGTCTCGCGCGTGCGCACGGTCGAGGTCGGCTATCGCGGCAACGCCAAGAACAAGCAGCCGCAGGAAGCGCTCATGCTCACCGACGACGAGAACATCGTCGACGTGCAGTTCGCGATCCAGTACACGCTGAAGAGCCCCGAGGACTACCTCTTCAACAACCGCAACCCCGACGACAACGTGCTGCAGGCCGCCGAGACCTCCATCCGCGAGGTCGTGGGCAAGAGCAAGATGGATTTCGTCCTGAACCAGGGCCGCAGCGAGATCGCCTCGCAGGTGAAGCAGCTCATGCAGCACCTGCTCGACCGCTACAAGACCGGCATCAACGTGACCACCGTGAACCTGCAGAACGTGCAGGCGCCCGAGCAGGTGCAGGCCGCCTTCGACGATGCGGTGCGCGCCGGCCAGGACCGCGAGCGCTTCAAGAACGAGGGGCAGTCGTACTCGAACGACGTGGTGCCCAAGGCGCGCGGCGTGGCCGCCCGCCTCATCGAGGAAGCCAACGGCTACAAGCAGAGCGTGATCTCCACCGCGCAGGGCGACGCGTCGCGCTTCCGCCAGGTGCTCGCCGAATACGAGAAGGCGCCGCAGGTCACCCGCGAGCGCATCTACCTCGAGACGATGCAGCAGGTGCTCGGCTCGACGAGCAAGGTGATCGTGGACCAGAAGGGCGGCCAGAACCTGCTCTACCTGCCGCTCGACAAGATCATGCAGATGACGAGCGCGGGCCCGGCCACCGTCGAGGCCTCGCCGCGGGCGACGCCCGTGCCCGAGGCGCCGACCACCGTGACGGAGCCGGCGCCCGCTTCGCGCCGCGACGCGCTGCGCTCGCGTGACCGGGACGCCGCACGATGAAACGCACAACCGCCATCGTCATCATCGCGTTCGTGGTCGTCGGGCTGCTGCTCGCCATGAGCGTGTACACCATCGACCAGCGCCGCGCCGCCATCAAGTTCCAGCTGGGCGAAGTCATCGCCGTGCAGACCAAGCCGGGGCTGTACTTCAAGCTGCCGCTGGTGCAGGACGTGAAGCTCTACGACACGCGCATCCAGACGCTCGACTCGCGCGACGCGGAGCGCTTCCTCACGTCCGAGAACAAGAACGTGCTGGTGGATTCGTTCGTGAAGTGGCGCGTGATCGACGTGCGCCAGTACTTCGTCTCGGTGCGCGGCGATCCGCTGCTCGCCGAGGCGCGCATCGCGCAGACCATCAACGACGCGCTGCGCGCGGAGTTCGCGCGCCGCACCGTCCACGACGTGGTCTCGGGCGAGCGCGACCGGATCATGAGCACCGTCGGCGACCGCGTGGACAAGGACGTGCGCAACATCGGCGTCGAGGTCGTGGACGTGCGCCTGAAGCGCGTCGACCTCGTGCCCGAGATCTCCTCGGACGTCTATCGCCGCATGGAGTCGGAGAGGAAGCGCGTGGCGAACGAGCTGCGCGCGACCGGCCAGGCCGAGAAGGAGAAGATCATGGCCGACGCCGACCGCCAGCGGCAGGTGATCGTGGCCGAGGCGTACCGCGACGCGCAGCGCGCGAAGGGCGAGGGCGACGCGCAGGCCTCGCGCATCTACGCCGAGGCCTTCCAGCACAATGCCGAGTTCTACAGCTTCTACCGCAGCATGGAAGCGTACAAGCAGACGCTTCGCAGCAAGAGCGACGTGATGGTGCTCGACCCGTCGTCGGATTTCTTCAAGTACCTGAAGAGTCCCGGCCGCGGCAAGTAGCGCTTCATGAGCGACATCGCCGTCGCCGTGGGACTCGTATGCGTGATCGAAGGCTTCCTCCCGTTCGTCGCCCCGCGGCTGTGGCGTGAGACGATGCGCCGCGTGGGCGAGATGAGCGACGGGCAGCTTCGCTTCATCGGGCTGGGCTCGATGCTGGCGGGGCTGGCGATCCTGTTGTTCGCGAGATAGGCACATGCGCCGCTGGCTGCTCCCGGAGCACATCGAGGACGTATTGCCCGCCGAGGCGCGCGCGATCGAGCGCCTGCGCCGGACGATCCTCGACCTCTTCGAGCGCCACGGCTACGAGCTGGTGGCCCCGCCGCTGCTCGAGTACCTGGAGTCCCTGCTCTCGGGCACGGGGCGCGACCTCGACCTCGCCACCTTCAAGCTCGTCGACCAGCTCTCCGGAAGGATGCTCGGCGTGCGCGCGGACCACACGCCGCAGGTGGCGCGCATCGACGCGCACCTGCTCAACCGCCAGGGCGTCACGCGCCTGTGCTACTGCGGCAGCGTGCTGCACACGGTGCCCGCGGGCATGACGAAGATGCGCGAGCCCATCCAGATCGGCGCGGAGCTCTACGGCCATTCCGGCATCGAGGCGGACGTGGAAGTCGTGCGCCTGATGATCGACGCGCTGAAGGCCGCAGGGGTCGCGCACGTGCACATCGACCTCGGGCATCCGATGGTCTTTCGCGCGCTGACCGAGGGCAACCGGCGCGATCCCGAGGAAGCGGAGTCGCTCTTCCACGCCGTGCAGCAGAAGGACGCGCCGGAAGCGCGCGAGCGGGGCGGCGAGGCGGTGGCGCGCCTCACGTCGCTCAACGGCGGCGTGGAAGTGATCGCCCGCGCGCGCGAGGAGCTGCCCGCGCATGCCTCGATCACGGCGGCGCTCGATGCGCTCGACCGGATCGCGGGGCAGTGCGCTGCGCCCGGCGTCGAGGTGTCCGTGGACCTCGCGGAGCTGGGCGGATTCAATTACGAGAGCGGCGTGGTGTTCGCCGCGTTCGCGCCCGGCAGCCCGGATGCGATCGCGCGCGGCGGGCGCTACGACGAGGTGGGCCGCAGCTTCGGGCGCGCGCGCCCGGCCACCGGCTTCACCATGGACCTGCGGCAGCTCGCGGCGCTGGCGCCGCAGCCGCCGAAGCGCGGCGCGATCCTCGCGCCCGCGGCGAACGAGCCCGCGCTGCAAGCGGAAGTCGCGCGGTTGCGCACGGCGGGCGAGACCGTCATCGTGGACCTTCCGGGGCACGAGGCGCACGCGAACGAGTTGGGCTGCGACAGCCGGTTGGTGAAGATCGGCGGCAAATGGCAAGTAACCAAACCCGGGGACGCACCCCGCTAGCGGGGTGCGTCCCCATAGGACGGCAAATGGCACGTAACGTAGTGGTCATCGGCACGCAGTGGGGCGACGAGGGCAAGGGCAAGATCGTGGACTGGCTCACCGACCACGTCGCGGCGGTGGTGCGCTTCCAGGGCGGGCACAACGCCGGCCACACGCTGGTGATCAAGGGCCGCAAGACGATCGTGCGCCTGATTCCCTCGGGCATCCTGCATCCGCACGTGAAGTGCTTCATCGGCAACGGCGTGGTCGTCTCGCCCGAGGCGCTGCTGCAGGAGATCGGCGAGCTCGAGAAGCTGGGAGTCGATGTCGCGAGCCAGCTTCGGATCTCGGAGGCGGCGGCGCTCATCCTTCCGCACCACATCGCGATCGACCAGGCGCGCGAGCGCGCCAAGGGCGAGGCGAAGATCGGCACCACGGGCCGCGGCATCGGTCCCGCGTACGAGGACAAGGTCGCGCGCCGTGCCATCCGCGTGCAGGACCTCTACACGCGCGAGCGCTTCGCCGCGAAGCTGGGCGAGGTGCTCGATTACCACAACTTCGTGCTGCGCAACTACTTCAAGGCCGAGCCCGTCGATTTCCAGAAGACGCTCGACGACACGCTCGCCATCGCCGAGCGCCTGAAGCCCATGGTGGCGGACGTGTCCGCCGAGGTGAACGCGCTCATCCGGGAGGGCAAGAGCATCCTCTTCGAGGGCGCGCAGGCGGCGCTGCTCGACGTGGACCACGGCACGTATCCGTTCGTCACGTCGTCGAACTGCGTGGCGGGCCAGGCGGCCGCGGGCACGGGCGTGGGCCCGGGGCAGCTGCACTACATCCTCGGCGTGGCGAAGGCGTATGCCACGCGCGTGGGCGCGGGTCCCTTCCCGACGGAGCTCGACGACGAGGTGGGCGAGCACCTGCGCGTGAAGGGCAACGAGTACGGCTCGGTCACGGGACGGCCGCGGCGCTGCGGCTGGTTCGATGCCGCCGCGCTCAAGCGTGCCGTGCAGTTGAACGGCCTGTCGGGCATCTGCATCACGAAGCTCGACGTCCTCGACGGCCTCGACGTCGTGCGCGTGGCCGTGGGCTATCGCATGGGCGTGAGCGGCGAGGAGCGCGACATCCTGCCCGTCGGCGCGGAAGCGCTCGCGATCTGCGAGCCGATCTACGAGGAGCACCCGGGTTGGAAGGAGAGCACCGTCGGCATCAAGGCGTTCGACCAGCTGCCGAAGAACGCACAGGCGTACCTGCGCCGGCTGGAAGCGCTGGTGAACGCGCCCGTCGCGATCATCTCCACCGGTGCGGACCGCGAGGAGACCATCGTGTTGCGCCACCCGTTCGAAGATTAGCTCGCGCGGCGCGAAGCCTCTCAGCGGCGCTCTTGCGTCCCGCGCGGCGGGACGGGCGTGTGGATCTGGTAGTCGAGCCGCAGCGAGGGAACGGCGCTCGTCGCGGTTGCGGCGACGGTCGGAGCGCTGCCCGGCAGCAGCACGGCTCCAAACGCTGCGACGACCGCCGCGAGCGCCATGCCCACCGCCCAGCGGGGACTCGCGAGCTTCGATGCGATGGCGCTCGTGCCGGCGGCCGGTTGGCGCGCGACCGCCCTGGCGAGCTCGGCCTCGCGCTCGGCGCGTGCCCACAGCGCTTCCTCCGCACGCCGTTCGGCCGCCACGCGGGCGCTCTCCAGTTGCGCGGCCGCAGTCTCGGCTTCGATGCGGGCTGCGGCCTGCCCGGCGGCGGTCGCTTCGGCCGCTTCGCGCGCCTCGGCTTGCGCGAGCGCTTCTTCCTCCGCCGCCGCGCGCAGCAGGGCCGCCTGCGCGAGCGCCTGCTCTTCCTCGGCGCGCACC
>DASTGG010000407.1:0-7312 GCA_035719385.1 Usitatibacter sp.
GATGATGACGTCGTGCTGGTTCTTGTCGATGAGGATGCCGTGCTGCTGCGCGCCGCGCAGCGTGAAGCCGCGCACGATCACGTACGACGCATTGACGTTGATGTTGGTCGGAGAGCCGTTTTGCGCGTCGAGCGTCGCGCCGGTGCCGTCATAGACCACGTAGCCCGTGGCGGTGCCGCCCGTGGTGATGTTCAGCGTGGCGCTGCCGGTCGGGACCTTGATCGTCTGCGCGACCGGGACCGTGTTCGACCACGTGCTGAAGGTGGTGCCGTGCGTGTAGCTGCCGGCCACGCCCATCTGCACTTCGTACGCGGTGCCGGCGGTGAGCGACACGAGGCTGCCGCGGCACTCGTTGGCCGCGCTGTCGAGCCACATCGCGAGCCCCTGCCGCCAGGCGGTGTCGCCGACCTTCCGGTATTGCACGTCGCAGCCCGAGGAGCTCGCACCGGGGCTCGACCAATAGAGCCCGACCGCTTCATACGTGGGCACCGCGCGCACGCCGCTGGAGCTGAGCGCGGTCTGCGCGAACGGCGTGGTTGCGATGGCGAGCAGGGCGCCGGCGCCCGCGATGCGTGTAGTCCAATGCCGCGCTTGCATGACGGAAAACTCCTACAAAACGCCAAATTGGCAAGCTACAGCAAGGGGGGTGCCACCTCCTGTTAAAGGTCAAGAATCAAGGAGTTGGAAGGGCAGCGCCGCATAGGCCGAATGGAGCATGCCGGGCGCTTGGGCAACGCGTGAGAGGGAAACGCGCGTAGGACGCCGACTACAGCGTGAAGGACTTCGCCTACAAAAGTCGTCGCAATGCGACTACAGCGGTCTTTGCGTGCCGTCCGGCGTCACCCCATGCCAGCTTGCACGCGATACGGGCGCTCGTTGCGATCGCGAGCTGTCGCCGCGTGGCTACACCGCCCGCAGCGCGCGATCCCAGTCCGCGATCGCTCGTGCCGCGGCTACGCGCGTATAGAAGAAGCCGTTGCGTTCGAAACCGGCCATGAGACCAGGCTTCGTGGCGGCGACGCGTCCATCCTCGCCGCGCGCGGCCACGAGATGCTCCGGGAGCCCCTCGAGCAGGTGGAAGGGCGCGATGCGCCCGTCGCGGTAGCGCGAAAGGTGGACGCAGCACGTGGCGCAATCGAAGTACGCGGGACGGAAGCCGAGCTCGCGACGCGCGCCGCCGGCTGCGCCGTCCGTATCGCGATCGTCCTCCCGCTTGAGCACTGTGATGGTGAGGTTCAGGCGTTTCATGTCGTCCCCGTCATGGCCCGCAGTTTCCACGGGAACGGGCGCGCGCACTGTGATGCATTTCTCAAATCGCGGTGCGCGGAATGGCACGGCTCGCGCGAACGGTCGCCGTGGGCGGACGAAGGGTCGCGCCCTTACGGATGCAACCGCTCAGTAGCCGTAGAACTCGTCGATGCGCACCTGCGCGGCATCCACGCCGGCTTCGACCAGCATCGTCTTCAGCGCGGAGACCATCGCGGGCGGCCCGGCCACGAAGAATGTCGCCGCCGAAAGATCCGCTACATGCCTGGCGACCATGGTGCGATCGATGGGGCCGGCCTCGGCGCTGGCGGGGCGCGGCGCATCGGTGCCGGTCACGGTGGGCACCAGGCGCAGGTTCGGCAGCTGGCGGCGCAGCGCCTGCAGCTCCGCGAGGTACGCGGCATCCTCGATGCGGCGGTTCGCATACATCAGCGTGAGGTGGCGCTGCGGCATGCGCTGCGCGGCGTCGCGCAGCATGCTCACGAACGGCGTGATGCCGATGCCGCCCGCGAGCAGGACCGCGGGCCGCTCGTCCTCGCCCAGCGTGAACTTCCCGCCGGGACCACGGAACTGCAGCGGGGCGCCCGGCGGAAGCGCCGCGAGCACGCGCTTGAAGGCGCTCGTCCGCAAGCGCGTGGCGACCTCGAGGAACGGCTCGTGCGGCGCGCTCACCAGCGAGAACGTGCGCGTGTTCCCTTTCGCGTCCTTCTCGGGCGGATCGACGAGCGTGAGGTTGATCGACTGGCCGGCCTGGAAGGTGAAGCCCTCGGGGCGCGCGAGCACGAAGGCCGCGGCTCCCTCGGTCAGGTCGCGCCGCCGCTGGAGTTGCGTGGCGTAGGCAGGCACCTTCAGTCCGCGGTATCGCTGCGGATGCCGGTGAAGCTCTCCTTCGCTTCGTGGCGCTCCAGGTCCTCGTCGTACCAGTACAGCTTGCCTTCGGGCTCGTCCCCGGCATTCGCGTGCGAGCCGTCGCAGAAGGGCAGGTTGGCCGAAAGGCCGCAGGCGCAGATGTACTGCGTCTCCCCGCCCACGGTGATTTCGTACGGAGCCGTGCGTTGCCGCCGGACGATGCGTGCCATGGATGTCTTCCTCTTGTCGTGAACACCCATTGGATGAACGGGCCCGCCGCCCCGTTCCGGCCAGCGATCAGGCCGGCGTGTGCTCGCGCAGCCAGCGGTCCATCACGTCCATGAACCGTTGCGGCTCCTCCATCAGGAAGAAATGGCTCGAATCGGCGAAGACCTCGCTCCTCGCCCCGGGGATGCGCTCGACCATCCAGCGCGCGCACACCGGCGGGCAGATCGGGTCCTTGCCGCCGGAGAGCACCAGCGTGGGGCAGCGGATCCGGTCGAGCTGCGCGAGCGTGTCGTGCTCGATGCATGCGTGGTTCTGGCGGATGTAGCACGCGGGCAGCCGCGTCTCCCCGCCGATGAGCCGCTCGATCGCCGCGACGCGTTCCGGATTCGCGTCGAAGAACTCGGGCGACACGAAATTGCGCACCGAGTGCCGCGCATGGACGGCCCAAGAGCCGGTGATCTCCAGCACCTCGCGCATGTTCGAGAGGACGCGGGCGCCGAACGCGTCGAGCCTGGCGAAGGACGCGCACATCGCGAGCGACTGCACGCGCTGCGGCGCCAGCAGCGCCATGTGCTGCGCGATCGCCCCGCCCATCGAGCGGCCGACGACGTGCGCGCGCTCCATGCCGAGCGCGTCCATCAGCGCCAGCATGTCCTGCGCCATGTCGCGCGTGGCGACCGGCTCGTCCACCTGCGTGCTGGCGCCGGCGCCGCGATTGTCGGGCGCCACCACGCGATGGCGCGATTTCCACGCGGCGAGCTGCGGGTCCCACGCGGTGTGGTCGCCGGCGAGGCCGTGGATCAGCAGCACCGGAAAGCCCGCGCCCTCGTCGACGCAGGCGATGTCGTAGCGCCCGGCGCGCACCGTCTTCATGCGGCGAGGCTGCGCGAGTCGGCGAAGCGGCGGATCTCCGCGACGAGCGCCTGCGGCTGCTCGAGCATCGGGCAATGGCCGGAGCCCGCGATCTCGCGATAGGCGGCGCCGCGGATCGATTCGGCGACTTCGCGCGCGAGCGCGGGCGGCGTCGTCTGGTCGAGGGCGCCGCACATCACGAGCGTGCGGTTGCGAATGGCGGCGAGGTGCGGGCGAAGGTCCAGCTCCGCGAGCCCCAGGCATGCCTGCGCGAAGCATTGCGCATCCGCCTGCGCGAGCTTCTCCTTGCGGCGCTCGACCACTTGCGGCGCGCGCGCCTGGAATTCGGGCGGGAACATGCGGCCGATCGCCGTATCGAGCACCGGCTTCATGCCGCCTTCGCGAACCTTCGCCGCCATGCCGCGGAAGGGCGCGCGCGCCGCCTCGGGAAACGCCGGCACGCAATCGGCGACGATGAGGTCACCCACGCGGTTGCCGTGCCGGATGGCGAGCTGAAGCGCGACGAAGGCGCCGAAGCCGTTGCCGAACACGACGGTGGACGGCGGCAGGAGCAGCCCGTCCATCACCGTGGCCACATGGTCGGCGTAGTCGGCGACCGTGGGCAGCGTGACGGCGGACGATGCGCCGAAGCCGGGCAGGTTGATGCACGTGACGCGATACGCCTCGCAAAGGCCGGGCATCACCTCCTCGAACACCGTGCTCTCGGTGAGCAGCGAGTGCAGCAGCAGCAGGTCGGGGCCCGCGCCGGCGCGGAAGTATTCGACGGTGGCGGTGGGCAGGGTGAGCAGCGACATGGCTTCGGTTCTCCGTTTCGATTCACACGACGCCGAGGTTGGCGTGCAGGGTGGCGGGATTGGCCTTCACGTCGGCGGCCGTGCCTGCGTGCACGACGCGCCCGGTGTTGAGGATCGCCACGTCGTCGGCGACGCGCAGCGCGAGCGTGGTGTTCTGCTCCACCAGCACGATCGAGAAGCCCTCGGACTTGAGCCGCAGCAGCGTCTCGCCGACCTCGTGGACGATCATCGGCGCGAGCCCCTCGGACGGCTCGTCGAGCAGCAGCACGCGCGGGTTGGAGACGAGCGCGCGGCCGATGGCGAGCATCTGCTGCTCGCCGCCGGACAGCGAGCCCGCGAGCTGGTTGGCCCGCGCGCGCAGCGGCGGAAAGCGCCCGAAGACCGCCTCGACGTTCCAGGCTTTCGCGCCGCCCGCGGCACGGCGCTCGGCCACCTGCAGGTTCTCGCACACCGAGAGGTTGGGGAAGATGCGGCGGCCCTGCGGCACCAGCCCCACGCCGCGGCGGCAGATCGCCTCGGGCGCAAGGCCGGAAATCGTCTCGCCGAACAGGCGCACGCTGCCGGTGCGCGGCCGCACGAGCCCCATGATCGAGTGGATGCACGTGGTCTTGCCCGCGCCGTTGCGCCCGAGCAGCGCGAGCACGCGGCCCGGCTGCAGCGCGAAAGCGACGTCGCACAGCACGTGGCTGTCGCCGTAGAACGCGTTGAGGCCCTCGAGGGCGAGCGCGGGCGACTCAGGCGCCAAGGTACACCTCGCGCGTGCGCGGATGCGCCACGACCTCGGCGCGCGTTCCCTCGACGATCACCTTGCCGTAGTGCAGGACGGTGATCCTCTCGGCGAAGGCGAGCGCCGTGTCCATGTCGTGCTCGATCATCACGATGGAGATGTCGCGCGGGATCGCCTCGAGCACGCCCTGCACCGTGCGCCGCTCCTCCGTCGAGAGCCCGGCGAGCGGCTCGTCGAGCAGCAGCAGCCGCGGATCCTGGGCGAGCGCCATCGCGATCTCCAGCCGGCGCTTCTCGCCGTACGACACCTCGGTCACGCGGCGCGTGGCGAGGTGCTCCAGCCCCACGCGCGAGAGCACTTCGTCCGCCCGCGCGTAGAGGTCGCGGCGCGTGCGCAGCGCGCGGAAGCACTGCCAGCGCGAGCGCGAAAGCCCGAGCAGCGCGAGCACGATGTTGTCGGCGAGCGTGCTCCCCGCGAAGAGGGTGATGATCTGGTAGGTGCGCGCGAGGCCGCGGTGCGCGCGCTGGTCGGGCCGCAGGTGCGCCACTTCCTCGCCGAACAGGACCACCGAGCCCGCGTCCGCACGCAGGTCGCCGCTGATGAGGTTGAAGAGCGTGGTCTTGCCGGCGCCGTTCGGCCCGATGATGAGACGGCGCTCGCCCTCGGCGACGTCGAGCGCGACGTCGTCGGTGGCCGGCAGGCCGCCGAAGGACTTGCGCAGGCCGCGCAGCGTGAGCGCGCTCATCGGCGCGGCCTCCAGCGCTCGTACAGGCGGCGCGCGCCGGGCACCAGGCCGTCGGGCAGGAACATCACGATGAGCACGAACACCACGCCGAGCAGCAGCGTCCAGCGCTCGACATACGCGCTCACGACGTTCTTCATGACGACCACCAGCGCGGCGCCCACGAGCGGCCCGGACAGGGTCGCCGCGCCGCCGGCGATGACCATGAGCAGCACTTCGGCCGATTGCGTGAGCGACAGCGCGTGCGGGCTGATGTAGTTGTTGTAGTACAAGTACAGCACGCCCGAAACCGCGCCCCAGAAGCCCGCGAGCACGAACGTGATCCAGCGCACGAGCCAGACGTTGTAGCCGAGCGCGCGCATGCGCCGCGGCTGGTCGCGTGCGCCCTCCAGGCTCGCGCCGAAGGGCGAGCGCACGAAGGCCGCGACGAGGGCGAAGGCGATGGCGAAGACCACAAGCGCGAAGTAGTAGAACGATTGCGCCCCGTTGAGGTCCAGGCCGAACGGCCTCGGGCGCGAGAGGCCGGACAGCCCGTTGTCGCCGCCGGTCACCGTGACCCAGCGGTAGGCGAGCCCCCAGAGGATCTGGCCGAGCGCGAGCGTGATCATGAGGAATCCCAGGCCCGCGGCGCGCAGCGCGAGCACGCCGAAGACGCCGGCCATGAACGTCGTGATGGCGATGGCGCACGCGCCCGCGGCGAGCGGCCCGAGGCCGAAGCGCAGCGTGAGCCATGCGGTCGAGTAGGCCGCGAGCCCGAGGTAGGCCGCGTGCCCGAGCGAGGTCATGCCGCCGTAGCCCACGAGCAGGTTGAGGCTCATCGCGAAGACGGACGCGATGAGGACCTGGCTGCCCAGGTTCACGTAGTAGTCGTTGCCGGCGGCGTACGGCAGCGCGAGCAGCGCCGCGGCCACGATGCCGATCGCGATGGCGCGCTTCACGTCGTCACGCGGCCGAAGAGCCCGCGTGGCCGGGCGACCAGCACGATCACCATGGGAAGGAAGAGGATCACGTACGCGAGGTCGGGCAGCAGCGCCTGGCCGAACGTGTAGATGAAGCCGATCACGATGCTGCCCACGACAGCGCCGCCGAGGCTGCCCACGCCCCCGAGGATCACGACCACCAGCGCGAGCGGCAGCATGTCCGAATCGAGCCCCGGGTACACCGACAGGATCGGGCCGGCGATGACGCCGCCCATGCCGGCGAGCGCGGAGCCCAGGCAGAACACCGCGGTGAAGAGCGTCTTCACCGGGATGCCCACGGCGCGCGCCATGTCGAGGTCGTCCACGCCCGCGCGGATCATCGCGCCGACGCGCGTCTTCTCGACGAGCACCCACAGCGCGATCGCGATCACGGCGGCGAGTGCGATCACGCCGAGGCGGTACAGCGGGAAATGCACGCCCAGCAGCGGCACCGCGCCGCGCAGGCTCTCCGGCCCCGGCAGCGGAATCGGGTCGCCGGTCCAGATCCACAGGCAGGCGTCGGCGATGATGAAGGCGATGCCGAGCGTGGCGAGGACCTGCGAGAGCGTGCGTCCCGCGAGCCGGCGCAGGATGAAGCGCTCGATGAGCCCGCCCAGCACGGCGATCGCGACACCGCCGGCGAGGGCCGCGATCCAGAAGTTCACCCCCTTCTGCAGCAGCGTGAGCCCCACGTAGGCCCCGAGCATGAAGTACGCGCCATGCGAGAGGTTCGCGATGCGCATCAGCCCGAAGATGAGCGAGAAGCCTGCCGACAGGATGAACAGCAGCCCGCCGAGGGCCAGGCTGTTCAGGCTTTGGGTGATGTAGAAGGCCATTGGCAAAGACCTGGGGACGCACCCCGGGGACGCACCCC
>DASTGG010000408.1:0-12656 GCA_035719385.1 Usitatibacter sp.
TCATCGCGTCGTGACCGGCGCCGCTCGGTAGGCGCCGCGGCTCCACGCCCACGCGCTCCACGCTCGCCGCGAGAAGCTCCTGCAGCCATGGCGCGCAGGCGACGGCCCGAACGCCGTGCGTGCGCGTCTTCTCCACGGCAACGCCGCGGCGCCGCGCGATCGCCTCGAACGCCGCGAACACGTCGCGCTCCGCCGCTTCGCGCGGCGCGTCCTCGGCGGCGCGGATATCGACGGTGAGCTCGACCTCGCCGGGGATCACGTTGCCCGTGCCGTCCTTCACTTTCAGGATGCCGACGGTCCCCACGAGCGAGCCGCCGGCGCCGCACCGGCGCTCGACCTCGAGCACCATCTCGGCGGCCGCGGCGAGCGCGTCGTGGCGCATGGGCATCGGTACCGTGCCCGCGTGGCCGCTTTCGCCGCGAACGCGCACCAGGTGGCGCGTGCCGCCCGCGATGCCCGTCACGATGCCCAGCGCGAGGCCTTCGCGCAGCAGCACGGGCCCCTGCTCGATGTGGACCTCGACGTATGCGGCGATGCGCGCGGGATCGATGCGCGCCGAGCCGATCGCAGCCGGATCGAGCCCCGCGCCGCGCATCGCGTCCTCGAGCGACACGCCATCCGCGTCGCGGCGCGCGAGCAGCGCCGTGTCGAAGCGCCCGATGAGCGCGCGGCTGGCGAGGAAGCTCGTCTGGAAACGCGCCCCCTCCTCGTCGGAGAACGCCACGATCTCGATCGCATGCGCGAGGCGCTCGCCGCGGCGGTGCAGCTCCGCGACGCAGGCGATCGGCACGAGGATGCCGAGCACGCCGTCGTACTTGCCGCCGTTGCGCACGGAATCGAAATGCGAGCCCATGAGCAGCGCCCGCGCGCCGGGCGCTGCGTCGTAGCGGCCGATGACGTTGCCGATCGCATCGACGCGCACCGACATCCCGGCCTCGCGCATCCACTCGCCGATCTGCCGCGCTGCGGCGGCGTGCGCCGGCGTGAAAACCGTGCGCGTGTAATGATCGGCGGAATCGCTGTGGCGGGCCAGCCGGCCGGCCCGTTCGAGCACCGCGTGCCCCGCTTCCCCGCCCCGCGAAACGGCCGTTTCCATGGAACGCCGGAGTCTAGCACCGGACTAAGGTGTCAAATGACAACCAATGCGCGCCTGCTCGCCTGTCCCGAGTGCGATTGCCTGCAGCGGGAAGTCGCGGTGCCGGACCACGGCAGGGCCGAGTGCGTGCGTTGCGGCGCCGAGCTCTACCGCAACAAGCCCGGCAGCCTCGACCGCACCCTCGCCTTCGTGCTGGGCGCGGCGGTGCTCTTCCTAGTGGCGAACGCCTTCCCCCTGATGCAGCTGGACGCCCAGGGCCTGCGCACGTCGGCCACGCTCGCGGGCACCGCGTGGGCGCTGCACCAGCAGGGCATGTCCAGCGTGGCGCTGCTGGTGTTCGCCACGGCGGTCCTCGTGCCCGCGCTGGAGGTGGCGCTCATGCTCTACCTCCTCGTGCCGCTGCGCTTCGGCGCGATCCCGCGGGACCTCGCCATCGCCTTCCGCATCGTCGGCGCGCTCGAGCCGTGGGGCATGGTCGAAGTCTATTTGCTGGGCGCGCTCGTGGCGCTCGTGAAGCTGCGCCACATCGCCGCCGTGCATCCGGGCACCGCGCTCTACGCGATGGCGGGATTCATCGTGCTGTTCAGCGCCGCGGCGGCGTCGTTCGAGCGGCGGGACCTGTGGCAGCGCGTGGAGGAGCTGCGCGCATGACGCCTACGGCCGCACGCCACGCGATGTGGCTGTGCCAATCCTGCGGGCAGCTCAATCGCGCGCCCGCCGCCGGCCACGTCGCGTGCGCGCGTTGCAGCGCGCCGCTGCATGCGCGCAAGCCGCACAGCATCGTGCGCAGCCTCATGCTGCTCGCGCTCGCCTCGGCGCTCTACATCCCCGCCAACACGCTGCCGGTGATCGAGAGCGGCTCCATCTTCGGCTTCAAGAACGACACGATCCTGTCGGGCGCGATCTACCTGTGGCGCACCGGCTCGTGGGGGCTCGCCGTCATCATCTTCACCGCGAGCATCGTGATTCCGCTGGCGAAGCTGCTCGTCGTGGGCTTCCTGCTCGCGCTCGCGCAGCGCCGCTCGCGCTGGAACCCGCGGCGGCGCACGCAGCTCCACCGCCTGATGTCGCTCATCGGCCGCTGGTCCATGGTGGACATCTTCGTGGGCGCGATGCTCGTGGCGCTGGTGCAGTTCAAGACCGTCGCCCAGATCCACCCCGGCCCCGGCGCTATCGCCTTCGGCGCCGTGGTCGTCCTCACGATGCTCGCCTCGCTGAGCTACGATCCGCGGCTCACGTGGGACCCCGTGGACGACTTCCATGCCTGAGACGCCCGCGCCGCCGGCGCGCGATGCCGACATTCCCGAGGCCGTGCCGCGCAAGCCGAGCCCGCGCGGGCTGCAGCTGGTCTGGATCATCCCGGTGCTCGCCGCGATCGTGGGCGGCTGGCTCGCGGTGAAGGCGCTGCTCGACCGCGGGCCGACCATCAGCATCCGCTTCGACAGCGCCGAGGGCATCGAAGCGGGCAAGACGCGCATCAAGTACAAGGACGTGGACATCGGCATCGTCCATTCGATCGAGCTTTCCGAAGACCACAAGTACGCGATCGTGAACGCCGAGCTCTCGCGCCGCGGCTCGAAGGGCTTCCTCGCGGAGGACACGCGCTACTGGGTCGTGCGGCCGCGCTTCAGCGGCGGGCACGTGACGGGGCTCGGCACGCTGCTCGCGGGCTCGTACATCGGCGCCGATCCGGGAAAATCCGAAAAGGAGACGCACGACTTCAAGGGCCTGGAGACGCCGCCCGTGGTGATCTCCGGACAGCCCGGGCGCCTCTTCAACCTGAGCGCCGACGAGCTGGGCTCGGTGGACGTGGGCTCGCCCGTGTACTTCCGCAGCGTCGTCGCCGGCCGCGTGGTGTCCATCGAGCTTTCGAAGGACGGCAAGCAGGTGCTCATCGGCGTGTTCCTCAATCCGCCGTTCGACCGTTTCGTGACCGGCGGCTCGCGGTTCTGGAACGCCTCGGGCGTGGACGTGAACGTCGGCGCCGAAGGGCTCAAGCTGCAATCGGAATCGCTGATCACGGTGCTGCTCGGCGGCATCGCGTTCGAGACGCCGCCGGAGGCCGAGGGCCTGCCGCCCGCGGACTCGAACGCGACCTTCGTGCTGTGGAAGAGCCGCGACGAGGCCGAGAAGCCTCGCGAGGCCGTGGTCGAAACCTACCTCATGACGTTCGGCCAGTCGGTGCGCGGGCTGGTCGCCGGCGCGCCGGTCGATTTCCGCGGCATCACGGTGGGCGAGGTGAAGGGCATCGACCTCGCCTACGACGCGAAGGCCGTGAAGTTCCGCACCGCGGTCGAGATCCGCGTCTATCCCGAGCGGCTGCGCTCGCGCACGGCGCGCAAGGAGCGTCCCATCGGCCCGCCCGATCGCATCAAGCGCCTCGTCGAGCACGGCCTGCGCGGCCAGCTGCGCAGCGGCAACCTGCTCACCGGGCAGATGTACATCGCGCTCGAATTCTTCCCCGAGGCGCCCAAGGCTTCGCTCGACGCGAGCAAGTCGCCGCCCGAGATCCCGACCGTGGCCTCGGCGGGGCTTTCCGACCTGCAGGACACGGTGGGCAGGATCGTGAAGCGGCTCGACAAGGTGCCCTTCGACCGGATCGGCGACGAGCTGCGCCAGGCGCTCGAGAACCTCAACGTGACGCTGAAGAAGGCGGACAAGCTCGTCAACCAGCTCAACGACGAGGTGGCGCCGGAGCTGAAGGCGGCCATCTCGCAGGCGCGCAAGACGCTCGAGGGCGCCGAGCGCACCGTCGCGCCCGATTCCCCGGTGCAGCAGGACCTGCGCGAGACGCTCGACGAGGTGAACCGCGCCGCCGAATCGCTGCGCGCGCTCACCGATTACCTCGAGCGGCATCCCGAGTCCATCATTCGCGGCAAGCGGGGGACGAAATGAAGATCACCGCAGGCCTTCTCGTCGCGCTCTCCGCCATGCTCGCCGCGTGCGGCGGCACGCCCGTTCGCGAGAGCTTCTACACGCTGTCGGCGCCCGCTGCGCCGGCAGCGCCGCAATCGTCGGGCCCGGCCATCTTCGTGGGCCCCGTCTCGGTGCCCGAGTCGGTGGACCGCCAGCAGATGGTGCTGCGCACGGGCGCGAACCAGGTCGAGATCAGCGAGCAGTACCGCTGGGCCGAGCCGCTGAAGAGCGCCATCCCGCGCGTCATCGGCGAAACGCTGTCGCGCGAGCTCGGCACCTCGCGCGTGCTCACCAGCCGTTCGGCCGCCGCGCTTCCCGTGGACTATCGCATCGCGATCGAGATCGAGCGCTTCGACTCCTCGCTCGAGGAGGGGGCGACGATCGACGCGCTATGGACGATCACCGCCACGCAAGGCGGCACGCGGCGCGCGGGACGCACGCGCGTGACGGAGCCCGTGGCTTCGCACGACGCGGGCGCGCTGGCCGCGGCGCACAGCCGCGCGCTCGACCGGATCGGAGGGGACATCGCCGCGGCGCTGAAGAAGCCGTGACCGCCCCCGGGCGCGAATCAGGCCCGCAGCAACTTGGCCATCACCACGCTGCGATAGGTCTTGCCCTCCCACTGCACGGTGCCGATCGCGCGGTAGCCGCGGCGGTGGTAGAACGAGATCAGCCGCGTCGCGGGCTCCGCGATATCGAGCAGCATCTCGGCGAAACGCCGCTGCGCCGCCCATTCCTCCGCCGTCTCGAGGAGCAGCGACCCCACGCCGGAACCGTGCAGTCGCGGCTCGACCGCGAATTGATGCAGGCTCGCGGCGTCCGGGCGCCCGACGAAGGTGCCGAGGTGGTTGGGCAACTGGCCGTTGGCGAGGATGGTGCCGACCAGCGTGCCCTCGTCGAGGGCCACGAAGCAGTGCCCGTTGGCCACGCGCTTGCGGGTCGTCTCGATGCCCTGGTCGGCCGCGGTGTAATTGAGCCCGGCGGCCGCCAGGCTCGCGTACGCCCGGTGCAGCAGGAGGGTCAGGTCCTCGAGCGAGTCGGTCTCGCGCAGGGGTCGGACGTGGAGGGCCGCCTTGTTCGCCATCGGCACGCTTATACAACAAGCCGCGCCTTGCCGCATCCGCTCGCGCCGCCGCCGCGGGCCGGAGGGCCCGGCGGGCGCTTCCCGGTAGAATCGCGGGGATGAAGACGAAGCTCACCCCGGAAGCGATCGAGCGCGAATACAACAACCGGGCGCTCGTCCCGGAGCACCCGGAGTTCTTCTCGCGCTGGCAGCGCGATTCCGAGTACGTCCGCTCGACGCTCAAGGGCACGCTCGACCTGCCTTACGGACCGGACGAACGCCATCGCATCGACCTCTTCCCCGCCGCGAACGCGCGCGGCACGCTGGTCTTCATCCACGGCGGTTACTGGCGCAGCCTGGACAAGGGCATGTTCTCCTGGCTCGCGTCGCCGTGGGTGGCCGCCGGCATCAACGTCGCCATGCCGAACTACCGCTTCTGCCCCGGCGTGCGGATCGAGGACATCGTCGCCGACGCGCTCGCCGCGACCAACTGGCTGTTCCGCGCCGGGCCCGCGCACGGCATCGCGATGGACCGTGTGGTGCTGAGCGGCCATTCGGCCGGCGGCCACCTCGTGGCGGCGGTCTTCGGCGCGCCGGCCTCGGCGATGGAATTCGACCCGAAACGCGTGATCGGCGGCGTGCCCATCAGCGGCATCTTCGATTTCGAGCCGCTGCTGCACCATTCCTTCAACGCGGATTTCGGGCTCGACGCGGCGCAGGTGGCGCGGCTCAACCTCTACGACAAGCGGCCCACGATCCGCGCGCCGCTCATCGTCGCGGCCGGCGCCGACGAAAGCCCGGAATTCCGCCGCCAGTCGCGCTGCCTCGCCGATGCGTGGAGCCAGCAGGTGAAGGCGTTGATGCTGCTGCCTTCCCTCAACCACTTCAGCGTGGTGGACGCTTTCGCCGAACGCGGCCAGCCGCTCCACGACGCGAGCCTCGCGCTCTTCGGGTAGATGGACGCGCCGGACCTCTCGAAGCTCGCGATCGATCGCAGCGCGGGAGCGGCCGGCGTGCGCCGGCGGCGCCGTTGGGTCAATCCCTGGACGATCCTGCTCGTCGTGGCCGTTGCCGTCGCCGCCGGACTGCTCGCGCGCGCACGCATGGCGCCGCCCGTGGTCGAGGTGGCGAGCGCGACGACGGCCTATCCGTCGCAGACGTTCACGGTGCTCAATGCGACCGGCCGCGTGGCCGCCTACCGCAAGGCGGCGGTGTCCACCAAGGCCACGGGGCGGCTGGAGTGGCTGGGCGTGCAGGAAGGCTCGCGCGTCAAGGCGGGCGAGGTGATCGCGCGGCTCGAGAACGCCGACGTGTCCGCCACGCGCGATTCCGCGGTCGCCGGCGCGCGCGCCGCCCGCGCCAACCTCGAGCAGGGCATGGCCGAGCTGCGCGACGCGCAATCGAACCTCAAGCGCTCGAACGAGCTCTTCGAGAAGAAGTTCATCTCGGAAGCGAGCCTCGACGCCGCCAGGGCGAGGTACGACAAGGCGGTCGCCTCCATCGCGAGCCTCAGGGCCGCCATCGGCGTGGCCGAAGCCAACGCCCGCCAGGCCCAGGTCGCCGTCGAGCAGACGCTCATCCGCGCGCCCTTCGACGGCATCGTGCTCACGAAGAACGCGAACGTCGGCGACATCATCACGCCGTTCTCCTCGGCGGCCGAATCGAAGGGCGCGGTCGTCAACATGGCCGACATGGACACGCTCGAGGTCGAGGCGGACGTCTCCGAGGGCTCGATCGCCAAGATCTCGGTCGGCATGCCGACCGAGATCCAGCTCGACGCGTACCCCGACATGCGCCTGCTGGGCGAGGTGTCGCGCATCGTGCCCACGGTCGACCGCAGCAAGGCGACGCTGCTGGTGAAGGTCTCTTTCAAGGAGAAGGACCCGCGCGTGCTGCCGGACATGAGCACGAAGGTCGCCTTCCTCGAGCGCGCTCCGCGCCCCGAGGAGCGCAAGCCCGTGGTGGCCGTGCGCCCGGAAGCGGTCGTGAAGCGCGCCGGCCGCGACGCGGTCCTGGTCGTCGACGACCGCAACACCGCGAAGGTCGTGGACGTCGGCACGCCGCGCAAGCTGGGCGACGTCGTGCAGGTGGCCGGCGTGAAGGCGGGCGAGCGCATCGTGCTCAATCCGCCGGGGCAGCTCGCGGACGGCGCGACCGTCGCCATCGCGAAGAAGTGACCATGGCCGCGCGGCCGATCGTCGACATCGCGCACGTCTCGAAGGGCTATCACCGCGGCGGCCAGGTGGTGCCGGTGCTGCGCGACATCACGCTCGCGATCGCCCCCGGCGATTTCATCGCGCTCATGGGCCCCTCCGGCTCGGGCAAGTCCACGCTGCTCAACCTCATCGCCGGCATCGACAAGCCCGACAGCGGCACGCTCCTCGTGGACGGCGCCGACATCGCGAAGCTCGGCGAGGCGGACCTCGCCGACTGGCGCGCGACGCACGTGGGCTTCATCTTCCAGTTCTACAACCTGATGCCGGTGCTGACCGCCTTCGAGAACGTGGAATTGCCGCTGCTGCTCACCTCGCTCGGCAAGCGCGAGCGGCGCGAGCGCGCGCGCACCGCGCTCGAGCTGGTGGGGCTCGCCGACCGCATGGAGCACTATCCGAACGAGCTGTCCGGCGGCCAGCAGCAGCGCGTGGCCATCGCGCGCGCGCTCGTCGCCGACCCGGTGATCATCGTGGCCGACGAGCCCACGGGCGACCTCGACCGGCGCAGCGCCGAGGAGATCCTGTCGTTGCTGCGACGATTGAACGCCGACATGGGCAAGACCATCATCATGGTGAGCCACGACCCGCATGCGGTCACCAGCGCGCGGCACGTGACCCACCTGGAAAAGGGCGAGCTCACCGCGGACGCGTGATGTACCTGCTCAAGCTCGTCTTCCGCAACATCTTCCGCCACAAGCTGCGCAGCTTCCTCACGGTGCTGGGCCTGGTGGTGGCGATCCTCGCCTTCGGGCTGCTGCAAACCGTCGTGGACGCGTGGTATGCCGGCGCCGACATGGCCTCGGCCACGCGCCTCATCACCCGCAACGCCACCTCGCTCGTCTTCCCGGTGCCGATCTACTATCGCGAGCGCATCCGGGCGATCGACGGCGTGAGGGCCGTGGCCACCTCGAACTGGTTCGGCGGCATCTACAAGGACGAGTCCTTCGGCAATTTCTTCCCGCAGTTCGCGGTGGACCACGAGATCTGGTTCGACATCTTCCCGGAGTTCAGGACGCGGCCCGACGAGCTGCTCGCGTGGAAGCGCGACCGGCGCGGCGCGATGCTCGGACGCCAGCTCGCGCGCGAGCACGGGTTCAAGGTAGGCGACACGATCGCATTGAAGGGCGCGATCTTCCCGGGCACCTGGGAATTCACCATCGACGGCATCTACGAGCCGCGCGACGAGACCGTGATCACGCGCCAGATGTATTTCCACTGGGACTACCTGAACGAGCGCCTGAAGCAGCTCTTCCCCAAGCGCGCCGAGTACGCGGGCCTGTTCGTGGTGCAGATCACCGACGGCAGCCGCGCCGCGGAGATCAGCCAGGCGATCGACCGCGAGTTCAGGAACTCCGTGGCCGAGACGCTCACCGAAACCGAGAAGGCGTTCCAGCTCGGCTTCGTGGCGCAGACGGAAACGATCGTCATGGCGGTGCGCATCGTCTCGTTCGTGGTGATCGTCATCATCTTCGCCGTGGTGGCGAACACCATGGCGATGACCGCGCGCGAGCGGCTCGCGGAATACGCGACCCTCAAGGCGCTGGGCTTCGGGCCGTCCTTCGTGGCCTGGCTGGTGATCGGCGAGTCGCTGCTGCTCACCGTGATCGGCGGCGTGGCCGGCATCGCCGCCACCTTCCCCGTCGCCCGCGGGTTCAAGTCGTTCCTGAGCGCCCTCTTCCCGGTCTTCCACGTGACGGCCGATACCGTCGCCCTGCAATTCGCCGCCGCCACGGTGGTGGGGGTGCTCGCCGCGTTGGTTCCCTCGTTGCGTGCATCGCGCGTGCGCATCGTCGAAGGGCTGCGCCACATCGGATGAAGGTCCCCCTCTCCTACATCGTCCGCAACCTGTGGACGCGCCGCCTCACCACGTCGCTCACCGCGATGGGCATGGGGCTCGTCGTCTTCGTGTTCGCCGCCGTGCTGATGCTGGACGCGGGGCTGCGCCAGACGCTCGTCTCGACGGGCTCCTTCGACAATGCGCTGCTGATGCGCCAGGGCTCGCAGACCGAGATCCAGAGCATCCTCATGCGCGACCAGGCCTCGCTCGTCGAGACCATGCCCGAGGTGGCGCGCGGCGCCGACGGCGCGCCGCTCGCCTCGCGCGAGATCGTGGCGCTCATCGCGATCCCCAAGCGCGGCTCCGACAAGCCCGCCAACGTCGTGGTCCGCGGGATGGCGCCGGCGGGCGTCGCCCTGCGGCCGCAGGTGCACCTCACGCACGGGCGCATGTTCCGGCCGGGAACCTCCGAGATCGTGGCGGGCAGCGGCGTGGTCGGCAGCTTCGAGGGCGTGAACCTCGGGGAGCACCTGCGCTTCGCGGGGCGCGAATGGCTCGTGGTAGGCCTCTTCGAGGGCGGCGGCTCGGGGTTCGATTCCGAGGTGTGGGGCGACGCCGAGCAGATGGTCCAGGCGTTCCGGCGGATGACGTTCTCCTCGATGCTCGTGCGCCTTCGCGATCGCGGCGAATTCGAGGCCCTGCGCAACCGCATCGCCACGGACCAGCGCCTCACGCTCGAGGTGAAGCCCGAGCCCGTGTTCTACGAGGAGCAGTCGAAATCCCTGTCGCAGTTCATCAGCATCCTCGGCATCACGCTGTCGATCATCTTCTCCATCGGCGCGATGATCGGTGCGATGATCACCATGTACGCGGCGGTGTCCAACCGCACGGCGGAGATCGGCACGCTGCGCGCGCTGGGCTTCCGCCGCTCGAGCATCCTCGCGGCCTTCCTGCTCGAGTCGATCCTGCTCGCCCTGATCGGCGGCGTGGTCGGCCTCGTGCTCGCGTCGTTCCTGCAGGCATTCACCGTGACCACCATGAACTTCCAGTCGTTCAGCCAGCTCGCCTTCGGCTTCCACCTCACGCCGCGCATCGTGGCCTCGACCCTGGCTTTCTCGGTGATCATGGGCGTCGTGGGCGGCTTCCTGCCGAGCGTGCGCGCGGCGCGGCTCGAGATCGTGGACGCGTTGAGGGCCGCGTAGATGGAGCGCATCCTCGCAACCTACCGCATCGATGCGCCGGCCTCGACCGCGCAGGCGCGCGCCGAGGCGCTCGCCATCGAGCAGAGCGTGGAGATGCCGCTCGCGGCCATCGAGAATCCGCACGTGGTGGAGCAGGTGGTGGCGACGGTGGAATCGATCGAGCGCGGCGAGCATGGCTTCGACGTGACGCTCGGCATCGCCCCCGCCACCACCGGGCACGAGGCGTCGCAGCTGCTCAACATGCTGTTCGGCAACTGCTCGCTGCAGCCGGAAGTGCAGCTGGTCGACGTCGCGTTCCCCGCCGGCTACGAGCGCTGCCTGCCCGGCCCGCGATTCGGCATCGCCGGCATCCGCAGCCTCACCGGCGTGCAGCGGCGCCCGCTCACGTGCACGGCGCTCAAGCCGCTGGGATCGGGAGTCGAGCAGCTCGCGGCGCTCGCGCACACGTTCGCGCGCGCGCGCATCGACGTGATCAAGGACGACCATGGGCTCGCGGACCAGCGCTCCGCACCCTTCGCCGAGCGCGTGGCCGCCGTCCAGCGCGCCATCCATGAAGCCAACCGCCGCACCGGCGGCAATACGATCTACGCGCCCACGTTCTCCGGCTCGCCCGGCGCCTTGCGCGAGCAGGCGCGCATCGCGCGCGAGCACGACGTGCGCATGGCGCTCGTCGCGCCCATGCTGGTCGGCGTGCCCGCCTTCATCGAGCTGCAGGCCGAGCTCGCGGTTCCCGTGCTCGCCCATCCCGCCTTCGCCGGGTCGGTGCGCATCGCGCCGCCATTGCTCCTCGGCAAGCTCTTCCGCCTGTTCGGCGCCGACGCGACGATCTTCCCGAACCACGGCGGGCGCTTCAGCTTCACGCGCGAGACGTGCCACGCCATCGCGCATGCCGCGCGCGACCCGTGGCCCGGCGTCCGCCCGGTGCTGCCCGTGCCGGCGGGCGGCATGACCGTGGAACGCGTGCCGGAGATGATCGCGGGCTACGGCCACGACGCGATGCTGCTCATCGGCGGAGGACTGCTGTCGGCCAAGGGCCAGCTGCTGGAGCGCAGCCGCGAGTTCGTCGCCGCCGTAACCGGCTAGCCTGCTCCCGTTGCCCCAAAGTGGGCAACCACCCGGCGGCGTCCGTGTCGAAGGACGCATGACCGTCCGCGCCTTCGCACCCTACGTGGTGGTGGTCCTCGCGCTGCTCGGCCTGGCGCTGGTCATCGTGAAGCTCGCGCCGGTGCTGCTGCTCGTCTTCGCCGGCATCGTCATCGCGTCCATCCTGCACGCCGCGAGCGCCCCGCTCACCGCGCGGCTGCGCCTGCCGCACACGGTCGCCGTGGCGATCGTCGCGCTATTGCTCGCGGCGCTGATCGCGGGCGGCGCGTGGCTCTTCGGCAAGCAGGTCACGGCGCAGGCCGAGGAGCTGTGGAACGCCATCCACGCCGCCGTGGACGCCGTGCGCGGACGCATCGGCGACTCGCCGCTGCTCCAGTCGGTGGTGGACCAGCTGCACGGCGCGACGAGCCCGGAAGCGATGGCCCATCTCGCCAAGGGCACCTTCACGGCGCTGGGCGCGGTCGTCGACTTCGTGCTGGTGATCTTCGTCGCCCTGTATCTCGCCCTGGATCCGGCGCGTTATCGCGACGGCCTCGTGAGGCTCTTTCCCGTGGCCGCGCGCCCGCGGCTCGCCGAGGCGCTCACGCGATCGGGCACGGCCCTGCGCCGCTGGCTGATCGGGCAGCTGCTCGCCATGGTTTGCGTCGGCGCCGTGGCGGCCATCGGCCTGCACTTCGTCGGCGTTCCGCTCGCGCTGCCGCTCGGCATCCTTCTCGGCGTGATGGAGTTCGTGCCGGTGGTGGGCCCGCTCGCGGGGGCGGTGGTCGGCGTCCTCATCGCGTTCGCGCAGGGCCCGCAGCTCGCGCTGTATGCCGTGGCCGTCTATGCGGTCGTGCAGACGCTGGAAGGCCAGCTGATCACGCCGCTCGCGCAACGCTGGGCGGTGGAAATGCCCGCGGCGCTCACGCTGATCGGCATCGTGGGCTTCGGGGTGCTCCTGGGTCCGATGGGCCTCGTGCTCGCGATGCCGCTTCTCGTAGTGGCCGTCACGCTGGTGAACGAACTTTACGTGCGCGCGCTCCAACGGGCATGACCCACGCGCCGGTCCGTTCCATCCTGGCGATCCCGCTCCTGTGCGTCGGCATCGCGGCCGCCGCCGAGCGCTCCGGCTCGCTCTCGCGGGCGGATCGCGATTTCATCCGCCACGCGGCGCAGGCCGGCATGGCGGAGCTGGACGCGGCGAAGCTCGCGAAGGGCAAGGCCGACGGCCAGGAGGTGAAGGATTTCGCGCGCCGCATGGAAGAGGACCACGCGCGCGCAAACGACGAGCTGAAGCAGCTCACCG
>DASTGG010000409.1:0-2856 GCA_035719385.1 Usitatibacter sp.
CCCTTGTTGATCTCGGTGCCCATGCTGGCGAGCGCGAGCCGCGTGGCCTCGATCTCCACGAAGACGCCGTTCAGCCGCCCGTCGGGGTAGTGGCCCACGCCGTGGATCGTCGTGTCCTGCGGCAGGCCGATGCGCGCCAGCGCGGCGCTGTTGCAATAGACGAAGTGTGGCGCGTAGGTGATCACCCAGATCGGACGATCCCGCGAGATCGCGTCCAGCTCGTCGCGATCGAGATGGCCCTGCGTGGCCGGGTCCAGGCCCCACGCGGCCAGCGGCTGCGACGCATCCTTCTGTGACTCGTGCGCCGCACGCAGCCTGGCGAGCACATCCGCGTGCGTGCGCAGCGGCGGGTTCATGCCGTGCGGGCCGGGGGATTCGATCGGGCCCAGGTAGTGCAGCGCCATGAAGCCCGACGAGATGGCGAAATGGGTGTGCGGGTCGACGAAGCCGGGCATCACGACCTTGCCCGCCAGCGTGTCGTCGATCTCGTGCTCGTAGCGCCTGAGCCACGGCTGCATCGTCTCGAGCGAGCCGGTCGAGACGACGCGGCCGTCCATCACCGCGACCGCTTCGGCGACGGGTCGTCCCGGATCGAGCGTGAGCACCTTGCGGGCGCGATAGACGGTGATCTTGCCCATGGATCCTCCCTCGGCGCGCGTTCAGGCGAGCCGCGTGGCGATGCGATCGATGTCGAGGCCGCGCGAGGCGGCGCATTCCGCCGCGGCGTCGGTCAGCCACTCGGCGAGGTAATTGGCGAAGGAATCGAGCACGAAGAGCCGGAAGACCGGCGCGGCATCGACGCACTGGATCAGCACGCGCGCCTTCGCGAGCAGCGTCTGCGACGTGCGCGGGGGCGAGAACGCGCTCGCGTGCACGTCCAGCGGACATCCCTTGGCGAGCACGAGCCGCGCATCGGTCCCGGCGATCTCGATCACCGTGCGCGCGGCCGACACGTCGGTCACCGAGTGCGGCATTCCCGCGAGCGCCATGCGCAGGTTGCCCGCGATGCCTTCGCCGTGGTCGGGGCGATCGACGACGAGCCACTCGTCGGGCCCCAGCCAGATCACGGCGATCTGCGCTCCGGTGTTGAAGGTGTTCGGCGCGGCCGGGGGCTCGCAGCCCACCATGCTCCGGACCGCGGCGAGGAACGCGGGATTGCGCGCATCGCCGCGCAGGTTCACCTGCGTGGTGAACGACCGCTCGCGGATGGCGAAGTGCTGCGGCGCGGCGCTCGCGCGCGCGAAGCGCTCGCCCCAGGCGGCGAGCGGGCTCAGGCGCTCAGTCGATGCCGTCACGGCGCGTGCCCTCCTTGTCGTAGAACAGGGGATCGACCACCGCCATCGCGTGCAGGCGTCCCTCGTGCAGGCAGTGGATGGTCTTGCCCGTGAGCGCACGCCCGTCCACCACCAGCGCGAGCGCGAAGGCGCGCTCGAGGTTGGGGCTGAAGTAGCTCGACGTGACATGGCCGATCGACGGGCTGCCGCTCGACGCATCGAAGGCCGCGCGCGCGGGCGAGGCCACGAGGTGGCTTCCCTCGGGCGCGACGAACCGCGTGTCCTCCGGCAGCAGGCCGACCAGCTGCTTTCGTCCCGGGCGCTGCGTGTCCGGGCGCGCGAAGGAGCGGCTTCCGATGAACGCCTTCTGCTTCGAGACGATCCAGTCCATGCCGAGGTCCTGCGGCGTGACCGTGCCGTCGGTCTCCTGGCCGACGATGATGTAGCCCTTCTCCGCGCGCAGCACGTGCATGGTCTCGGTGCCGTAGGGCGTGAGGTCGTACGGCTTGCCCGCCTCGATCACCGCCTTCCACAGCGCCATGCCGTGCCACGCGGGCACGTTGACCTCGTACGAGAGCTCTCCCGAGAAACTGATGCGGAAGATGCGCGCCGGAATGCCCGCGACGTCCGCCCCGCGGAAAGTCATGAAGGGGAAGGCCGCGGGCGAGAGGTCCAGGCCCGGCGCGAGCGCCTGCAGGATCTTGCGGCTCGCCGGCCCCACGACCGAGACCGTCGCCCACTGCTCCGTCACCGAGGTGCAGAACACCTCGAGCTCCGGCCATTCGGTCTGCAGCCACTCCTCGAGCCAGTCGAGCACGCGGGCGGCGTTGCCCGTCGTCGTGGTCATGAGGAAGCGATCCTCGGCGAGCCGCGCCGTCACGCCGTCGTCCATCACCATCCCGTCGGGGCGGCACATGACGCCGTAGCGGCAGTGGCCCACCGCGAGCTTCGTCCAGGCGTTGGTGTAGATGCGGTTCAGGAACTCGGCGGCGTCCTTGCCCTGGATGTCGATCTTGCCGAGCGTGGTCGCGTCCATCACGCCCGCGCTCGTGCGCACGGCCTTGCACTCGCGAAGGACGGCGGCGTGCATGTCCTCGCCGGGCCGCGGGTAGTACCACGGGCGTTTCCACTGGCCGACGTTCTCGAAGGCGGCGCCGCGCTCGACATGCCAGGCATGCATCGGCGTGAGCCGCGCGGGATCCGACAGGGCGCCGCGATCGCGCCCCGCGAGCGCGCCGAAGGTCACCGGTGTGTAAGGCGGGCGGAATGTCGTGGTGCCGACCTCGGGGATGGGCTTGGCGAGCATATCGGCCAGCAGGGCGAGCGCCACGACGTTCGAGGTCTTGCCCTGGTCGGTCGCCATGCCGGTGGTGGTGTAGCGCTTCGCGTGCTCGACGGAGCGGAAGCCCTCCTGCGCGGCGAGGCGGATGTCCTGCTCGGACACGTCGTGCTGCAGGTCGACGAAGTGCTTTCCCGGGAGCGTGCGGCCCAGCGCGACCTGCGCCGACCACAACGGCCGGATGTGCAGCGCGTCCTCGAACGGGGGCGCGACGCCCGCATCGGCCGCGCGTCCGAGCGCCGC
>DASTGG010000410.1:0-12913 GCA_035719385.1 Usitatibacter sp.
CCATGGTGCCGGCCGCGACGAGCCCGTGGCGCCGCGCGAGGTCCACGTTGCTCGTGCCGCGGAACCACTCGGGCACCTCGCGCGCGAGGAAGCGGATGACCTCGTCGTGCCACTCGCGGCTCGCGCGCCGCCGCGTGCCGAAGTCGAAGAACACGTAGGGATTCCCGTGCCGCGACTGCCCGGCGAACTCGCGCAGGCGCTCGACCTTGGCGCGCAGCCGGCGCCGTCCTTCCTCGTACGCTTCCTCGGCGTCGAACTGCGAGAAGTTCACCTCCGAGACGATCGCGAGCACGAAGATCTCGAACAGCATCACGTGCATGAGCGGCCCCTGCGCCACGACCTGCAGCTCGTCGCCGTCGGCGCGCACGTCGATGAAGCGCCGGCGGAACTGGAAGAGGTCCAGGTAGTCCACGACGTCGGGCTTCATGAACCGCAGGCCGCGCAGGTAGTCCAGCTCCTCGGGGCGGAAGCGCAGCGAGCACAGGTGGTCGATCTGCGAGCCCACCTCGTCGCGGAACTGCGCGAGCGGCCGGCGGGCGCCGCCGCGGCACACGAAGCGATAGACGCCGGTCGCGCCGGGGAACTGGTGCAGGAACGTCTGCAGCATCGTGAACTTGTAGAGGTCAGTATCGAGCAGGCTGGTGATGACGGGGTTGAGCATCATGGGCGCTTGGACCGTGCGGGGCGCGGGAGGTGCGCTGATAAGATGGTGCCCCGCAGTGTACGAGGTGTCTTCCATGCGCATCGCCGGGATGTCGCTCGCCGTGGCCTGCTTCGTTTCCGCCGCCGCGGCCGGCACGTCGCCGCAGCCGGCGCGCACCAGCGTGGGCGAGGCACCGGTGCGATCGATCCTCTGGGTCGGCAACAGCTTCTTCTACTACAACAACGGCATCGGCAACATGATCACGGCGATGTCGAAGGCCGCGGGCAACCCGGTGCGCAGCACGCTCGTGGCGATCGGCGGCTCGGGCATCGACTGGCACGATGTGGACGGCTACCTGAAGCCGGGCAGCAGGATGGGCTACTACTCGATCGTCGACAACGAGGTGCGCCTGAACAAGTCGGGCCGCCAGTACGACACGATGGTGGTGATGGACTGCAGCCAGTGCCCGATCCATCCGCAGCTCGGCAGGATCTTCCACGAGTACGCGAGGATCGACGCGGACACGGCGCGCAAGTATGGTGTGCGTCCCGTGTTCTTCATGTCGTGGGCGTACAAGGACCAGCCGGAGATGACGGCGCAACTCGCGGAGGCGTACACGCGCGAAGGCAATGCGAACGATGCGCTCGTGATTCCGGCGGGGCTCGCATTCGCGCGCGCGATCGAGCGCCGCCCCGGTCTCGAGCTCTACCAGCCCGACAAGCGCCATCCGCACAAGGTCGGCACGTATCTCGCGGCGTGCACCGCCTTCGCCGCGCTGACGGGCCGCTCGCCGGTCGGCAACACGTACACCGCGGGCATCGACGCCGAGACGGCCGCGTTCCTGCAGTCCGTCGCGTGGGACACCGTCCCCGGGTTAAGCTAGGTCCATGGATCCCTCGATTCCCCGCGAAGTCGGAACGCCCCACGATCCCGATGCCGACCCGCTCGAGACGCGCGAGTGGATCGAGGCGCTCGACGCGCTGATCGACGAGGAGGGCGCCGGGCGCGCCACCTTCCTGCTGCGCCGTCTGCTGCAGCATGCGCGCGCGCGCCGCGTGCCGCTGCCGCAGGTGCTCGCCACGCCGTACATCAACACGATCGGCCTTGCGGAGCAGCCGCCGTACCAGGGCAACCTCGAGATCGAGGCGCGCCTCTCGGCCCTGGTGCGCTGGAACGCGCTCGCGATGGTCGTGCGCGCGAACCGCGAGTCGCCCGAGCTCGGCGGGCACATCGCGAGCTACGCCTCGGCGGCGGATCTCTTCGAGGTGGGCTTCAACCATTTCTTCCGCGCGGGGCAGCAGGGCGACCTCGTCTATTTCCAGCCGCACTCGGCGCCGGGCGTGTATGCGCGCGCCTATCTCGAGGGCCGCCTCACGGAGGAGAACCTCGACAACTACCGTCGCGAGACGGGTGGCAAGGGCCTGAGCTCCTATCCGCATCCGTGGCTCATGCCGAATTTCTGGCAGTTCCCGACGGGCTCCATGGGGCTGGGGCCGCTCTTCGCGATCTACCAGGCGCGCTTCATGCGCTACCTCGGCAATCGCGGCCTCGCGGATACGGGCGGGCGCAAGGTGTGGGCCTTCGTGGGCGACGGCGAGATGGACGAGCCCGAGTCGCTCGCGGGACTGTCGCTCGCCGCGCGCGAGAAGCTCGACAACCTCGTGCTCGTCGTCAACTGCAACCTGCAGCGGCTCGACGGCCCGGTGCGCGGCAACGGCTCCGTCGTTCAGGAGCTGGAAGGCCTCTTCGCGGGCGCCGGCTGGAACGTGATCAAGCTGCTGTGGAGCGGCGACTGGGACCCGCTCTTCGCGCGCGACGTGCACCAATGGCTCGAGAAGCGCTTCCTCGAGACCGTCGACGGCGAGTTCCAGACGTACGCCGCGACCGACGGACGCTTCAACCGGGAGCACTTCTTCAACAAGTACCCGGAGCTGCAGCAGCTCGTCGCGCACCTCTCGGACGACGACATCGACCGCCTGCGCCGCGGCGGCCACGACCCGGTGAAGATCTTCTCGGCCTACTGGCACGCGGCGCACCACAGCGGCCAGCCCACCGTGATCCTCGCGAAGACCAAGAAGGGCTACGGCATGGGCACGGCGGGGCAGGGCCGCATGACCACGCACCAGCAGAAGAAGCTCGACACCGAGCAGCTCCTCGCCTTCCGCGACCGCTTCGCGCTGCCCATGGCGGATTCGCAGTGCGAGGCCTGCGAGTACATGCGCCCGCCGCGCGAGTCGCCGGAGATGGCGTACCTCCACGCGCGCCGCGAGAAGCTGGGCGGCTACCTGCCGGCGCGCACCGGGAAATGCGAGCCTGTGGCCACGCCCGATGCGGCGGCATTCGCGAAGTTCGCGCTCGAGGCCGGCGGCAAGGAGATGTCCACCACCGTGGCCTTCATGCGCATGGTGGGCGCACTCCTGCGCGACAAGGCGCTCGGCCGGCGCATCGTGCCCATCATCGCCGACGAGGCGCGCACCTTCGGCATGGCGGACCTCTTCCGCCAGATCGGCATCTACTCGCCCATCGGCCAGCTCTACGAGCCGGAGGACGTCGCGCAGCTCTCGTACTACAAGGAGGCGGCGGACGGGCAGATCCTCGAGGAGGGCATCAACGAGGCGGGCGCGCTCGCCTCGTGGGTCGCCGCGGCGACGAGCCATTCCGCGCACGGCGTGGCGATGCTGCCCATGTACATCTACTACTCGATGTTCGGCTTCCAGCGCGTGGGCGACGAGATCTGGGCGGCGGCCGATTCGCGCTCGCGCGGATTCCTCTTCGGCGCCACCGCGGGCCGCACGACGCTCTCGGGCGAGGGCCTGCAGCACGAGGACGGCACGAGCCACCTCATCGCCTCGACGATCCCGAATTGCCGCGCGTACGACCCCGGCCTCGCGTGCGAGCTCGCCGTGATCCTCGAGGACGGCATGCGCCGCATGATGCAGGAGCAGGAAGACGTCTTCTACTACGTGACGCTGATGAACGAGAGCTACGCGCAGCCTTCCATGCCCGCGCAGGCGCGCGAAGGCATCCTGCGCGGCCTGCACAAGGTGCGCGCCGCGAACGGCGAGGCGCGCGTGCGCCTGCTCGGCGCGGGCACGATCCTGCAGGAAGCGCTCGCGGCGGCGCGGTTGCTCGAGGGCGAGCTCGGCATCGGCGCCGACGTCTTCTCGGTGACCAGCTTCACGGAGCTCCGGCGCGACGGGATGGAAGTCTCGCGCACGCGGCGGCATTCCGGCGGCGCTGCGCGTGATTCCCGCGAAGGCGGGAATCCCGTTTCCTGGATCGAATCGCAGCTGCCCGCGAGCGGCGCCCCGGTCATCGCCGCATCCGACTACGTGAGCAGCGTGGCCGACCTCATCCGTCCCTGGATCCGCGATCCGTACGTCGCGCTCGGCACCGACGGTTTCGGGCGCAGCGACACGCGCGCCAACCTGCGCCGCTTCTTCGAGGTGGACCGCCGTTCCATCGCCGTGGCCGCGCTGTCGGCGCTCGGCGATGCGCGCGCCGCCGAAACCGCGACGCGCTTTGACGTCGGTCAGTCGCCGGCGCCTCCCTGGAGACGATAGGGGCGTAATATGGGCCCATCGGAGTTTCCGATGACCACTAAAGCCGCCGACAAGGGCGCCGCCGTATCGGCGATCCGCTTCGATCGGGAGATCGACGTGCGCGGCTATACCTGTCCCATCCCCGCGTTGCGCGCGCGCGTGGCGCTGCAACGGATGGAAAGCGGCCAGGTCCTTCGCGTCGTATCCGACGACCCCGGCTCGCGCAAGGACTTCGGCAACTTCGGCAAGAACACCGGGCACAAGCTGCTGCGCCAGGACGCGGCGGGGCGCGACTTCATCTTCTATTTCCGCAAGGCCTGAAGGGCCTACCCCGCGGGGCTACCCCGGAAGGATAGGCCCGGATTCGAACTCCCGAATATTAGAATGCTTGCATATACCGCGCGGCGCCATTACGATCCGCCGAACCGATTTCACATCGGACCGCGCGCCAAAGGAGGCGACCATGGGTGACAACGCTGTTTCGACCGTCCTGGATGCCGCGGCGCTCGACCGTCTCGTGACGGAACGGGTCAATGCGATCCTCGACGAACGCCTGGAAGCGAAGCTCGCCGAGATCCGCGAGTCGAAGACGCCGGCGATGACCATCATCGCCACGAAGGGCACGCTCGACTGGGCCTATCCGCCGTTCATCCTCGCGTCCACCGCGGCGGCGCTGGGCTGGAACGTGTCGATCTTCTTCACGTTCTACGGCCTCGAGCTGCTGAAGAAGGACCTCTCGAGCCTGCAGGTGAGCCCGCTGGGCAACCCGGCGATGCCGATGAAGATGCCCTTCGGCCCGGACTGGTTCAAGTCGATCCGCTGGAACATCCCCAACGCCATGCAATCGATCGTCCCGGGGTTCGAGTCGTTCGCGACCACGATGATGAAGAAGACGATCAACAGCAAGGGCGTGGCCAGCATCGCCGACCTTCGCGCCGCGTGCATCGACGCGGACGTGAACCTCATCGGCTGCCAGATGACCGTGGACCTCTTCGGCTACGCGCGCGAGGACTTCATCCCGGAAGTGAAGGAGTACGTGGGGGCCGCGACCTTCCTGCCCATGGCGCGGGACGCGGATGTGAGCCTGTTCATCTAGCCATGCGGACGTACAAACTCGATACAAGGGGAGCCGACATATGAGAATCAAGCAGCTCGCGGTCGCGGTGGCCGCCGCGCTGCCGTTCGCCGCGGGGGCGACGGACGGTTACTTCGCGCACGGATACGGCATGCAGGCCAAGGGCATGGGCGGGGCGCAGACCGCGGTCGCCGAGTCGGCGTTCGGCGCCGCGGCCAACCCGGCCACGATGGTCTTCGCGGGCAACCGCTGGGAGCTCGGCATCGACCTCTTCAGCCCGCATCGCAAGGCCGAGCGCAGCGACAGCCCGCCGCAGGCGAACCTCAACGCGACGTCCACGAGCGGAAGCGACTATTTCGGCATTCCCGAGTTCGCGTACAACCGCATGGTGAACCCGAACCTGTCCTGGGGCCTCACCGTGTACGGTAACGGGGGCATGAACACCAACTACCCCGGCGGCGAGATTTCCGCGCAGAGCGCGTGCGCGCAATTCAATCCCGGCGGCTCGAGCTACAACATGCTGTGCGGCAACGGCCGCCTCGGCGTGGACCTCATGCAGCTCATCGTGGCGCCGAGCGTCGCGTGGCAATTCGCGCCCGGCCATTCGGTCGGCGTCGCACCGTTGCTCGCCTACCAGCGCTTCAAGGCCGAGGGGCTGCAGGCTTTCGCCGGCTTCTCGACGAGCCCCGGGGACGTGACCAACCGCGGCTACGAAAACTCCACCGGCGCCGGCGTGCGGGTGGGGTACTACGGGCGCCTGACGCCGCAGTTCGCCGTCGGCGTGGCATACGCGTCGAAGGTCAACATGGGCGAATTCGACAAGTACAAGGGCCTGTTCGCCGACCAGGGCGGCTTCGACATGCCGTCGCACTGGTCGGCGGGCGTCACGTACTACATGACGCCGGCGACGCTCATCACGGCCGAGTACGAGCGCATCAAGTACAGCGACGCGAAGTCGGTCAACAATCCGAGCAACCTGATCCTGCGCTGCGCCAACCCGGCCGGCCCGGACTTCACCGCGTGCCTGGGCGGTTCCAACGGTCCCGGGTTCGGCTGTCAGGACGTGGACGTGTGGAAGCTGGGCGTGCAGTTCGAGGCGTCGCCCGCGCTCACGCTGCGCGCCGGCTACAACGTGACCGACAACCCGATCCGTCCCGAGGACGTGACCTTCAACATCCTGGCACCCGGTGTCGTGCGCCACCATGCGACGCTCGGTGCGACGTGGAAGCTGGACCCGCAAAGCTCGATCACGGGCGCCTTCATGTACGCGTTCAGCAACGACGTGAACGGGGCGAGCCTGTTCAACCGGTTCTTCCCGCCGCCGCAGCCGAACATGCAGGAGAAGATCCAGATGTACGAGTATTCCGTCGGCATCCAGTACTCGCGCCGGTTCTGAGCTCGATCGACTTCTTCGACCGGCAGTTCCGGCGGCAGATCGACACCGCCGAATACGCGCTCAACCCGTTCGAGCGCGCGGCGTTGCCGTACCTCCACGGCGACGTGCTGGACCTGGGGTGCGGCCTCGGCAACCTGTCGCTCGCGGCCGCCTCCCTCGGCGCGCACGTGACGGCGATCGACGCGTGCGGCCGCGCGATCGACGACGTGAAGCGCAGGGCCGAGGCGGCGCACCTGTCGATCGAAGCCTATCCGGCGGATCTGCGGGACTGGCATCCCGGGCGCACCTGGGATGCCGTCGCGTGCATCGGGCTGCTCATGTTCTTCGCGCCGGACGAGGCGCGCCGCGGGCTTGCCGCCGTGAAGCAGGCCGTCTCGCCCGGCGGCGTGGCGATCGTCAACGTGTTGATCGAGGGAACGACCTACCTGGACATGTTCGGGCACGCGGAATACTGCCTCTTCGCGGCGGGCGAGGTGACGCAGGCCTTCGAGGGCTGGCGGCTGATCGCGACCGGCACGGAGGAATTTCCCGCGCCGGGCGGCACCGTCAAGCGCTTCGAGACGGTGATCGCGCAGAAATAGACAGGAAAATCGGGGTCAGACCCCAATTGGCTTCAGGCGGCCTTGAGGCGGACGGCGTCGGCCTTCACGCTGGCGCAGAAGACCTTGTGCAGGGTGGCCATCAGGGCCACGACCTCGTCGCTCGCGAGCGAGTAGTACACGGTCTGGCGCTCGCGCCGGTTCTTCACCACGTGCTCGCGGCGCAGCACGGCCAGGTGCTGCGAGATGCCCGACTGGGACAGCCCCACGGCGCGCTCGAGCTCGCCGACGGAGCGCTCGCCCTCGGCCAGCTGGCAGAGGATCACGAGGCGGGAAGAATTCGACATGGCCTTGAGAAGGCCGGCGGCGCGGCGAGCGTTGTCCTGCAGTTCGGCCATTCGGGCCGCGATGCGGGGAGGGATCGGCGCCTTTCGGGAGGATCGGATGCGCGTCATCCCTCCATTCTAAGGGATCAGCTCTTGCACGCACACCCCGCGAAACCGTCCGCGGCCATCTTGGCCTCGTAGGGTCCCGCAACGGCATTCCCGGGAACGAGCGTCCCCTTGACCGCGCCCCAATCCTGCGGCTTGAGGATCACCATCCAGCCCGTGCCGTAGGGGTCTTCATTGGCGAGGCTCGGCTTCGCGACCAGGTCCTCGTTCACGCCGACGACCTCGCCGCCGGCCGCGCTCTTGGCCGGGCCCACCCACTTGCCGGACTCGACCGTCGCGCACGACTTCCCGGCCTGGACCTCGCGTCCCACCTTCTTCGGCGTGAATGCGACCAGCTGGCCCGCCATCGCGGTCGCGATGGTGGTCATGCCGATCTTCACGTTGCCGTCGGGAAGCTCGCGAAACCAGATATGGTTCTCCACGTCGTAGAGCAGGTCGTCGGGCAAATGGCAGCCGCGGACGTCAGGCATGTTGTTCTCCCACTTGGGCTTCCTGCGCCATGTTGCCCGCTTGCGCGCGGATCGGTCTTGAGGCGCAGCAAAAATCGCCCAACCCCGCCACCTGCAGCTTGCCCTCGACGAAGAGCGCGAGGTGGCGCACGAGCAGCGTCATCATCCGCAGCGCCTGCGCGCAATCCTGCGGCGCCTCGTCGGCGACGAGGACGTTGTAGTGGTAGGCGATCTCGCGGCAGGTCTCGCGGCACGCATGGAAGCTGGGCAGGCCGCGCGCGCCCTGCTGGTGGAGCGCGAGCAGCCGGAAGCCTTCGCGCGTTTCGCGGGCCGGCTCCTCGCCGCGCGCGAGGATCCATGTCTCCAGCACTTCCTCCGCGACGCCGAGGAGATAGTGCGCCGCGGCATCGCGTGCCGGCGGCAAGGCGGCGTCGAGGCGGCGCTCGAACATCTCGAGGTTGGTCACGCGAGCGCCTTCTCGCGCATGCGCTCGAGCGCTTCCGAGGCGTTCTCGTGGATGCCGAGCGCGCGCGGCGAGATGCCGAGCGCGAGCCCCAGGAGCTGCGTGAAGTACAGCATCACGACCTTCGTCTTCTCGCCCAGCACCTTCTCGGCACGCGCCTGGTGCATCTCGAGGCCCGAGTGGCAGGTGGGACACTCCGTGGCGATGACCTCGGCACCGGCGGCCTCGGCCGCGCGCAGGATGTTCAGCACCAGCTTCGTGGACAGGTCGCTGTCCGAGAGCGTGTGCGCGCCGCCGCAACACGCCGTCTTCAGGGGGAAATCGACGTTGACGGCGCCCGCCGCGGCGAGCAGGTCGTCCATGAAATGCGGCTTCGACGTGGACTCGGTCCCCGGCCCCTTGTCCTTCTCGGGGAAGATGTGGCGCGGTCGCGTGTACATGCAGCCGTAGTAGTTCGCGATCCTCAGCCCCGCGAGCGACTTGGTGACGCGCTTGCGCAGCTCGTCCTCGCCCACGCCGTGCTTGATCCAGTCGAGCGCGTGGATCGTCTCGATCTCGCCCGCGCGATACGGCTCCTCGCCCGCCTTGCGCGCGATCTTCTCGACCACCTCGCGGGAACCCGCGTCCTGCGCGAGGTCGTGCTCGGCTTTCTTGAGGTTGTGGTAGCAGCCGTTGCAGGGCGCCATCACCGTGGCGGCCTTCATCTGGTGCGCGGCGATGGCCATCACGCGCGACGAGAGGTACGTCTGCACCTTCGGGTCGACGTTCTTCACCTCCATCGCGCCGCAGCAGTTCCAGTTCTCCACCTCGTCGAGCTCGAGGCCGAGCTTCTTGCCGACCGCGACGGTGGACACGTTATATGCGTGCCCCGTGCCTTCGAGCGCGCAGCCGGGGTAGTAGGCGACGCGTTGGTATTTCGGATTCATCGGCCGAGTGCCTTTCGATGTTTGGCGTCCTGCTCCGCGACGTATTCCCGGATCGCGACGCGATGCTTGTCCCATCCGCGCGTGCGCGGGCGGAAGAGGGCGGCGAGCCCCATCTTGATGCCGAGCTTCACGGGGAAGCGGCGCGCGATGCGCTGCGCCATGGCAATCAGCCAGTCCTGCTTGAGCGGCTGGCCGGTCTTCGCGAAGAAATTGCGGATCATGCGGCCATCCTCGATCTTGCCCGTCTCGATGACCTGGCCGGTGAATTCCTCGTCGAAGACGGTGGAGGACGACTTCGGCGTGTGCCCCTGCAGCTCCAGCCAGTGCGCGGTCGCCTTCATGACGCCTTCGGGAAACACGTCGCGCGGGCAGGCGTAGGTGCACTTGTTGCACGACACGCACTGCCAGATGATGTCCTTGTCGCGCAGCAGCTCGCTCTCCATCCCCAGCCGGATCAGGTAGATCCAGTAGCGCGGGTTGAAGTCGGGATTGACGGCGTTCACCGTGCACGCGTTGGTGCACGAGCCGCACTGCCAGCAGCGGTGGATGTTCTCGCCGCCCGGCAGCGCCGCGATCTCCTCCTCCAGCTGCTCGTTGTAGTCGGTGAGCACGCGCGGCGCGATGAACGTGCTCCAGTGGCCGGAGACATCCACGCCGTCCATCACGAGCTTCTCGTGGGTCTTGAGGTTCTCCGGGCGGATCAGCGAAAGTTCGTGGATGGGCATGGTTTCTCCGTCATCCCGTGCGCCGCTCTTGCGGCAGCGGCGCGGGGTGCAATTCCTCGATGACCACGGCCGTGCCGTCCGCGGCCTTGAGGCGCGTGCGCCCGTCGCCGGCGATGCCGTCCAGGCCGAGCAGGCGATGCACGTGCGTCATGGGCGCTTCGGCGTTGGAGAAATCGGCGCGCAGGTAGCTGCCGCCCTGCTCGTGGATGTAGCGCGCATAGACGTTCGCGGCAAGAAGGTCCACGTATTGCATCACGTCCCGGTAGACGCCCTGGCCGGCGAGGAACTGCGCGAGCTCCTCGCGCAGCGCGATGAAGGTGTCGTAGCGCGCGGGCACGTCGATGGTCATGTTGTCCACCTGCTCGCCGTGCCAGATCTCGCGCAGCACTCCGGTGTTGGCGCGCTCGTCCCACACCCAGCGCGTCATGAGGGGATAGCGCTCGGGATCCGTGTGGTGCAGCAGCTCGGCGGCGAGGTCGCGCACCCAGCGGTGGGCGCGGTCGTCGGGAAAGGCCGCGCAGAAGGACTCGATGCGCGCGTCGGTCTCGGCCGCCGGCCCCTCGAGGAGCCGCGCGATGCGCTCGCGCAACGCCGGGAAGCCTTCGGGCTCGATGTAGGCGCCGATGCGCCGGCGCACCGTGGACATCCACGCGCACACCGCGCGCAGGTCCGCGAAACCCATGTCGCGCGCACGGCCTTCGCCGAGCGTCTCGGCGAAGAACGCGCTCTTGAGCTTGAGCGCGTCCACGTAGCGCTCGATGCCGCCGGCTTCCTCGGCGGCGAGCGCGAGCGATTCGAACGCGATCGCGAGCTTCGGGCCGGAGAGCTCGAGCGTGGGGTGCGTCCCCGGGGTGCGTCCCCGGGGTGCGTCCCCGGGTCGGGCGGGGGCGGTGTTCACTCGGCCGCCAGGGCAGGCAGGCGCGCGAGGGCGACGGCGTAGGCGGCCATCGCCGCCGCCTTGCCCTGGCCGATCGAGTCGTCGATCGTCTCGGGGCCGGTCGCGGCGCCCGCGACGAACACGCCCGGGCGCGTGGTCTCGCCGAACGTGCCGTACGAATTGGCCTTGGCGATGTAGCCGTGCTCCTGGAGCTGCACGCCGAAGACCGAGGCGATCGACTTGTTGTCCACGTTCGGATCCATGCCGACGGCGTGCACGACCAGGTCGAACGGGATCGTGATGGGGCGCTTCACCAGCGTGTCCTCGGCCTTGAGCACGAGGCGCTTGCCGTCGCTCGTGACTTCCGCGACGCGCGCCTTGATGTACTTGACCTTGTGCACCTCCTGGCTCGCCCAGTAGTACTTGGTCTCGTACAGGCCGAAGGTGCGGATGTCCATGTAGTAGATGTAGACGTGGCAGTTCGGCAGCTCCTCGCGGATCTCCATCGCGAGGTTGGCCGACACCGTGCAGCAGATCTTCGAGCACCACTCGCGCCCGATCTGCCGGTCGCGCGAGCCCACGCACAGCAGGATCGCCACGCGCTCGGGCTTGCGGCCATCGGAAGGGCAGTGCACGCCCTTTCCCGACGAGAACATCTGCTCGACCTGCGTCGTCGTCACGACGTCGGGGTAGGTGCCGAAGCCCCATTCGGGCTTGTTGATCGAATCGAAGTGCGTGAAGCCCGTGGCGAGGACCACGGCGGAGGCTTCGACCGTCAGGCCGCTGGACAGCCGCGCCGTGAATTCGCCCGGCGAGCCGCCGAACGAGGTCACGGTGCAGCCGGTGTGGCGCGCGACGAGCGGGCTCTGCTCGACGCCCGTCACCATGCCGCCGATCGCATCCTTCGCCCATTCGCCCGAGGGCACGAGCTTCGCGTAGCCGGAAAGGATCGGCGCGCCGCCGAGCTTCGGCTCCTTCTCCACGAGCACGCAGCGCTGGTTCACCGCGGCGAGCGATTGCGCGGCGGCGAGCCCCGCGGGGCCGCCTCCGACGATGAGCACGGGTCTGGTCATGGCTTCCTCGCGATCGGGATGTAGCCGGGGCCCGAGGTGATCATGCGCCGCGGGTCGTAGAGGTTTTCCTGGCGGCCGGCCTTCACCTCGTCGAGGTAGGCCACGAATTCCGCCTTCTTCGCCTGCCAGTCGATGCCGAGCTTCTCCATGAGCGTCTCGGTGGAGGAGGCGTGCCAGTGCGACTGGACGATCTTGTACGGATGCGCCCCGCACACCAGCGCGGCGAACTGGCAGTCGGCGAGCACCGGCAGGTCCACTTCCTTGCCCGCGGCCTTGCCGATCCACTGGTTCTTGTCGAGGGTGGTGATGCAGCCCGTGTCGTGGCCGATCATCACGTCGGCCTGCGCCTCGTCGATCGCCACGCGCAGCTTGCGGTCGATCGCGAACGAGCGCGTGAACTCGCGCTCCGAGATGATGTGGCGGAACCCGAAGCCGCAGCAGTCGTACCACGTCGAGTAGTCGATGACCTGCGCGCCCAGCGTCTGCAGGATGCCGGTCGAGACCGCGACGCGGTTGCCGTCCATCACGGTGTCGTCGTAGATCACGTCCTGCGGCACCATCTTGTAGACGTGGCAGGCCGGGTGGACCGTCACGCGCAGGTTGCTGCAGTCGATCTCCTGCACGTTGGCGATGCGGCTGCGCATGACGTGCACCCATTCCGAGTAGTGCACGATCTCCTCGGGGATGAGCAGCTTGCCGTCCACGAGGCGCCCGAGCTTGCCCAGGATCTTCTTCACCTTCTCGCGCAGCGTG
>DASTGG010000411.1:0-5052 GCA_035719385.1 Usitatibacter sp.
CGACCCGCATCCGCGCAACACGTACTGGGAGATGTTCGGGCCGCCGATGTTCGACCTGAAGGACGCGGCCGGCGCGATGGCCGAGATCACCGCCTGCCGCGCGACCTTTCCCGGGCACTACATCCGCGTGAACGCCTTCGACGCCACGCGCGGCTGGGAGACCATCCGGCTGTCGTTCATCGTGAACCGCCCGGCGCAGGAACCCGGCTTCCGCCTGGTGCGCACCGAATCCGAGGGTCGCATGCAGCGCTACTCGATCGAGCGCCGCGCGTGAACGCGCCGGACACGAGCGTCGAGATCGGCGCGCTGCTCGGCGAGCTCGATCGCGAGCTCGTGGGCCTCGCGCCGGTCAAGCAGCGCATCGCGGAGATCGCGGCGCTGCTCGCCGTCGGCCGCGCGCGCAGCGCGATGGGCCTGCCCGGCACGCCGCCGGGCCTGCACATGTCGTTCACGGGCAACCCCGGCACGGGGAAAACGACGGTGGCGCAGAAGATGGCCGGGATCCTCCACCGGCTGGGCTACGTCCGCAAGGGCCACCTCGTCGCCGTCACGCGCGACGACCTGGTGGGCCAGTACATCGGGCACACGGCGCCCAAGACGCGCGAGGTGCTCAAGCGCGCCATGGGCGGCGTGCTCTTCATCGACGAGGCGTACTACCTCTACCGGCCGGAGAACGAGCGCGACTACGGCCAGGAAGCGGTCGAGATGCTGCTGCAGGTGATGGAGAACCAGCGCGAGGACCTCGTGGTGATCCTCGCGGGATACAAGGACCGCATGGCGCGCTTCTTCGAGTGCAACCCGGGGTTCTCCTCGCGCATCGCGCACCACGTCGATTTTCCCGATTACACGCGCGAGGAGCTCATGCGCATCGCCGCGCTCATGCTCGAGCGCATGGGCTACGCGTTCGACGCGGCGGCCCGCGGGGCGTTCGAGCGCTATCTCGAGCGGCGCATGGCGCAGCCGCACTTCGCCAACGCGCGCAGCGTGCGCAACGCGCTCGACCGCGCGCGCCTGCGCCACGCGAGCCGCGTCTTCGCGCGCCTGCACGAGGCCGATCGCGAGGCGCTCTCGACGCTCGTCGCCGAGGACATTCTCGCCAGCCGCGTATTTCAAGGGGAAGCGTCCCCGGGAGGAGCCCATGCTTGACGCCCTGATCTTCGACGTCGACGGCACCGTCGCCGAGACCGAAGCGCTGCACCGCCGCGCCTTCAACCTCGCATTCGAGCGCCACGGCATCGACCTCGCCTGGGACCCGAAGGAATATCGCCGGCTGCTGCGCGTGCACGGCGGCAAGGAGCGCATCGCGCGCGCGCTCGCGGAGCACGAGATGCCGCGGCCGCGCGAGGAGATCGCGCGCGTGCATGCGACCAAGACGCGCATCTACGAGGAGTTGCTCGCCGCCGAGGGCGCGCCGTGGCGCGCGGGCGTGGCGCGGATCATGGCCGAAGCGCCGCGGCGCGGGCTGCGGCTCGCGATCGCGACCACGACCACGGAAGCGAACCTGGAGCCGCTGTTCGCGCCCGTGATGGGCCGCGGCTGGCGCAGCCGCTTCGCCGCGATCGCGGCCGGTGACGCCGTCGCGCACAAGAAGCCGGCCCCGGACATCTACGTGGAAGTGGTGAAGCGCCTGCGCGCGCGGCCGGAACACTGCGTCGCCTTCGAGGACTCCGCCGCCGGCGTGGCCTCGGCGCGCGACGCCGGGTGCTTCGTGATCGGCACGCGCAGCGACTGGCTCTCGGCCGACGATCTCGCCGAAGCGGACCTGCAGATCGACAACTTCGGCGATCCCGGCTGCCTCTGGGAGCAGCAGCACCCGGCGCTGCGGCAACGCTGGCTTTCGGCGAAATCGCTCATCGCGTGGCATGCAGCGAGCCTCGCGCAGCGCCAGGAGGCCGCATGAACCGCGGACGCAAGACGCTCGCGCAATTCCTCATCGAGGAGCGCCGCCGGTTCCCGGAGGCGACGGGCGGGCTGAACAGCCTGCTGCTCACGCTCGCGCTCGCGTGCAAGGCGGTGGCGAGCGACGTGGGCCGCGGCGCGCTCGGCGAGGCGGTGGACGACTCCGGCGCCGACGCGATCTTCCGGCGCTGCCTGGAAGTGGGCGGCCACGCGGCCGCGATCGCGTGCGGCGGCAACGTGGAGCGCTGCGCGGGCGGCGAAGCCAGCCGCTATCTAATCGTGTACGACGCCCTCGACGGCGTCTCGAACGCGGACGTCAACGCACCGGTCGGCAGCCTCTTTTCCGTCCTGCGGGCGCCGCCCGGCATGGACGCCGGCGCGATCGGCGAGCAGGCGCTCCTGCAGCCCGGCATGAAGCAGGTCGCCGCGGGCTACGCGATCTACGGCCCGGCGACGATGCTCGTGCTCACCGTGGGCAACGGCACGCACGGCTTCACGCTCGAGCGGTCGATCGGCGAGTTCCTGCTCACGCATCCGGGCCTGCGCATCCCCGAGCGCACCGCCGAATTCGCGATCAACGCCTCGAACAGCCGCTTCTGGGAGCCGCCCGTGCGGCGTTACGTCGCCGAGTGCCTGCAGGGCGCGGCCGGCGTGCGCGGCCGCGACTTCAACATGCGCTGGATCGCCTCGCTCGTGGCCGAGGCGCATCGCATCCTGCTGCGCGGCGGCGTCTTCCTGTGCCCGCGCGAGCAGCGCGAGGGCGCGATCAGCGGGCCGATGCGCCTCATCGACGAGGTGAACCCCATCGGGCTGCTGATCGAGCAGGCGTGGGGCCGCGCCAGCACCGGGCGCGCGCGGGCGCTCGACGTCGTGCCCGGGTCCGCCGGCGAGCGCGTCGGCTTCGTGTTCGGCTCGCGCGAGGAAGTCGAGCGCATCGAGCGCTACCACGCCGAGGACGCCAACCATGCGGGAACGGACCTGCCGCTCTTCCAGGCGCGCGGCCTCTTCCGCGATTCCATCGCCGCCTGACAACGGAGGGCACCATGTCCGCCAAGCACCCCATCATCGCGATCACCGGCTCTTCCGGCGCGGGCACCACGTCGGTCACGCACGTCTTCGAGAAGATCTTCCGGCGCGAGTCGGTGGACGCCGCGGTCGTCGAGGGCGACAGCTTCCATCGTTACGACCGCGCCGAGATGCGCAAGATGATGGCCGCCCAGGAGAAGGGCAGCCACTTCAGCCACTTCGGCCCGGACACGAACCTCTTCGAGGAGCTGGCGGGCCTCTTCCGCCAGTATTCGCTCACGGGCACGGGGCGACGCCGGAAGTACCTGCACGACGAGGCGGAGGCGCTGCCGTACGGGCAGCCGCCGGGCACGTTCACGCCCTGGGAAGACCTGCCCGCCGACAGCGACCTGCTGTTCTACGAAGGCCTGCACGGCGCGGTCACGACGGAGCAGGCCAACGTCGCGCAGTATCCCGACCTGCTGATCGGCGTCGTGCCCGTGATCAACCTCGAGTGGATCCAGAAGCTGAGCCGCGACAAGTCGCTGCGCGGCTACTCGACCGAGGCGGTGACGGACACGATCCTGCGCCGCATGCACGACTACGTGCACTACATCTGCCCGCAGTTCACGCGCACGCACGTGAACTTCCAGCGCGTGCCGACCGTGGACACCTCGAACCCCTTCATCGCGCGCGAGATTCCCACGCCCGACGAGAGCTTCGTCGTGATCCGCTTCCGCGACCCGCGCGGCATCGACTTCCCGTACCTGCTCAACATGCTGCACGACTCGTTCATGTCGCGCCCGAACACGATCGTCGTGCCCGGCGGGAAGATGGAGCTCGCGATGCAGCTCATCTTCACGCCGTTCGTGTGGCGCCTCGTGGAGCGCCGCCGCAAGACACTCGTCGCCGCCTAGGAGAGACCGATGCAGCCCCTCGAAGCCCCCGCGCTCGCCGAGCGCGACCGACTCTGCGCCAACGCGCTGCGCATGCTCGCCGTGGATGCCGTCGAGCGCGCGAAATCCGGGCACCCCGGCATGCCGATGGGCATGGCCGAGATCGCCGTGGCGCTCTGGACGCGCCACCTCAAGCACAGTCCCTCGAATCCGAAGTGGAGCGACCGCGACCGCTTCGTGCTCTCCAACGGGCACGGCTCCGCGCTGCTCTACGCGCTGCTGCACCTCTCGGGCTACGACCTGCCGGCGCAGGAGCTGCAGCGCTTCCGCCAGCTGGGCTCGAGGACGCCGGGACATCCCGAGGCCGGGCACACGCCGGGCGTCGAGACGACGACCGGGCCGCTGGGCCAGGGGCTCGCGAACGCCGTCGGCATGGCGCTCGCCGAGCGCGTGCTCGCGGCGCGCTTCAACCGTCCCGGCTTCGACATCGTCGACCATCACACGTACGTGTTCCTCGGCGACGGCTGCCTCATGGAGGGCGTCTCGCACGAAGCGTGCTCGCTCGCGGGAACGCTGCGGCTTCGCAAGCTCGTCGCGCTCTACGACAGCAACGGCATCTCGATCGACGGGCGCGTCGAGGGCTGGTTCACCGACGACACGCCCGCGCGCTTCCGCGCCTACGGATGGAACGTCATCGACGCCGTGGACGGCCACGACGTCGACGCGGTCGACCGCGCCATTCGCAGCGCCCGCCGCGCCGATGCGCCGACGCTCGTCGTCTGCCGCACGGTGATCGGCCACGGCAGCCCGGCCAAGGCGGGAAGCGCCGACGTGCATGGCGCGCCGCTGGGCGCGGCCGAGGCGCTCGCCACGCGGCGCGCGCTCGGGTGGAACGACGCCCCCTTCGAGGTGCCCGAAGCGGTGCGCCAAGGTTTCGACGCGAGGCAGCGCGGCGCGGCCGCGGAGGCGACCTGGAAGCATCTTTTCGCGCGCTACCGCGAAGCGCATCCCGAGCTCGCCGCCGAATTCACGCGCACGATGGCGGGCGACCTTCCCCCGGAATTCCATGCCGCCTTCGATGCGCATCTCGCGAAGGTGCGCGCCGAGCGCGCGAGCACGGCCACGAGGCAGGCCTCGCAGCAGGCGCTGGCGGCACTCGCGCCGGCGCTCTCCGAGCTCTTCGGCGGCTCCGCGGACCTCACGCATTCGAACCTCACGCACTGGCCCCAAGCGCGCCCCGCGGTGGCCGATG
>DASTGG010000412.1:0-12140 GCA_035719385.1 Usitatibacter sp.
TTGGGCGAGGCCCCGCCGATCACGAAGCCGCCGATGAGCACGTTGTCGCCCGTGAGCACGTCCATGCGCGTGGACAGCCCTTGCAGCGCGTTGCCCATCGCGTTCACCGACTGCGCCAGCGGCGCCGACGTGGCTGCGAGATAGTTGGCGTCGCCCGAGTACCGCACCGTCATCGCGTGGCCCCCGGGCGCGAGCGCGGCGGTGCTGCACGTGGCGCTGCCGGATGCCAGGGCCACGTCGACGCATCCGGCAAGGCTCGCGCCGTCGGCGAGGAAGGTCGCCGTCCCCGTCGCTGCGCCGGCGTTGCCCGAGACCGTCACGGTGAACGTCACCGTGCCGCCCGCGGACGCGGGGTTGGCCGACGATGCCACGGCGAGGTTCGCGTCGGCCTTCGCATCTACGGCCTGCGTCAGCGTCGCGGATGCCGCGTTGTATTGGGCGTCCCCGGAGTATTGCGCCGTCACGGGATGGCTGCCGGCCGTGAGCGCGCTGGTCGTGCAATGGGCCACGCCCGATGACACCGCGACCGCGCCGCAGCCCGCGATCGGCGTCGCGCCGTCGCGGAACGCCACGGTCCCGGTCGCCACGCCTGCCGCGCCGGTGATGCTCGCGGTGAAGGTGACGGCCTGCCCGGCCCTCGAGGGGTTCGTCGACGATGCGAGCGAGACGGCGGCCGCCACCTTGCTCGAAACGGTGAAGGTATAGGACGCGATCGTCCCCACGAGCGGGCTCGCCTGCGGCCCGGTGGCGAGCGGCGCGTCCTGGCCATCGACGGCAAAGGCGTGGATGGTGTGCGGGCCATCGGCCAGGCCGGCGAAGCTGGCGCTGAACGGGCCGGTGCCCGCGGCCGGCAGCCACGGGCCGCTGAGCGAATCGATCTGGTAGTACACCTTCCGCACGGGCAGCGCCGAGGGAGAAAACCCGCTCGCCGCGTTCAGCGTCAGCGTCGCGGAGGGTTTCGTCGTATTCCCGCTGAACGGCACGATGCTCGTGGTGAGCGGGATGGCGTGCGTGGGGCCGCCGGTGCCCGCAAGGCTCGTGAGCGCCGTGTCGAAAAGGTAGGCGGCATCGGTCAGCGGGTTCACGCCGACGGCCGACGTGCCGGCGGGGATCGCGCTCGACGTCACGGCGTTCGTGTCGCCGTCGATGACGTTCAGCGTGCCGAGCGCGGTCGCGGCGAAGACCTTGTTGGTGGCGTAGTTGATCGCGAGCGCGATGCCGCCCGACGACGCGCCCTGGATCGGCACGTAGGTGAGCGCGTTCGTGCCGCCGTCGATTATCACCACCTCGTTGGCGAACGCGGCGTAGATGCGGTTGGTGACCGGGTTCAGCGCAATGGCCTGCGGGCCGATGGCGTGCCCCGGGGCGACGGCCGGAAACACGATGCCGTTGCCGGCGCCGTCGATGACGCCGACAGGGCCGCGCGAATCCTGCGTGATGACGTAGACCTTGTTCGTGACCGGATTCGCCACGATGGCGAACGGATGGGAGAAGGTGCCGATCGAGGTGCTCGCCGGGAAATCGTCCGCGGGATTGAACGCACCGCTGATGACGCGCACGTCGCCGGTCGCGTAGTGGGTGACGTAGATCCGGTTGGTCACCGGGTTCACGGCCATCGCGTTGGGCTGGAACGAGTTCGTCGCGATCGTGTACGAGTTGTCCGTGGCGCCGTCCAGGAAAGTGACCTCGTCGCTGCCGGTCCCGGTGAGCCGCACGATGTAGATGATGTTGGTGACGGGGTTCACCGAGATCGGGCCGCTCGAGCCGATCGGGAGCGTGCCCACGAGCGTGTCGGTCGCGCCGTCGATGACGGAGAGCGAGGCGTCGCGCGTGTTGTCGACGTACACGCGGTTCGTCGCCGGGTTCACGGCGATGAATTCGGGGCTGCTGCCGACCGCGATCGTCGTGCTCGTGCCGGTCGTCGCGTTGAACGCCGTGACCGTGTTCGCCGAGGCGTTGGCGACGTAGACCTTGTTCGTGATGGGGTTCACCGCCAGTTTCACCGGCGGCGTGGGCGGCCAGGTGGACTGCGCGAAAGCGGGGAATGCGAAACCGGCCACGGCGAGGGCCGCGGCCGCGAGGAAGTTGCAGGTGCGCATCGAGAATGGACGACAGGATTCGTGGGGAAGCGTCCACAATCCTGTGTGCGCACCGGCGGCATTTCTGTCGGCTGCGAAGGTGGCGCGTGTCGGAGCGCGGCGGCGGTATTTGTAGGAAGCGCGGAGATGTCAGCGCACCGCGACAGTCCGCGGGGCCGGGCTCTTGCGCTGCATCGAAAAAGCGAAACGCGCCACCCGTGGCGCGGCGTTACCGGCCGGCGGCGCGTTCCCGCGGCGGCGCTTCGAGCGGCGGCACGGGCGGCTCGACCGGCTCCAGGCGACTGTCGACGGGATGCTCCGCCTCCAGCAGGGCGATGCGCTGGTTCAGCCGCCGCAGGTCCCTGCGCAGCTGCGTGAGGCCGATGTCGGCGAAGAGCGCCTTCACCACCAGCACGAGGATCGCGGCGAGGAAGAGCAGCGTCGGCGGGTAGGCGATCCCCAGCAGCGCTCCGAGGCTGTCGATGATGGACGGCCAGATCGCGAAGCCGAGCGAGACGAACGCGGCCACGATCCAGAACAGGCCCTGGCGGATGTACAGGTGGTCGCGGCGCACCAGGTACAGGATGACGAACGCCAGCGCGATGCCCGCCACCAGGACGGTGTAGTAGTAGTCCTTCATGATTGCGGGTGCGGTTCGGGCCCTTCCTCCTCCGTGCCCTGGTTCCAGCGCGCGAGGCAAAGCAGCGATGTCTCCGCCATGTAGTGGGCCACCGTCCACCATGACGAGAAAACGCGCGAGGCGCCGTAGCGGCGCGGATTCATCGCCACGGGGACCTCCGCGATTCGCAGGCGCGCATGGCGCAGGAGCAGCAGCACGCCGACGTCCTGGTAGTCTAGCAAAGTGGCCTCCTGCCTCGCGAGCAGGCGGCACGCCTTCGCATCGTAGTAGCGGAAGCCCGACGTGAGGTCGTCGAACTCGAAGCCGGTGAGCAGGCGGAAATACGACCACGCGAGGTGGCGCAGGCGGCTGCCGCGGCTCGGGCACGCCGCGATCACCACGTTGGCGCCGCGATCGCCGGCCTCGATCAGGCGCGGCAGGTACGCCGGCTCGTGCTGGCCGTCGGCGTCCATCGTCACCACCGCGGAATACCCGTGCCGCACCGCATAGCGGATGCCCGTCTGGATCGCGCCCCATGCGCCCTGCCACAGCGGCGCGCGCAGCACCGTCGCGCCGCTCAGCAGCGCGACCGAGGCGGTCTCGTCGGTGCTGCCGTCGTCCACCACGAGCACGTCCACCGCGCCGTGCGAGCGCGCCTGCGCGATCACCGCGCCGATGCAATCGGCCTCGTTGAGCGCCGGGATGATCACGAGCAGCCGCTGGTCGCCGCGCGGGATGCTCGCGTTGGCGGCGGGCGGTGCCGCGAAGCGCGGGCTGCGCATCGGTGCGGGCCGCGTCTCGGCCCCATGCGCGACGAGCGCGGTCGCGTAGACGTCCTGGATGCGGCGCTCGACGGCCTCGATGCCGAGCTCGCGCACGAAGCGCTCGTGTCCCAGGTGTCCCAGCAGCTGCCGGCGCGCGGGCGAGGCGGCGAGCGCCTCGATGCCGCGACGCCATGCCGCTACATCGCCCGGCGGCACCACGACGGCGTTCTGGCCGTCGCGCGCCACCCAATTGACGCCGCTGCCGCAAAGGCTGCTGACCAGCAGCGGGCGGGCATAGCGCATCGCTTCCATGAGGACGATGCCGAACGCCTCCGTGCGCTCGCGCGAGGGCAGGCAGAAGACGTCGCACGAGCCCATCAGGCCCTGCAGCGTCGCATCGTCCACCTCGCCGGCGAGCCGGATGTTCGAGGGCCTGCCCGCGCCCTGGAGGATCGCCTCCAGCCGCGCGCGCTCCTCGCCCTGGCCCACGATCGTGAGCTGCACGCCCTCCATGCCGATGACCGCGCGAACCAGCGTGTCGAAGCCCTTGTAGTAGGTGAGCCGGCCCGCCGCGAGCAGCCGCAGCGCGTTGGGCTGCCACGCGGACGCGGCCCGGTCGCGATCGACCGGCGGCAGGCGCGCCGGATCCACGCCCAGCGGCACGACGTGGCATTTGTCGCGCCATTCCGCGAGCGGCTTGCTCGCCTCGAGGTATGCGCGGGACGTGACGATGATCGCCTCGGCGCGGTCGAGCACGGCACGCTCGAAGAGCTCGTAATGCGGATAGGCGAGGCGCACCGCCACCTGCGACACTTCGACGTCGGAGTGCCAGTGCACGACCCACGGAATCGCCCGCGCCGACGACAGCATCAGCCCCCAGAAGGGCGCCACATTCGGCATGTGCAGGTGCAGGATCTCGGGCCGGAAGCGGCGGATCGCGCGCGCGAGCCACCACGGGAAGGCCGGGCTGATCGGCGCAAAGATGAGGCGCATCCACACCGGGCAGCGCATGACCCACGGCGGATCGCCGGCCGCGTCGCGCCGGCCGTCGTCGTGCACGAGCACCGCGACCTCGTGACCTGCCTCGCGCTGCGCGGCGACGAGGTCGCCCAGGAACCGCTCCATGCCGCCGGGCGTGGGCGGAAAATATTTTCCGACATGCAGGATGCGCATTGTCAGGGCATCGCCTGGATCTTCGCGTGCCACTCGCGCACGTTGGGGTTGTTCACTCCCATGCGCATCGCATTCTCGATGTCGGAGAGCGCCTCGGCCTTGTGCTTGAGCGAATAGTTGGCGAGCGCGCGCGCGTAGTATGCGTTGCCGCTCGGCGCTTCGCGGACCAGCGCATCGAGCAGGTCGTGCGCGCGGTCAGGATGGTCGGCCATCACGTACGCCATCCCGAGGAGGAACTGCGCTTCGTGGTTGCGCGGCTCGCGCTTCACCAGCTGCTCGAGCGTCCTCACGGCTTCCTCGCGCTTGCCGAGCTGGATCTCGGCGCGGCCGAGGTTGAGCAGCGCGATCTCGAGGAGCGGCGACGGCGGCGCCGCCGCGAGCGTCATCGACATCTGGTCGTGCGCTTCCTGGATCCGCCCCAGCGCGAAGTAGCTCATGCCGCGCTGGAAGGGCAGGTTGTAGAGGTTGTAGCCCTCCTTCTGCGCGCGGTCGTAGGCCTCGAGCGCTTCCTTGTGGCGGCCCTGCGCGGCGAGCAACGCACCGGTGTTGAAGATGCCCATGCCTTCGTCGCCCAGCCGCGACGACATGTCGAAGTCGCGCACGGCCTGCTTGAACTGCGCGCGATCGACGTACGCCGTGCCGCGGTTGAGGTAAGCGAAGAAGCGCCCGACCGAGCGCGGGTCGTCGGGAAACTTCTCGATGGCGTCGGTCCAGGCGCTCTCCGGCGTCGCCATGGAGATCACGCGGTCGAGCGATTGCCATGCGAGAAGCCCGGCGAGCACGAACGCGATCGCGAGCAGCGCGCGCGGCGCCGGCCCGTGCAGCGCGAAGAAGACGAGGCCCGGCACGCCGATCGCCCAAAGGTAGCTGCGGTACAGCGCGAACGGATCCTGTACCCAGACCGTGGCGAACTCGGTGGGGAAGAGAAGCGCGGGGAACAGCAGCGAGAGGCCCAGCAACGCGCGCCCGTCGCGACAGCGCAACAGCAGGAAGAAACCGCCCGCGATGAGGCCGAGGTAGCCGAAGATGCCGAGGAGCTGCGGGAACGTGAGCCAGTGCACCGGGAAGGGCGGCCGCAGGTTGATCGACATCCAGCCCGACCACGGCAGCATCCAGTCGAATCCGTAGCGGAAGAAGAGCCACGCCTCATTCAGCACGCTGAGCAGGTACGCGTGCTCGCGCGCCTGCGGATTGAGCTTCGCCAGCTGGTCGAGGTACAGGCGCGAATACTCGTCGAAGGGCTTGCCGATGATCTCGCCGTAGCGCATGTAGAGGGCGGCGCCGGCGATGGCCATGATCGCCGTGGGCGCCGCGGCCACCATCGCCATGCGCTTCGGCGACGGGCGCTCGACGAGGATGTACAGCGGGATCGCGGCGAGCGGCGCGAGGATCGCATGCTCCTTGGAAAGCACGGCGAGCACGTAGCACGCGATGGCGAGCGCGAACAGCACGGGCCTGCGCAGCCGCAATCCGCGCGCGAACAGCCACAGCGCGAGCACCGTGAACAGCGTCGCCATGACGATGGAGCGCTGGATCAGGTAGGAAACGCCGTATGCCGCGACCGGGTTCAGCGCGAAGAACCCGATCGCCAGGCCCAGCGCGGGGGACCGGTAGTACGGCGTGGCCTCGGGCGGCTCGTCCGCCGAAAGGGCGACATGGCGCAGGATCTCGCGGTACAGCGCCCACAATGCGACCACCACGCCGAAGTGCAGCACGAGGTTGAAGAGCCGCTGCTTCCACCATCCCTCGCCGAAGAGCTGCTGGATCCAGACGAAGCTTCCATAGGACAGCATCCGCACCTTGAGCGGGAGGATCGAGCCGTACTGCGCGAACAGCCCCTCGGTCAGGAAGCCGTCGTCGTAGACGAGGCTGTTGTCCAGGCCGGGCAGGTAGATCGCGAGCAGCGCGATGGCGACCACGGGCAGCCAGGCGTGCTCCTGCCACGACCATCGCCACGCGGTCCTGCGCGCAGGCGCGGCGGGTGCGGCGGTTTCGGGATGGCTCGAGGCTTCGCGCATGGCGTGGTGATTCCTGATGGGGCGCGCAGGCTCGGGCGCGGCAAAATCACCATTATAGAGAAACACTTAGCCCCGGCGCGCGGGGCGGCGGAATTTCCCGTCAGACCTGCAGCATGGCCACCAGCGGCAGGTGGTCCGAGGCGATGCGCGCCGTGGCGCTGCGGTGCACGCGCAGCGACTGCAGCAGCGAGCGAGGGTGCGTCCAGATGCGGTCGAGCGCGAGCAGCGGCAGGCGCGCGGGAAAGGTCGCCGGCGCCGGCGTGCGCTCGAAGTAGCGGTGCAGCCGCCGCAGCGGCCGCCCCCACAGGAACCACTCGTTCAGGTCGCCCAGCAGCACGCCGCGATCGTTGGGCCTCTGGCGGAACAGGTTGATCAGCCGCGTGACCTGCTCGCGCCGCTCGGCGGGCCGCAGCCCCAGGTGCGTGGCGACGATGTGCAGGTGGTGCCCGTCGCAATCGACATCGGCGGAGATGGCGCCGCGCGGCTCGCGCCCGCGCCAGCTCAGGTCGAAGCTCGACCACTGGCGCACCGGGCAGCGCGCCAGCAGCCCGTTGCCGTAGTGGCCGTTCGCCCGCAGCACCGTGGGCGCCATGACGAAGTGGAAATCCAGCTCCGCGGCGAGCCACTTCAGCAGGTCGACGCCCGAGGCGTCCGATTCCACTTCCTGCAGCGCGATCACGTCGGCCTCGACCTCGCGCAGCACCTCGAGGATGCGCCGTTCGCTGAAGCGCCGGTCGCGGCCGACTCCGCTGTGGATGTTGTACGAGACCAGTCGCAGCGACGGCATCGCGGCGTCAGGCGGCGAGGTCGGTTTCCCGGCGCGCCGCCTCGCGCAGCCACCGCTGGCCGAAGTACGCGAGGGCGGCGATGGCGAACACGGCCGCGCCGATGGTCCATGGGTTGAGGCCGGTGCGGTCGCCGAAGGACGCCGCGATCTGGTCGCTCAGCACCGTCGCCGCGAGCATGCCGGGCAGGAAGCCGAGGATCGAGCCGATCACGAAGTGGTGCGGCCGGATGCGCATGGCGCCCATCACGAGGTTCACCACCACGAAGGGCGCGATGGGCACGAGGCGCACGAGCGTCACCGCGATGACGCCGCGCTTCACGAGCGCGCGCGAGAGCATGTTGAGCCGGCGTCCCGCGAGGCGCCGCACGGTGTCGCGGTGCACGCGGCGGCCGGCGAGGTAGCTCGCCGTGGCGGCGAGCACCGCGCCCGACATCGCATAGGCGAAGCCCGCCCACGCGCCGAACGCGATCACGGCCGCCATGGTGATGAGCCAGCGCGGGAACATGACGAGGCTCGCCGGCGTGTACGCGAGGATCACCAGCAGCGGCGCCCAGGGCAAGCCGCGGATCTCGTGCGCCCATTCGTAGGCGGCCTGGAGCGAGACGAACCCGGACAGCGGCGTGAACTGCCAGCCGAGCGCGAGCACGATCGCGACGAGCGTCATGACGATGACGGCCTTCGTCCCGGGCGGCACGCGCTTGCCGCTCGTGTCGGGCGTGAAGCTGCGCACGAGGCCGTCGAGGGGGATCGGCTTCTCGATGTCGCCGATGGCGGCGGCGACGCTCAGCACGCTGTCGGGCACCTCGGGCGCCTCGAGCTCGCCCAGGCGGCGCCGCGGCGACCCGGACTTCGCGATCGCGTTCGCCATGCCGCCTTCGGCCTCGATGCGCGCGGCCATGGCCGCCGGCTCTGCGCCGGAGTGCTCGGCGATGAGGCGATCGCGGATCTCGCGGATGGTGCGGCGGACCGCGTCATCGCCGCGCGCCTCGACCGTCACGTCGCATTCGGTGTCCATCGCCATGGAACGGCGGCTGAGGTTCGAGGAGCCGATGCGCAGCCACTCGTCGTCCACGATCATGACCTTCGAGTGCAGGTCGAGGCACGTGCCTTCCTCGAGGCCCTCGACGTGCGGGAAGTACACGTGGAAATGCGCGTGATGGTCCGCCGCGCGCAGCCCGCGCACGAGCTTCGTGCGCAGCAGCGTCATCGTCTTTTCCTCGAGCCAGCCATGGCTCAGCAGCCGCGTCACCAGCACGATCTCGGGCCCGTCGGGCTCGGCGAGGCGCGCGGCCAATGCGTCGGCGATCTTCTCGGACGTGAAGTACTGGTTCTCGATGTAGATGTAGCGCCGCGCCGCGGCGATCATGTCGAGGTAGAGGCGCTCGACGTCGGTCACTGCCGTCTTGCCGTCGACCGGCGGCGCGGTGCACGAGACGCCCACGGGCACGTCGCGGAAATGCACGGGGAACTCGTCCGGCCAGCGATCGCCCTGCCCGCCGGGCGCGCCGATGTCCTCGCCCGTCGCCGCGTGCCAGCGCTCGCGCGCGATCTTCGCGAGCGCGGCCGCCGCCTCGCCGTCGAGCGCCATCATCATGTCGTGGAACGGCGGATACGGCTCGCCGGCGAACGTGCGGCGCGGATCGCCGGGCGCGTGCCTCGGCGTGTCCCAGCGGCCGTTCGTGAGGTCGAGGCCGCCCACGAAGGCGAGCCGGTCGTCGATCGTCACGATCTTCTGGTGATGCGAGCCGGCGAGCGGATGCGTGTCGTCGAAGCGGAAATCGATGTGCCGGTGCGGCTTCCACTCGAGCCCGTAGATCGGCGGGAACTCGCGATCCGTCCCGAAGAGCATCGGGTAGTCCCAGTCGAGGATGCGGATGTGCAGGCGCGGCTTGCGGCGCACGAGGTCGTTCAGGAAGTCGCCCAGCATGAGGGCGGGATTCCCGTGCTCGTCGTAGCGCAGCACCGTGCGGCTGTGGAAGTCCCACGCGAGGATGATGATCGACTCCTCGGCGAGCTCCGCCGCGCGGGCGAAGGCGTCGAAATAGGCCTCGCCGTCGATGAACACCGTGGCGCGCGGCGCATGCGCCACCGCGCAGCAGTTCACGTCCGGCTTGAAGAGGCTCACCCGCGATGGTTTGGAGTCGTCCGGCATTCGAATCTGACAGGATTGCGGCCTGTCGATTCTGGCGGGCACGCCCGAACGCCCGCTGTGGCGCCGGTGGGCGGCACGGTGGTCCGAATGGACCACCGCCGTTACTTCACCTGCGATGTCCCAGGCCCGGTTGCTCCTAGGGCGCCGCGCACATCACCGTGCCTTCGACGGCCCACCCGGCCTGGCCCATGGCACGGATCGTCGAGTCGCTCGTGGTGAAGCGATGGTTCGAGTCGTTGCGCGGCGCGCCGTTGTTGTACGCGCGGTTGATCGAGAGCCAGCCCGCGGGGCACTGGCCGTCGGCCTGCACCGGCAGCGCGTAGAACCCGATGCCCTCGTAGAACCACCCGCCGTTACGCTTCACGAGGTCGCATTCCGAGGGGCTCGCGGTGAAGAAGTGCGAGTTCGGCCCGCCGGCGGGCACGCCGTAGAAGCGGCACACCGGCGTGACCCGGGTGAAGGCGGGGTCGATGTCCGGCGGCATGGCGCTGAACACCTTGAAGGACTGCCCGGTCTCGACCCAGTTGGGCCCCGCGAGGCCGTTGCGGATGTTGGCGATCTCGTCGGCGCCGGCCGCCACGAAGTAGTGGCCGAGGGTTGTGTTGAAGAACTCGAGCGCGATCGCGTCCACCGGCGTGCTCGAGGGACGCGACCGCGGCCGCGTGCCGGGCACGTGGACGTCCACGATGATGTCGTCCTGGCGGCCGCCCACGACGCTCTTCATCTTGATGAAGCGCGCCATGGCCGAATCGGGGCTGAGGCTGAACGACTCGGGCACATCGAGGTAGGCGCGCAGGAACGTGACGGTCCACGTGAAGACGTCGCCCACGTCTTCCGGCCGCAGCTCGTGCTGGCCGTCCACCAGTTGCACCTGGAAGCGCGAATCGTCGAAGCGCTCGAGCGCGCGGCGCCACACGTCGATGGGCGCGGTGGTGTCCGCGGTGCCGGACAGCGCGAGGAACGGCCGGTTCACGGCTTCGGCCCCGCTCTGGCCCTGGCAGAACGCCGTCAGGAACGACCAGCCGCCGAAGGGCACGTAGGTGGCGACGGCACGGATGCGCGGATCGTGCGGCACGTTGGTCTCGCAATGGCCGCCGATCGTGGACGTGATGCTCGCGCCCGTGAGCAGCGCCATGGCCTCGCCGCCGAGGCTCGCGCCGAAGCCGCCGATGCGGTCCGTGTCCACCGCGCCCGCGTATGGCGAGGCGAGCAGCACGTCCGTCATGGCCTTGAGGGACAGCGGCCGCATGAGCTGCATCTCGACCACATGATCGAACGACGTGAGCAGGTAGGCGAGATCGCCGATGTTGTCGATGCGCACGCGCGAGAAGCGCGGATCGCCATGGAAGGGCGCCGCGACGACGAAGCCCTGCGCCGCGAGCTCGACCAGGACCCGGATGTAACCCGAGTCGATGGGGCTGCCCGTGAGGCCGTGGGAGAAGACGATCACCGGGAGCTTCTGCGTGGCGAGCGGCGGGAAGGGATTGAAGGTGGCGCCGAGCGTGCGCAGGTACTCGAAGTTGCTGATGAGGTTCGGCGCCTGGCCCGCGGGCAGCATATGCGGGATGGTGTCGCCGCTCGGCAACACATAGTCCGGGTCCGCGTTCCCGCGCGAAGTCGGGTGGCAGACGATCGCGGTGAAATGGACGAAGCCGCCCGCGTGGCCCGGGTAGATGCTGCGCTGGTCCGGCACCGCGACGTCGAACTGGATCGCCGACTGCGGGTTCACCAGCAGCTCGCTCACGTAATGGCTCTGGTCGTTGACCGTGAAGCCGTCCCAGTAATCGGAGACGGTGGTGCCGGGCGCGAGCCGCGACGTATCCATCTGCATGTTCGAGCAGGCGACGGCGAACGGGCCGCGGCCGATCGGGTTGATGGTGTTCTCGTGGTTGAGCGCTGCGGCGGGCAGCGTGGCCAGCATCGCGAGCGCCGCCAAAAAGCGACAGGTAGAATTCATGGAACTCATGGATCGATTATAGGAGTCGCACCGTGGCCCGCGACGACGACAGCGAAAAGATCCGCCGCATCCTGCGCCAGAACAAGGTGATCGCCGTGGTCGGCCTTTCCGCGCAGTGGCATCGCCCGAGCTATTTCGCCGCGAAGTACATGCAGGAACATGGCTATCGCGTGATCCCCGTGAATCCGACGTACGACACGATCCTGGGCGAGAAGTGCTTCGCGAGCCTGCGCGACGTCCCGGAAAAGGTCGACATCGTGGATTGCTTCCGCAAAAGCGCGGAAATTCCGGCGATCGCCGACGATGCCATCGCGATCGGCGCGAAGGTGCTGTGGATGCAGCTGGGCGTGGAGAATGCGGATGCGAGGCGCAAGGCGGAGGCCGCGGGGCTCGAGGTGATCGAGGACCATTGTGTGAAGATCGAGCACGGGCGCTTCTTCGGCGGCCTGGGCTGGGCGGGCGTGAACACCAAGGTCATCTCGGCAAAACGCGCGAGCGTGTCGTAGCGCTGACACGACATGACCCGGGGACGCACCCCGGGGACGCACCCCGCTCCTGGCAACCGCACGGTTGCCTCGGGGGTGCGTCCCCG
>DASTGG010000413.1:0-2615 GCA_035719385.1 Usitatibacter sp.
CCACGAAGGAAAGCGGCGAAGGCTACGCGCCCGATCGCGTGCGGCGCGTGGACTTCCTCGGCAGCTACCCGCCGGGCGACATCGCGCTGGGCGAGCTGCGGGGCCCGATGCGCGAGGAAACCGAGCAGTGGCTCAACCGCATCGCGATGCGGCTGCCCACGCAGCACGCGACGGCGGCCGAGGCGCACAACCGGCTGATGCTCACGAAGGCGTTCGACTTGTCGGCCCGGCTGAAGCGCGCGATCCCGCTGCCGGTCACGCCGGAGGACGAGAAGCAGAGGTAATTGGCGTCATCCCGGCGAAGGCCGGGGCCCGATCAGAGGAGGCTCCATGTTCCGATGGCTCTCGCTCGTCGTCACGCTGCTCCTTCCCCACCTCGCCCTCGCGCAGGGCGCCTGGCCCAACAAGCCCGTCCGCATGATCGTGCCGTTCGCGCCGGGCGGCGCCTCCGACTTCGTCGCGCGCATCGTCGCGCCGAAGCTGGGTGAGGTCCTCGGCCAGCAGGTCGTCATCGAGAACAAGGCCGGCGCCTCGGGCAACATCGGCATGGAGTTCGCGGCGAAGGCGCCGCCCGACGGCTACACGATCTACCTCGGCAACATCGGCACCATCGCGATCAACCCGGCGGTCTTCCACAGCCTCACGGTGGATCCGCAGAAGGACTTCATCGCGGTCACGCTGGTCGCGGAGACGCCGAGCATCCTCGTCGCGCACCCGGGCGTGGGCGTGAACACCGCGACGGACCTGGTGAAGCTCGCGAAGGCGCGGCCGGGCGAGCTCAACTACGGCTCGCCCGGGTCGAGCACGCTGAACCGGCTCGAGATGGAGCGCTTCATGCTCGCGAACGGCATCAAGATCGTGCACGTGCCGTACAAGGGCGGCGCCGGCCCCGCGGTCACCGGCCTGCTCGGCGGCGACACGCAGGTGATGTTCGTGACGCTTTCTTCCGCGATGACGTTCGTGCAGGCCGGACGCCTCAAGGCGCTCGGCATCTCCACGGAGAAGCGCCTGGATGCGCTGCCGCAGGTGCCCACGATGATCGAGCAGGGCTTCACCGACATGGTGAGCAGCTCCTGGCAGGGCGTGTTCGTCCCGGCCGGCACGCCGCGGCCGATCGTGGACAAGCTGCATGCCGCGCTGCTGAAAGTCCTCGCCGAACCGGACATGGCGCAGAAATTCATGGTGGGCGGCGCCTTCGTGGTGACGAGCCGCACGCCCGAGGAATTCGCCACGTTCGTCGCGGCGGAAGGGCAACGCTGGGGCAAGGTCGCGAAGGAGGTCGGCGCGACCGTCGATTGAGTGCGTCTCCCCGGCCGACGCGGGGACAGATCCAACTTCAAAGGAGAAAAAGCGACATGGCACATTTCGGCATCGCGGGCCTCGATTGGCAGGAACGCATCAATTGGGACCGGCTGCGCCGGTACCGCACCGAGCGCGCGCGCGAGAAGATGAAGGCGGCGGGACTGGGTGCGATGCTGTGCATGTACGACGAGAACGTGCGCTACATCACCGGCACGCTCACGCCCGGCTGGAACCGCCTGAAGCCCGGGCTGCGCTACTGCCTGCTTTGCGGCGACGACCCGCCGGTCCTCTTCGAGCAGGGCGACATCGGCGCGCACATCGAGATGCATTCGCCCTGGATCCCGAAGGAGAACATCCGCTGGTCCTACGCCTGGATCAAGGGCGCGGCGGGCCCGGCCTCGCTGCAGCAGGTCACGAAGTTCACCAACGCGATCAAGCAGGAGATGAAGAAGTCGGGCGTGGACGGCATGAAGCTCGGCGTGGACTTCATCGACATCAACATGATCCAGGTCTTCAAGGACGCGAAGATCGACTGGGCCGACGGCATGACGCCGATGATGGCCGCGCGCTCGGTGAAGAACGTGGACGAGCAGAACTGCGCGCGCATGGTGGGCGCCATCGGCGACGCGGCGCACTGGGAATGCATGAAGTTCCTGCGCCCCGGCATCACCGAGAACCAGGTCACGGCGCACATCATGGAGTTCCTCTACAACATCCCGGGCATCGAGGACGTGGAGGACGTCATCGTCTCCTCGGGCCTGAACACGTGGCCGAACTGGCGCAACTTCTCCGACCGCATCATCAAGCCGGGCGACATCGTGTTCATGGACCTCGCCGCGCTCACGTGGAACGGCTACAAGTCGTGCTACTACCGCACGTATTGCGTCGGCAAGGAGCCCTCGCAGGAGCAGAAGGACTACTACGCCACCGCCCTCAAGTGGCTCTACGACTCGATCAAGGCGGTGAAGGTCGGCACGACCACGCGCGAGATCGCCTCGAAGTGGCCGAGCGCGAAGGAAGCGTGGGGCTACGCCGAGGAAGACCAGGCCGCCGCGAACCTGTGGGGGCACGGCCTGGGCCTCGCGCAATACGACCCGCCGGTCATCTCGCGCATCTGGTCGCTCGACCACCCGGTGAAGATCGAGGAAGGCATGGTGTTCGCGCTCGAGACCCAGCACGGCAAGACGCACCAATGGGGCGTGCGCATCGAGGAGATGCTGATCGTCCACGACGACAAGATCGAGATCATCTCGAACTTCCCGGTCGAGCAGATCACCGTGGTGGAGTAACGCTCATGGAAGCACGGACGGAGA
>DASTGG010000414.1:0-10499 GCA_035719385.1 Usitatibacter sp.
CGAACGCGTTCTTCGCCTCGCGACGGGCCGCGGCGAGCTGCGCCGGGAACTCCTCGTCGCGCATGGCGAGCCTCATGCCCTTGCCGCCGCCGCCCGCCACCGCCTTGATGAGGAGCGGATAGCCGAGCCTCGTCGCCTCGCGCGCGAGCGTCGCGTCGTCCTGCCGCTCGCCGTGGTAGCCGGGGACGACGGGCACGCCGGCCTTCTCCATGATGGCCTTGGCGCGGTCCTTCAGGCCCATCTTCCCGATGGCTTCCGGCGTGGGACCGATGAAGGCGAGGCCCGCGGCTTCGACGTCGCGCGCGAAAGCCTCGTTCTCCGAGAGGAACCCGTATCCCGGATGGATCGCCTCGGCGCCGCACGCCCTGGCGAGCTCGATGATGCGCTCGCCGCGCAAGTACGAATCGGCGGGGCGCGGGCCGCCGATGCCGTACGCCTCGTCGGCCTGCTCCACGTGCAGCGCGTGCGCGTCGATCGTCGAATGCACGGCCACGGTGCGGATGGAAAGCCGCCGGCAGGTGCGGATCACGCGGCAGGCGATCTCGCCGCGATTGGCGATGAGGACTTTCGCGAACATGCGGGCATTCTAGCCGCCCCGCGCTTCCGGGGCCGCGGGCTTGCGCGTACCGTGGTACCAAGATAGAATAATCGCATCGCCGACCCGACCGAGACGCCGATGCCGAAACGCGCCGCAACCGAGCCCGTCCCCGTCGAGCGCGTGCAGACCGGCGTGCGCCTGGAGAAGCGCATCCTCAAGGTGCTCAAGGCGCTCGCCGAGCACAAGGACATGTCCCTCGGCGACCTGCTCGAGGGCGTGGTGCTGCACGCATTCGAGGGCAAGGCGCCTTTCTCCGCCGAGACGTTGAAGGTGATCGCGCAGCTGCGCGAGGTCTACGGGCTGGACCTGCGCGCCGACGCGAGCCATCGGCTGGCCGATCGCCGGCGAAACTGACACAGGGGGCCTTCCATGACGAGCGAATCCCGCGCGCCTTTCGAGGGGCGGCGCACGATCCATCGTGGCACGCAACTGATCGACGCGGAGCCCGCGGCCGTCTTCGCGCTCATCTGCCCGGTGCGCGAGAAGATCCTGGAGCGCGCGCACTGAGGCCCGCATGTTCTACGGCATCACCGACCTCGCGACGTACATCCTCGGCACGATCTTCATCGTGCTGCTTCCCGGCCCCAACTCCATGTACGTGATGACGGTGGCCGCGCGGCACGGCGTGGCGCCCGGCTGGCGGGCGGCGTGCGGCGTGTTCCTCGGCGATGCGGTGCTCATGGTGCTTGCGGCCGCTGGCGCCGCGTCGCTGCTGCGCACCACGCCCGCGCTCTTCGCGGTGGTGAAATTCGCCGGCGCCTCGTACCTTGGATGGGTGGGCATCGGCCTGCTGCGCGCCGCGGTTTCGACCTGGCGCGGGCATTCGCGGGACGCAGCGCCGGGCGCGGCAGCCGATGCGACGCGGCCGTTCCGCACGGCGCTGCTCGTGAGCCTCATGAACCCGAAGGCGATCCTCTTCTTCGTCTCGTTCTTCGTGCAGTTCGTCGATCCCGCCTACGAGCGGCCGGCGCTCTCCTTCGCCATCCTGGGCGCGATCCTGCAGGTCTTCAGCGTCGCATACCTGTCGCTGCTCATCTTCGCGGGCGCGCGACTGGCCGCGCAGCTGCGGCGGCGCCGGCGGCTGTCGGCCGCGGCGACCGGCGGCATCGGCGGGCTTTTCGTCGGCTTCGGCGCGAGGCTCGCCGGCGCGACGCTGGGCTGAACGACCGGGGGTGCGTCCCCGGGGTGCGTCCCCGGGGTGCGTCCCCGGGGTGCGTCCCCGGGTCGGCGGTAACATTAGGGCTTCGGCAAGGGGAGAACGAACATGAAAGCGAAATGGGCGGCGCTCGCCGCGGCGCTGGCGATCACCGCGGCGCAGGCGGCCGACAAGGTGAAGGTCGGCTTTCTCAGCACGCTGTCGGGTCCCGGCGCGGGGCTCGGCGTCGATATCCAGGACGGGTTCAAGCTCGCGCTCAAATCGCTCGGCGGCAAGCTGGGCGGCCTGCCCGCCGAGCTCGTCGTCGTGGACGACCAGCAGAATCCCGACGTGGCCAAGCAGGCGACCGACCGTCTGATCAAGCGCGACAAGGTCGATTTCATGACCGGCATCGTGTTCTCGAACATCATGCTCGCCGTCGGGCCCACGGTGTTCGATGCGAAGACCTTCTACGTGAGCGCGAACGCCGGCCCCTCGCAGTACGCCGGCGCGCAATGCAACCCGTACTTCTTCAACGTCGCGTGGCAGAACGACAACCTGCACGAGGCCGTGGGCAAGTACGTGGCCGACAAGGGTTTCAAGAACGTGGCGATGCTGGCGCCCAACTACCCCGCGGGCAAGGATGCGATCACCGGCTTCCGGCGCTTCTACAAGGGCAAGGTCGCCGACGAGATCTACACCAAGCTGGGACAGCTCGACTACGCCGCGGAGCTCGCGCAGATCCGCGCGGCCAAGCCCGACGCCGTCTACATCTTCCTGCCCGGCGGCATGGGCATCAACTTCATCAAGCAGTATGCCGCCGCGGGCCTCTCGAAGGACGTGCCGCTGTTCGGCCCGGGCTTCTCCGCCGACGAGGACGTGATCAAGGCCGTGGGCGAGGCGATGGTCGGCATGACCAACGCCTCGCAGTGGGCGCACGACCTGCCCGTGCCGGAGAACCGCAAGTTCGTCGCCGATTTCGAGAAGGAGTACGGCCGCCTGCCTTCGCTCTATGCATCGCAGGGCTACGACGCGGCGCTGCTCATCGACTCGGCCGTGCGGCGCGTGAAGGGCAGGCTCGACGACAAGGAAGGGCTGCGCGCGGCGCTCGCGGCGGCCGAGTTCAAGTCCGTGCGCGGCGCGTTCAGGTTCAACCGCAACCAGTACCCGGTGCAGGACTATTACCTGCGCGTGATCGAGAAGGATGCGAAGGGCCGCGTCACCAACCGGACCGTCGCCACGGTTTTCAGGAACCATCCCGATGCCTACGTGGGCGAGTGCGCGATGAAGTGACGCGGTGACCGCGACCCTCGCCGCCGAGCAGGCGCTGAACGGCCTGCAGCTCGGCCTGATGCTGTTCCTGCTGGCCGCCGGGCTCACGCTCGTGCTCGGCATCATGGACACCATCAACCTCGCGCACGGCTCGCTGTACATGGCCGGGGCGTACATCGCCGCGGCGCTGCTGCAGGCGACCGGCAGCTTCGTCGTCGCCGTGCTCGTGGCCATTGCCGCCACGGCGGCGATCGGCGCGCTGCTGGAGGTCTCGGTGCTGCGGGCGCTTTACCGGCGCGACCATCTCTCGCAGGTGCTCGCGACCTTCGCGGTGATCCTCATCGCGAACGAGGCCGTGCGCATGGTGTGGGGGCCGCAGCCGGTGCCGCTCGCGACACCGCCGGCGCTGTCCGGCCCGGTGGAGCTGTGGACCGGTTTTTCGTACCCGGCGTGGCGGCTGCTGCTCATCGCCGTCGGTTTCGGCGTCGCCGTGCTGCTCTTCATCCTCGTCACGCATACGCGCGCCGGCATGCGCGTGCGCGCCGGCGCCTCGAACCGCGAGATGGCCGAGGTGATGGGCGTGGACGTGAAGCGCCTCTTCACCGTGGTGTTCGCGATCGGCGCGGCGCTGTGCGCGCTCGCCGGCGTGTTGCTGGGCCCGCTGCTCGCGGTGCAGGTCGGCATGGGCGAGAGCATCCTCATCCTCGCCTTCGTCGTCGTGGTCATCGGCGGCATCGGCTCGATCCGCGGCGCCTTCGTGGGCGCGCTGCTCGTCGGATTCGTGGACACCGCCGGCCGCGCGCTGCTGTACCCGGCGCTCGCCTCGATCGCCATCTACGTGCTCATGGCGGCGGTGCTCTTCTGGAAACCGCAGGGCCTTTTCCCGGCGCACGGATGAAGTCGTCGCTGCACACCGGCCCGGCGGGATGGTGGGCGCCGTTGTGCGCCGTGGCGCTCGCCGCGATTCCGCCGCTCGCCGCGGCGTTCGGCCAGGAGTACTACGTGGGCCTCGCGGCGCGCATCCTCGTCTTCGGCATCGCGGCGACCAGCCTCAACCTCATCGTGGGCTACGGCGGCATGGTGAGCTTCGGCCACGCCGCGTTCTTCGGAAGCGGCGCGTACGCCGTCGCGGTGCTGGCGTCGTACGGCATCGCGAGCCCGTGGGTCGCATGGCCGGCCGCGATGGCGGTCGCGGCCGCGTTCGCCGCCGCCATCGGCGCCGCGTCGCTGCGCACGCGCGGCCTGTACTTCATCATGATCACGCTCGCGTTCGCGCAGATGGTGTTCTACCTCGCCGTGTCGCTGAAGGCCCTGGGCGGCGACGACGGCCTGTCGCTCGCGGCGCGACCGGTGACCGAGACGGCGCTGTACTACATCGCGCTCGCGTTGGCGGCCGCCACGCTGTATCTCCTGCGCCGCGTGATCGACTCGCCCTTCGGCCGTGCCCTGCAGGGCATCCGGGAGAACGAGTCGCGCATGGAAGCGATCGGCTTCCCGGTGCTGCGGCTCAAGCTCGCCGCGTTCGTGATCGCGGGCGCGGTGGCGGGCCTTGCCGGCGCGCTCGTCGCGCTCCTGAACGGGCGTGCGGGGCCGGGCCTGCTCGACTGGCCGCAATCGGGCTCACTCCTCGTCATGGTCATCCTGGGGGGCGTGGGGCACAGGCTGGGCGGATTCATCGGCGCGGCGGTGCTGCTCGCCCTGGAGGAATTCCTGTCGCCCTACTGGTCGCATTGGCAACTGGTGCTCGGCGTGTTGCTGCTGGCCGTGGTGCTGCGCGCGCCGCGCGGCCTCGCGGGGCTGTTCGCCCGTGGCTGAGTTCCTGCGCATCGCGGGGCTGGTGAAGCGCTTCGGCGGCGTGGCCGCCACCGACGGCCTCGATCTCACGCTGCGGGAAGGCGAGGTGCACGCGGTCATCGGCCCCAACGGCGCGGGCAAGAGCACGCTCATCCACCAGGTTTCCGGTGCGCTCGTGCCCGATGCCGGCCTCATCGCGTTCGAAGGGCGCGACATCACGCGCATGGCCATGCACGAACGCGTCGCCGCCGGCATCGCGCGCTCGTTCCAGGTGACCAACGTCTTTTCGCGACTGGGCGTGCTCGATAACGTGGCGCTCGCGGCGCAGGCGCGGCGCGGCTCGAGCTTCGCATTCTGGCGGCCCGCGATCGCGCAGGGCGACGTCTTCGCCGAAGCCGCGCAGCTGCTCGACCGCGTGGGGCTCGCGAGCCGCGCGGGCGACACGGCGGCCACGCTGTCCCATGGCGAGCAGCGGCGGCTCGAGGTGGCGCTCGCGCTCGCCACGCGCGCCCGCCTGCTGCTGCTCGACGAGCCGATGGCTGGGATGGACCTCGCCGAATCCGCGGAGCTGGTGGAGCTGTTGCGCAACGTGCGTGCGCAGGCGACGTTGCTCCTCGTCGAGCACGACATGGACGCGGTGTTCCGGCTCGCCGATCGCATCTCGGTGCTCGTGTACGGACGCGTCATCGCGACCGGCACCCCGGCGGAAATCCGCGCGAACGACGCGGTGCGCCGCGCCTATCTCGGCGACGACGCGGCGGTGGCATGAGCGCGCTGCTCGAGATCGACGCGCTCGAGGCGGGCTACGGCGCGAGCCAGGTGCTCTTCGGCCTCGACCTGCTCGTGAACGAGGCGCAGGTGGCCACGCTCCTGGGCCGCAACGGCATGGGCAAGACCACCACGGTGCGCGCGATCCTGGGACTCGTGCCCGTGCGCGGCGGCACGATCCGCTTCCGCGGCGAGGTGATCAACGGGATGGCGCCGCAGCGCATCGCGCGCATGGGCATCGCCGTCGTGCCCGAGGGGCGGCAGGTGTTTCCGAACCTCACCGTGCGCGAGAACCTCGTCGCGTTCGCGGCCCGGCGCGCGGGGGCAGGGCATCCATGGACGCTCGATCGCGTGTGGGAGCTCTTCCCGCCGCTCGAGGCGCGCGCCGCGCAGCTCGCGGGACGGCTCTCGGGCGGCGAGCAGCAGATGCTCGCGATCGGCCGCGCGCTCATGACGAATCCGGCCCTGCTCATCGTGGACGAGGCGACGGAAGGCCTGGCGCCGCTCGTGCGCGAGGAAGTCTGGCGCTGCTTCGAGCTGCTGCGGGCCTCGGGCCAGCCGCTGCTGCTGATCGACAAGCACGTCGAGCGGCTGGCCGCGCTCGGCGACCGGCACGCGATCCTCGAGCGCGGCCGCATCGTGTGGACCGGCGATTCGGGCGCCTTGTCGGGCGATCCGGCCCTGTGGCATCGATACCTCGGCATCTGACCCGGAAGCACGGCGCGCGGTATAGTCGGCCCGGGCGCGTCCTTCCCGGACTCGACGAACGAGGAGACTCGATGAACGCAATCCGGATTATCGGCGTGGTGCTCATCGTCGCGGGCGTGGTCGCGCTCGCGATCGGCGGCTTCAGCTATACGAAGGAAACCACGGGCGCGAAGCTCGGGCCGATCGAGCTCACGGTCAAGGAGAAGCAGACGGTGAACATTCCCGTCTGGGCCGGCGTCGCGTCGATCGCGGCCGGGGCGCTGATGCTGCTCGTCGGTGGCCGGAAGAAATAGCGCCAGCCGCGGACGTCATGGACGCCGTGCGATGAAATCGATCTCGACCAGCGCGCCGCGCGCGAGCCCCGTGACACCGACGCAGGTTCGCGCGGGCAGGCGCTCGCGCGGGAAATAGGCGCGATACGCCGCGTTCATGGCGGCATAGTCGCGCTCGAAGTGCGTGAGGAACGCGCGCGCGGCGACGACGTTTCCGAGATCCAGCCCCATCCCGCGCAGCACCAGCACGAGGTTGTCCATCACGCGGCGCGTCTGTGCTTCGACGCCCGCGGGCAAGGGCGCCGCGTCGTCGTTCGGGTCCGTCGGCATCTGGCCCGTGAGGAACACCCATCCGTCGACCTCGACGGCGTGCGAGAACGGCGCCACGGGCGTGGGCGCGCCGGGAATCATCATGAAGCGGGGGACGCCCATCGCGCGATCAGCCGACGCGCAGCACGACGTTGCCGGCGGCGTGCCCTTGCTCGACCATCTCGTGCGCCTCGGCGATCCGCGCGAGCGGCAGGCGCGCGGCGATGTTGTGCTGCAGGCTGCCATGCGCCAGCAGCCGGGTGAGCGTGCCCACGGCACGGGCGCGATCCTCGCGCGAAAGCTGGTAGACGATGAAGAACTTGAGCTGGAGGTTCTTCGCGATCAGCGGGTAGAAGGGCAGCTCGAGCGGCGTCCTGCTGCTGCCGTAGGCCACGCATTCGCCGCCGAGCCGAAGCAGCTCCAGGTCGGCCGCGCCGTTCACGCCGATGTCCACCTCGATGATCCGGTCCACGGCCGCGCCGCGAGCAAGCTCCGTCACGCGCTCGACGAGGGGCTCGGTCCTGTACAGCACGACGTCGTCCGCGCCCGCCTGCCGCGCGAGCGCCGCCTTCTCCGGCGTGCTCACCGAGGCGATGACGCGCGCCGCGCCCATCAGGCCCGCCATCTGCACGGCATAGTGGCCGACCGCGCCGGCACCGCCTGCGACGAGCACCGTCTTGCCGGCGACGCCGCCATCCATGAGCACCGCGTGCAGCGCCGTGAGCGCCGGAATGCCGAGGCATGCGCCCGCCTCCTCCTCGACGCCTTCCGGCAGCGGCACGGCCTGCGCATGCGGCAGGCACACACGCTCGCACGCGGTGCCATGCGCGCGTCCCCACGCCGCGTTCCAGATCCACACGCGCTCGCCGATGCGCGCCGTGGGCACGCCTTCGCCGACGGCGTCGATCACCCCCATGCCGTCGCTGTGCGGGATGACGCGCGGGAAGGGCATCACGCGGCTGCGCAACCCCATGCGCGACTTGGTGTCGGACGGGTTGACCCCCGACCACTGGACGCGCACGCGCACCTCGCCCGGGGAGGGCGACGGGTCGGGCACGTCGCCCACCTGCAGCACCTCGCGTGCCGCGCCGAGGCGTTCGTAGAAGGCGGCTTTCATGCGAAAGAGTGTACCGTTCCCGCAGGAGAACCACCCCATGTCCTTTCCCGACTTCTTCGAGGCGGCCCCGCGCATCACCGTGCGCGACCCGCTCGCCCGTTTCCTCGGCGCGGCCGAAGGCGGCGTGTTCGAGTACCACTACGCGGACGTCGTGAAGCTCGCCGGCCATTCGTGTCCCACGGTGGCCTCGGCATACCTCATGACCCGCGCGGGCTTGCGCGCGCTCTATGGCGACGACTTGCCGGAGCGCGGCAACGTCCGCGTGGAATTGCGCGATCCGCCGCAGGAGGGCGTCACCGGCGTCATCGCGAACGTGGCCGGATTCCTCACGGGCGCGACGCAGGAGACGGGCTTCAAGGGCATCGGCGGCAAGTTCGACCGGCGCAACCTGCTCTTCTTCGAGGCCGGCATCGAGGACCAGATGCGCTTCACGCGCCTGGATACGGGCGCCTCGGCCAGCGTCTCCGCGCGCCTCGATCGCGTGCCGGGCGATCCACGCATGGGGCCGCTCATCCAGCGGGCGATTCGCGGCGAGGCCTCGCCCGCGGACGAGAAGCTCTTCCAGTCGCTGTGGCAGGCGCGCGTGCGTGCGTTGCTGCTCGAGCACGCGGACGATCCGGAGACGATCGTGGTACGTTGACGCGCCCGGCGATTTCGTGTCGCCGCCGACAGGTGTCTTGCGGACAGGCTCAGCGCCGGCGCGACGATTGCCGAAGCCGCGGGTCGAGGCGATCGATGTCGGCCTGCACCTGCTCCCGGCTGCGCTCGTAGACGAGCTCGCGGCCCATGACGCTGCCCGCGTACGCGAGCCCGTTGCGCGTGGGCAGGAGCTCGCACTTCACGCTGTGCTCGCCTTGTCCGATCACCACCTGGATGCGATCCGCCCGCTTGTCGAGCACGACCACCTCCAGGAGCTGGCCAGCCTCCGTGCGTACCTTGATCTTCTCGATGTTCATGGGCGCAGTGTACGCGCACGGATATCAGAAGTTCACGTTGCTGCCGCCCTTGAGGTGCAGGATGGCGCGCGCCTCGTCGGGCGTGGCGACCTCGTAGCCCAGGCCCTCGATCATCTGCCGCGCGGCGCGCACCTGCTCGGCGTTGGTCCTGGCGAGCCTGCCGGGCCCCATCCACAACGAATCCTCGAGGCCCACGCGAACGTGCCCGCCCAACGCGAGCGACTGCGCGGCGATGGGCAACTGGTTGCGGCCGGCGCCGAGCACGCTCCACTGGAACTGGTCGCCGAAGAGCCGGTCGGCGGTGCGCTTCATGTGCGCCACGTCCTCGGGGTGCGGGCCGATGCCGCCCAGGATCCCGAACACCGACTGGATGAAGAAGGGCGGCTTCACCACGCCGCGGTCGGCGAAGTGCTTGAGCGTGTAGAGGTGCCCGATGTCGTAGCACTCGATCTCGAAGCGCGTGTCGTTGGCGCGGCACGTGTCGAGGATCATCTTGATGTCGCGGAACGTGTTCTTGAAGATGCGCTCGTCGCTGCCCTCGAGGTAGGGCTTCTCCCAGTCGTACTTGAATTCCTTGTAGCGCGCGAGCATCGGGAAGAGGCCGAAATTCATCGAGCCCATGTTGAGCGACGCCACCTCCGGCTTGAAATGCGCGCACGGCCGCACGCGCTCCTCGGCGAGCATCGTGGGCGCCCCGCCCGTGGTGATGTTCACCACGACGTTGCAGGCCTGCTTGATCCTCGCGAGGAACGGCGCGAACGCCTCCGGGCGCTGGTCGGGGCGGCCGTCCTTCGGGTCGCGCGCGTGCAGGTGCACGATGGCCGCGCCGGCTTCGTGGGCGCCGATGGCGGCCTCGGCGATCTCGTCGGGCGTGATGGGCAGGTACGGCGACATCGTCGGCGTGTGGATGGCGCCCGTGACGGCGCAGGTGATGATCACCTTGCGCGGCGCTTTGGCGGTCTTGGCTTCGGCCATGTTCGTTCTCCTTCTCGATCAATCGGAATGGGTTTTCTGCGCGCGCTTGTGGGCCACCAGCGCGGCGAGGCGCTCGTCGCGCCACAGGGTCTTGCCGGCGACCTGCGCGGGCGAGGGCGAGCGTCCCCACGCCTCGCAGGCGCGCTTCCATTGCGCATCGTCCCACACCGTGGGCCGCGGCAGGTCGGCCATGTAGCGGCGGAACCAGGGCACGTAGCGCTCGCAATAATCGGGCACGCCGCCGGGTGCGTTGAGCTCGATGGTCTCGAACGGGCCCATGAACGCCCAGCGCAGGCCCAGCCCGTCGGCGATCGTGTGGTCGAGGTCCCCGGGGCTCACGTAGCCTTCCTGCACGAGGCGGAACGCCTCGGTGAGCAGCGCCACCTGCAGGCGGTTGAGGATGAAGCCGTCGATCTCGCGCTTCACGTCGATCGGCACCTGGCCCACGCCGCGCAGGATCTGCAGCGCGCGCGCCTTCGTCTCGGGCGCCGTCCACGGCGCGCCGCACAGCTCCACGACGGGCACCAGGTGCGGCGGGTTCACCGGATGCGCGACGATGCAGCGCGCGCGTCCCGCCAGCCCCTCGGTGAATTTC